>DASVUC010000195.1:0-4058 GCA_036387255.1 Tepidisphaeraceae bacterium | reverse complement strand
CTCTGAAACCCACGACTTCGAAGGCGCCGCGCTTCTGGATGAGAACACCATCCTCCTCAGCGAAGAAGACACGCCCTCCATCCACGCCTACGACCTCGCCACCGGGAAGAAGCGCTTCGACCTCCTCATCCCAAAGATCTTTGACCGCTCCAACATCGTCAAAAACCAAGGCTTCGAATCCCTGACCCTCGCCCCCGACAAGCAAACCCTCTTCACCTCCCCCGAACGCGCCCTCATCTCCGATGGCAACACAAAGCTCATCGCCGAACCCTTCACCTCCTCCACCCGCTGCCGCATCCAGCAATACGCCCGCAACGCCGCCCCCCCGGGCCAGGCCCGGGGCTTTAGCCCTGGGTCCCAATTCCTCTACCCCACCAGCGGCGTCCACGCCTTCGCCGGCCAGATCGGCCTGTGCGACCTCGTCGCCCTGGACGATCACCACCTCATCGCCCTCGAGCGCAGCGCCGCCGAAACCCTCGACCGCAAACCCTCCATTCGCACGAGAATCTTCTACGCCGACACCACCAGCGCCACCGACATCTCCAACCTCCCCTCGCTCAAAGACCAGCACCCCACTCCCGTCACCAAGACCCTCCTCTTCGACAACTTCATCTTCGACGCCAACGGCGAGAACCTCGAAGGCCTCTGCCAAGGCCCCACCTTCTCCCCCACCCGCCGCATCCTCCTCGGCGTCGTCGACAACACCGACGGCATCCACGTCAGCGAAACGAGATTAGCAGCCTTCGAGCTCCTCCTGCCCCAGAACCTCCCCGCAAGCCAACCCTGAAGAAGATTGTCATGCTGAGGTACTCTCAAGCATCTAGCAGGGAACGTTGATCACGCAATCCCTTCGCCAGCGCGCTCCGGATGTTATCTGACGTCCTTTCCTGGACTAAGCGAGCCTGAGTTCCCTCCCGCATTTTCTTCCGCTACCTTCCCCCCATGCTCAATTTGAAGTTCCTCGCAATCACCCTCTTTGCTACCGCCACCACTTTCGCTCAATCCACTCAACCCACGACCAAAGAGGAAAAACCCTTCTTCCCCATCATGCCCTGGAACCACGCCCCTTCCGACCCCGCCGCCCTCAAAACCATGCACGACTGCGGCCTCACCGTCGCCGGCTTCGTCTACCCCAAAGACCTCGACCTCGTCCACGCCGCCGGCTTAAAAGCCATCGTCTCCGACCCCCGCACCAGCGGCTACGAGTGGACCAACGTCGACGCCGCCAAGGCGCGCGCCAACGTCGAAAGCCTCATCAAGGAAGTAGGCAACCACCCCGCCGTCTTCGGCTACTACCTGCGCGACGAACCCCCCGTAAACTACTTTGAAGGTCTGGAAAAACTCGCCTCCGTCGTCCGCGAGCTCGCCCCCGGCAAGTGGCCGTACATCAACCTCTTCCCCAACGTGGCCATCCCCGAGCAGCTCGGCGTCGCCGACTACCAAACCTATCTCGACAAGTTCATCGCCACCTGCCACCCCACGATTCTCAGCTACGACCACTACGCCCTCTTCGACGACGGCTCACTCGGCGGACAGTATTTCCAAAACCTCGAGCAAATGCGCACCGCCGCCAACAAGGCTAAGACGCCCTTCTGGAACATCGTCCTCTCCGTCTCCCACTTCAACTTCGCCGAGCCCACCTTCAACGGCCTGCGCTTCGAGGTCTACACCACCCTCGCCTACGGCGCCCGCGGCATCTCCTACTTCACCTATGAAGCCCCCAAGGTCGGCAACTACCGCCTCGCGCCCATCGATCAGTTCGGACACAAAACCCAAACCTGGTACTGGCTCCAGAACGTCAACCTGCAAATCCAGAAGCTCGCTCCGACCCTGTTGAAGCTCACCAGCAACGATGTCTACCACCTCGGCAACCTTCCCACAGGCACGCACAAGCCCACGAGCGACTCACTCATCACCCGGGCAAATCCTGAATTTCTCGCCGGCGATTTCACCCACGAAGACGGCTCCCGCTGGTGCATGATCGTCAACAAGAGCCTCACCAAGAGCTTCCCCTGCGACCCGGAGTACCGAAAGCCGCCGAAGAAAGTCCAACTCCTCTCCCCCTACACCGGCGACCTCACCAACTTCGAAGGCGAGTATGTCTGGCTCGCCCCCGGGCAAGGCGTGCTCCTCAAGCTGGACTTTTAACTCCTCCGTTACAGTTCTCGACATCGGACCCTTTGACGATCGTACATGCGCACCACTACTGCACCAGCATGATGCACCCATTGGACCCATTGCTCCCCGGCAGCGACATGTCGTAGTACACGCTCGAGCTGCCCGTCATTGTGATGCTCTTGCCCACGATCGATCCGTATATCGCGCCATTGCCCGACAACGTGATGTTCGATTGCGGCGCCAGGATCGTGGCATACAGCGTTGATGCAGACGCAACGGTCAAATTGCCCGGCCCGCTGCCGTTGATCGTCGTTCCGATGATCGTGAGGTTCTTTGAGACGCTCCCCGTCGTCACAGCCTTGCCGTCCAGCTGGAAGGTCCCGCTGAAGTAAATCGTGCTGGGACCGTTGAAGTAAAGCGTGGCGCCTGCGTGAGCGTAAAAGTTGGTGAACACATACACACCGCCTGCGAAATACACCACCTTGTTGTTACCGGCTGAGAAATCTTTGGTGCCGTTGACGAGGTTGTACTGGCCCGTGATGTTCCCATCATCGTTGTACGAGAGGCTGTACGGGCTCGGCAGCGTCGGATTGGCATAAGTCAGCGAGGCAGGCATTGTCTTCGTGTACAGCGAGCTCACGCCCGTGACGGTGGCGCCGGCTGTTTTCCAAATGGTCCCTGTGATGCTCGAGCTGCCTGAACTGGTGATGTTGCCATTGGAGGCAATATTCCCCGCGTTCCCGGTGTAATCCCCCGTGCTCGACCAGTAGCTCGCCGAGGCGTTGCCCTTCATGCTGATGTAGTCCAGCCCCACCATGCTGAACCCCGGCGGCACCACCGCCGCCGTCGCCGACGCCGTAATGTCAACCGTGCCGGCGCCCACCATCTTCCCAAAGAACAGCGGCAGCGCGTTCCCCCGCGCTGTCGTCCGCCGGCACGTCACCCGCAGCGCCGTCGCGCTGTTCTTCTGCGCCGCAGGCAGCACCGTGAACGTGCGCGTGTACTTGTTCCAGTCCCCGTATTCCAGGTCCAGGTTCTTATCCAGCACCACCGATTGGCCATCGCACGTGTTTGCTCCCGCATACGCGACCGCGGCCGTCTCTACCGCGGTGTAAAGGCCCAACTGCGTCGCCCCCGCCAGCGCGGCCGCATCCGCCGCGCGGCGAAGCTCGGTCTTGGCCACCTGCGCCCGCCCATAGTCCACCGCCAGCGAAGCCAGCCCGCAGAACGTGAGCAGTCCCACCGCAATATAAACCATCGCAATACCGGATCGTGCCTGACGGTGCATAGAGTGTCTCCCATCCCACCATCGGACAGCAACGACATCCACTTAACTCCCCGAAGCCCCGTCCGATAACCCCGCCGCTATCGGTCTTTAGCACCCGGTCAACACACCGGGCGTGCCCGCTCCCCTGCACCCATCGTCCATTTATCCCACAACCTCCACATCCTTCTCCACCCGATCCAGCAAATCCTTCTGCGTCACATCCCTCCCCGCCCCTCCCCGGATTCGATCCATCGCCGCCCCACCGAAAAGAAGATCATTCCCCCCGCCCCCGCTGATCGAATCTTTCCCCCAACCGCCGCCGAGATAATCCGCTCCCTCGCCTCCCAGGATCGAATCATCCCCATCCCCGCCATCCACCGACACCCCCATCACCCCGGCCCCGATCACAATCTGATCATCCCCCGCCTGCCCGTTGATGACGATCTTCCGAATCTGCGTCCGCGAAAATGTCCGCGACACATCCCCCACCCGCGCCACCACCCGACCATCTCGCGGACGAAGCGAAACGGAAATGTTCTCGCTCAACCCCGTCCCCGTGATCTTCAAGACGCCTTTCGCCTCTCGCGCGATCGTACCCGGATCAATCGCCCCGAGATCAACGCGCACGACCTTCCAACTCGTCACCTTTAGAGTTGGATCAGATTCAAATGCA
>DASVUC010000194.1:0-12078 GCA_036387255.1 Tepidisphaeraceae bacterium | reverse complement strand
CGAGTCGCTTGAGCTGAATAAGGCTTACATTGAAACGCTGGAGACCAACACGATCATCGCCCGCGGGGTTGAACGGATGGGGATGACCCGAGAGGGCCTGCTGCGCGATCACGTCTGCCGCGATGGGAAGTTCCTCAACGTCCTGTTCTATGGCATCACCGCGACGGACTGGTTCGGGCACACGCGTCAGCGCTTAACGGAACGTTACGGAGCAGCTGATATTGTTTCGGTGGAGCGATAGCCGGCTGGCGCGGGTTGAGTGGAGACGTGATGCTTCCAGTGTTCAAACCGACGACAGGCGAGGAAGAGGCCAGGGCGGTCGCTGAAGTGCTGAAGAGCGGCTGGATCGGGCTGGGGCCGAAGACAGCGGAGTTTGAGCGGGCCTTCGGGAACTACATTAGCGCCGAGTTTGTTGTGGGTGTGAACTCGTGCACTGCGGCGCTGGATCTTGCCCTGCACCTCCTAAATATCGGGCCAGGCGACGAGGTGATCGTGCCCACGATTACCTTTGTCTCCACCGCGCACGTGGTGTTGTACCGGGGAGCCAGGGTCGTCTTCGCGGACGTTGAAGCAGATACACTCGGCATTTCGTTTGACGACATTGTCAGGAAGATTAGGCCGAAGACGAAGGCGGTGATCGTGGTGCATTACGCGGGGCGGCCGGTGGATGTGCGGGGGCTGCGGGAGCGCATCGGTGCGGATATTGCGATCATAGAGGATGCAGCTCATGCGGCAGGGGCGCGGTACTACGGGAAGAGCGTGGGGTCGGAGGGGAACCTGACGTGCTTCAGCTTTCATGCGGTGAAGAACCTGGCGATGGGGGATGGGGGCGCGATCGTGACGACTAACGGGGCGCAGTACGATCGGGCGCGGCGGCTGCGGTGGCTGGGGATCGATCGCGACACGTGGACGCGCACGGACTCGAATCGGCAATACTGGTGGCAGTACATCGTGAGCGAGATCGGGCAGAAGTGTCATCTGAACGATATCGCGGCGGCGATCGGCTTGGTGCAGTTGGAGAAGCTGGATCGTGGCAATGCGCGGCGGCGGGAAATTGTGGCGGCGTATAACGAGGGGTTGCGGGGGGTGGTTGAGCTGCCGGTGCAGGATGATGAGCGGTTTGGGTCGTCGTGGCACATTTACTGTATCCGCGCGGAGCATCGGGATGACTTGGCGGCACACTTGAACGGGCGTGGGATCAGCACGGGGGTGCATTATTATCCGGTGCATCTTTACCCGTGTTATGGGGAGCAGCCGGCGCTGGCGGTGGCGGAGGAGCAGGCGAGGCGGATGCTGACTTTGCCGCTGTTTCCGGGAATGACGGATGGCGATGTGAGGGGGGTGATTGAGGGGATTCGGAGTTTTGCGGCGGAGCGCGGGGGGATTTTATTGGGTCAGTGAATGAGGTGCATGGGCGAGACGCCCATGCCACGGTAGATCTTTTGGCGCTGCTGAGGATGCGGGGATTTTGGTAGATTGGGGGGTGGAGAGAGAGCAGTGCGATTTTTATTTGTGCGACACTTCTGGTCCAGGTTCGCTTTCGGAGTTCTTGTGCTGGGGCTGGCTGTCGGGGCGGGGGCTCAGGGGCAGCTGCCAGCGACGGTTTACGTCTATCCGATGGGGAACTTTGCGCAGAACGCGATGATGTCCTCGCTGGCGGGAGTGGTGAATCGGACGACCAATGGGGAGGTGATGCTTTCGCCGGACAACGGGAATCAGCCGAACCCGCGGTTCTGGCTGGATCAGCTCAAGGCGAGCTATCCGAGCGTGACGTCGCAGGTGCAGTCGGACCCTTCTTTCTTCATCTCGAAGTACAAGAGCAAGATCAGCGGGTACGTGCTGTATGACACGGGCAGCAATCCGGATTCGTTGAACATCGCAACCAGCATTGCGGGGGTGACGAACTCGATCATCGTGGACTCCAGCACTCGGCTGACGGCGATCTTGAATGGCCTCCCGCAGGTGGCGGATGCGCGGAGCATGACGTACGCGAGCGCCTACTCGACGTACGCCAATCAGTTCAACAAGGACATGCTGTTTCACCAGGCGCTGTACTTTGATCACCACCTGCGGGACTTCGCGGTGATGAACAAGGGGTTTGTGTATTACAGCAGTCCGACGCAGTTGAATCCGTACGCGTCGAACCAGAACCACCAGGGGAGGATCTTCGGGTGGGCGGACAGCGAGGTGGATGTTTTTGCGCAGGCGTCACAGAACAACCAGCAGGTGGTGGCGAGCAACTACAGTTGGAGCACCTCCACGATGGCGAAGTGGAAGGTGCCGATCGCGCAGCAGAAGAGCCATGCGGCGGGAAACGTGGCGACGAAGGCGGGGAAGCATTACGTGGCGTTCGTGATGAGCGACGGGGACAACAGCCAATGGCTGACGAATGCGTTTGCGACCGATCCCAAGTGGTATGGCTCGCCGAACCGGGGGAAGTTCAACATGACGTGGGATTTCTCGCCGAGCCTGAAGGACATGAGCCCGATCGCGCACAACTACATCTATGAGCACGCATCGGACGGAACGTACAAGGACAACTTCGTTGCGGCGGGCGGAAACGGGACGCAGTTTCCGAGCATCTATCCGGACATCAACGGGCTTGCTTCGGACGTCGCATCGAGCATGGCGTCGGCGGATTTGAAGGTCGTTTCAATCCTGGACCCGAACTACAGCACGAGCAAGCTGTTTCCGATTCTGGATCAGGAGCAGGTGTCGGGGATCATGTACAAGACGTACGACCATTACTACAAGGGAAACAACGGCAAGCTGGAGTGGCACAACGGAAAGCCGGTGTTGTCGGTGAAGTATTCGCTGTGGGATGGGGCGGATACGGCGGTGTCGCTGGCCAGCGCGCTGAACAACCAAGTGCATAAGGATCCGCTGGACGATCAGGCGTCTTACAGCATTGTCAACGTTCACCCGTGGTCGACGGCGGGGCCGGACGGGACGGGGAGCGGGGACCCGATGAGCAACCTGATGGCGCTGGTGAACGCGCTGGATCCAAACAAGGTCGAGGTGGTGACGCTGGAAGAGATGATGGTGCAGTTGCGGAACCACTTTGGGTTGCCGGTGGCGGGGGCGCAGGTGACGGGGACCTGGAAGGTGAACAGCTCATCGGATTGGAGCTTGCGGACGAACTGGAGCGGCGCTGCGCCGAATTTTGTGGATGCGACGGTGAACTTCGGCAGCGCGATCACGCTGGAGCGAATCGTGACGGTGAGCAATCCCGTCACCGCGGGGACGATCAACTTCAACAACAGCAAGACGTACAACGTCAACGGCAGCGGGACGATCAACCTGGACGTGACGAGCGGATCGGCGGCGATCAACGTTTCGGCGGGCGTGCACAATATCGCGGCGCCGCTGGCGCTGAAGGATGACACGGCGATCACGGTGACGCCGGCGGCGAGCACGCTGAACGTGACAAACCTTCAGCCGATGACGGTGAAGTTGACGAAGGCGGGGGCGGGGACGCTGGCGGTGAATCGCGTGCGGGCGCGGGAAGTGAACGTGGCGGGGGGGACGCTGCGGGTGAACACGAGCGGGGCGCTTGCTTCGATGATGCTGGTGGATGCGCTGTCGGTTGATCGGTCGGCGGCGCTGGATCTGACGAATAATGACCTGGTGGTGAACGCGGGAGATTTCAGTGCGCTTCAGGCGCTGGTGATGTTGGGCTACGCCGATGCGACGGATGGCACGAAGAGGGGAATCATCTCGTCCACCGGACAGGTGGCGGCGGGGCATCCAATCCTGGCGCTGTTTGATAATGCGCTGGTTGGGGCGACGGATTTTCCGTTTGGATCGGGGCAGACGCTGGGGGCGCGTGCGGTTGCGGGGAAGTATACGTATATCGGCGACGCGGATTTCAATGGGATGGTGACGCCGGATGATTACGGTGCGGTGGATTCGAATCTCGGGGCGGCGGATCTGGCGGCGGGGAGCGCCTGGTTTGCTGGGGATTGGAATTTTGACCTGAGCATTACGCCGGATGATTATCTGGCGATCGATGCGAACCTGGGGCTGGGGGAGAGCAACCCGCTCAGCGCAGTGGGGCTGGCGGCGATGGGGGCGGCGGCGGTGCCGGAGCCATCAGGTGTGGTGCTCTTACTGATGGTGGCGGCGCACGTGATCGCGCACCGGCGGTTGGGTTATTAACCGTTGGCCGCGCCGTTTATTCTTGATGCTTCATCCGTTGGCGGTTACGGCGCGGGGCGCGTCGCGGGTTTCTTCGTTTTCTTCGCTTCGGTCTTGGGTTGATCCTTCTGCCCACCGAGCAGGCCGCCGAGTCCCTGTTGGATGGCTGCGCCGGGGTTGGTGGTGGCGGCTTTGGGGTCTTTCAACACGCCTTCGAGTGCCTTGCCGGCTTCGGGCGGTAGTTTGCTCTGAACCTCGGCGGTCAGCTTTTTCACCTGCTCGTTCACGAGTTTACCGGCCATCTCGCGGAGATTTCCAGAGAGAAGGGCTTTGAGCTCGGGCGGGATCTTGTCGGAATCGGCAGCCTTGGCGGCCATGGTGGTGATGACGTCCATCACCACGTCCTTGAGCGCGGCGCCGTTCTGGTTCCCCTCACCGGTGCCGACCTTCTGCATGCTGACCGCGGGCAGGGGGACGTTGATTTCCTGGGCTAAGCCGGGGATGCCGGGACGAATGACGACCATGGCGTCGGTGATGTTGAGCTGATCGATGATCACGTGCATTGGACGATTGGGATCGCCGGCGGGTTTGTCTTCGGTCTTGGCGCTGTTGTCCATGAGCGCGTTGAAGTTGAACTTGCCGCCGGATTGTTCGATCACGAGCTTGGGGCCCTTGAGGTCGACAAGTTGCACGTGGACGGGATCTTGTTTGAGCTGGCCGTAGGAGACTCGCACTTTTGCGTCGTCGAGGGAGAGGATTTTGGGAGCGGAGAATCCGGGGGGCGAGGCGATCTCCAGATCGTCCAGCTTGAGCGAGCCGCCGAAGAGGGAGAGCGCGGCGCCGTCGAGCGTGGTGGCGACGTTGAGCTGCTGGGTGCCTTGGGTTTCGACGGTGCGCTTCACGATGCGGTTGAGGTTCAGGTAGACGATGACGACGACCGCGACGACCAGCAGCACGAGCCCGAGCACAACCCATTTGATGATTTTCATTCCACTCATTCTGCGCGGCAGGGGGCTTTCGCACCACTCTCTATTGCTCTATCATCCGCCCGCGTCCATACAGCGAAGGAGAAAGACGACATGCTGCTGACCAAGCACGAAGGGGAAGTGTTCCGCAACCAGACCCTCTACATCTCGGGGCAGGCATTTGTGCGCTGTAGTTTTGTGGGGTGCACGCTGGTCCTTCGCGAGACGGTGTATCACCTGGAGGGTTGCACGTTTGAGCGATGCAACTGGCATGTGGATTGGGTGCTGCTTTGGGGAAGTCCGGAATCGCTGCGCGAGATCAAGGCGCTGGTGACGATGATCGAGCAGGCGCAGCAGCAGCAGGGTGGCGCGGGTGGAGCGGGAACGACGGGGAGCGATTCGGTTATTCCCGCGACGCCGTTCGCGACGGGGCCGGACGCGACCGGTGGGTCGACTTAAGCCGCGGTGGGCTGCTAGCATCTTCCCGTGAAGCGGCGCGTTCTCCTGTGCTCGATCGCGATTGTGCTGGCGGTGGTGTCGCGCGCCTGGGCGCTGGCGCCGGATGAGCTGCTGCTTCTCACCAATTCGACGAACCCGGCGGGGGAGCGGCTGGCGCAGTTCTATGCGAAGGCTCGGCTGGTGCCGGACGGGCGGATCCTTTCGCTGAAGCTGCCGAACAATGACGAGATCTCGTGGGACAACTACGAGCGGGATGTCGTTCCGGAGATTCGCAAGTACATCCGCCAGCACAAGCTCCAGGAGAAGGTGCGCTGCATCGTCACGTTTTATGGCGTGCCGCTGCGGATTTCGGGGAAGAAGCCGACGGCTTCGGAGCAACAGGAGCTGGCGACGGTTCGGGGGCAGTTCGATAAGACGCTTCAGGACACCGCGGCCGCGGTAGAAGAAGCGGAAGCGTTTGCCAGGCAGATCGATCCAAGTTTTCAATCCGCTGGCGCGGGACCGTTGGAGACCTACGGGCCTCGTGCGACGGCGGCGCTGGGGACGATCGATCGGGCGCTTCGTTCGGCGGTAGGGGGGATTTCGCAGAAGAACGCGCAGCGGATGATTCAGATCCTGGACAAGCTTTCGGGCAACGCGGAGGTGCTGCGGCAGTTTAAGGATGATGAGCTGGCGAAGATTTTTCCTGCCGAGGCGGCGCAGCAGTGGATGAGCCGGCGGGGGGAGGTTGAGTCGGAGAAGCTGGAGATCCAGCGGCTGGAAGAGTCGCGGTATGAAGCAGACGCGCGGCAGCGGCTGCGGGAAATTGCGCCGAAGGATTTCGGTCTGTTTGGGACGCTGAACCTGCTTCGGTCGCTTCAGGATTATCTGATGAACGACGGGACGGCGTCGGCCTTTGATAACGAGCTGGCGACGCTTTGGTGGAATTTCTATCCGCGCAGCTCGTCGCTGCCGAACCTGCTGAACTACAAGTATCGGGATCGGCCGGTGCTGCCGGTGATGATGGTGATGCGGCTGGATGCGCCGCAGGAGGCGCTGGTGAACAACATCATCCTCTCGTCGCTGCGCGCGGAGAAGGATGGGTTGCAGGGGAGGTTCGCTATCGACGCGACGGGCGGCCTGGGGTTGGATGGGAAGATCGATCGCAAGGGTGGATACGCCTCATTCGACAACACGCTGACGCACCTGGCGACGATGGTGCGCGCCAGCACGAAGATGCCGCTGACGTTGGACACGAAGGTCGGGCTGTTTCCACCGAACAGCGTGAAGGACATGTCCGTGTACACCGGGTGGTACAGCGTGCGGAATTTCATTCCGCCCGGCACGTTCAAACCGGGCGCGGTGGCGGTGCACATTGCCAGCTACGAGTGCGTGACGCTGCACCTGGAGGGCGAGAAGGGTTGGTGCGCGAACCTGCTGAATGAAGGGGTTGCGGTGACGATGGGGGCGGTCGCGGAGCCTTACCTGGATGCGTTTCCGGTGCCGGATGAATTTTTTCCGCTGCTGCTGACGGGGAAGATCTCGCTGGCCGAGACGTACTGGAGCACGTTACCGCAGGTGAGCTGGATGATGACGTGCATTGGCGACCCGCTGTACACGCCGTTCAAAGCAAACCCGCAAATGCGCGTGGAAGATCTGCCGGAAGGCGTGCGGTCGATGTTTGTGAGACGAGCGACGACCGTGCGCGATCCGCTGGGCCCGGAGCCGGGGCAGGAGAAGCCGCATGGGCAGGGTGTTCTCCATCAGTGACGTCCGTGGCATCATGGAACCGCACAGAACCTGCTCTAATAGCCAAGGGTGATGGTCCATGAACCGAATCGTACTCGTCACCGGAGGGAATCGCGGCATCGGCCTGGCTATCGCTCGCAAACTTGCGGCGCTGGGTCATACGGTGTTCATCGGGTCGCGTGATGTTAAAGCTGGTGAGAGCGCGGCCGATTCGTTGCGGCGGGAGAGCCTTGACGTGCGGCCGCTTCATCTGGACCTCAGCGCTGCGGCCACGATCGATGCGGCCGTCGCGACGATCGAGAAATCCGGACGTTCGGTGGACATCTTGGTCAACAACGCCGGAGTGTTGCACGAAAGGCCGCTGCTTGAGCTGACTGACGAGGAGATTGCGGAGGCGATTGCGGTGCATGTGACGGGACCGATTCGGCTCATTCGCGCGCTCGCGCCAAACATGGTTGCGCGCAGGTACGGGCGGATCGTCAATTTATCCTCTGGGTGGGGATCCTTTGCGGAGGGTCTGGGCGGCCCCGGCGATTACGGTGTCACCAAAGCAGCGCTGAACGCACTGACGGTGCGACTGGGTAAAGAGCTTCCGTCGTCGGTGAAAGTGAACGCGATGTGTCCGGGGTGGGTGCGGACGCGAATGGGCGGAGAGAGCGCGACACGAAGCCCGGATGAGGGAGCCGACACGGCGGTGTGGCTTGCGACGCTGCCGGAGGACGGTCCCACCGGCGGCTTCTTTCGAGACCGGAAACCGATTGAGTGGTAGTTATGAACGCGAGATCGCTTCCACCAAAAGCCTAAGCTTGTTGCTCCCAGCCTCAGGTTCGACGGTGGATGATCCGGATTCACAAGCGGCCACGCGGTGCCGGTTCAACTTGGGGTCGAAGAAGCAGTGACGGATGATCGGACGGTAGGTGAATGGCCGTGACGATTGTCCAATCTGGCTGGTCATTCAACTGGAGGAGTCGCGATGGAGATCACGCGCGTTGGCAAGCACCCGTCGGGCAAGGGACCAGCGGATTGGTTCACGGGTACTGTTCGGATCGATGCACTTTTCGATGCGCCTGAACCGGCACGGGCCGCGGGTGCGAGCGTGACTTTTGAGCCGGGCGCCCGCACGGCGTGGCACACGCACCCGCTAGGTCAAACATTGATCGTGACCAGCGGCTGCGGCTGGGCGCAGCGCGAGGGCGGGGCGGTCGAGGAGATCCGTCCGGGCGATGTGGTGTGGTTTGCACCCGGTGAGAAGCATTGGCACGGCGCGACCGCCAGCACGGCAATGACGCACATTGCCATTCAGGAAAAGCTCAACGGCAAGGCTGTGGAGTGGCTGGAGAAGGTCAGCGATGACGCGTATCGCAGGTGATGGGGCATGAGTACGGCGGCGTAGTTGGCAGCTTCATGAAGAGAGTATCTCCACGCTCAGACGCTATGCCCGGGCGGATCTCCTGCGCCGTCGGAGCAACGCGGCAGCTAACGCGAGTGACGCTCCCGCGGGCTCCGGGGCCGTGCTGTAGGTGACGGAGAGGAGGGGGCGATTGCTGAGCGTGGGGTCGTCGCTGGAATAGAAGCGCCAGCCATCGCTGCCGCTACCGGGGAGGATCGCCCACCCGAAGTTGGGGGCTCCCGCCAACCATGCCGCCAGCGACTCGGTTACATCGAAGCTAACGGTGCCGCCCTTCACCGATGGCACGACCGTGCCGTTGGCGGCGAGAATGGCATCGAGGCCATCAGCGGTCACACCCTCGCCCAAGGTATCCCACGTTGAGTTCTCCCCCCAGCTGCCCAGCATGCGGTAGGCGGACATCGGCTCGTTGCTGTACCCGTTGGTGGTGGTGGCGGTCATCAACGTCAGCGTCGCGGACTCAATCTGCACGCCCCGCGGAATCTGGCCCGCTCCGGTGCCGAACAATCCATCAAAGCGCAGGATCGCCTGGTTCTGTTGTGCCCCCGCCGCGACATCGTCGGCGTCGCCGTCGACCAGCAGGGTTGTGGCGACTCCGTTCGAGCCGGTCGTTGTAACCTGTGAGACATAGGTGTCTTTGGCGCCAGCGTATGCCGCGTTGCCCTGCCGGAATGCGACGATCGAGTGTTTCCGCGGCACGTTGCCGATGCGGCCGAAGCGGTCGTCGAGGTCCAGCGGCAAGTCGAATTGATTCGCTGCGTCGGTGAGATAATTACCAATCACAGGCGAGTAACTCTTCACGTGCACCGCTTTGCCGGCCGGGTCGAACTGTAGCAGACGCAGGTAACCGCCGCCGCGGTAGTAAGGGGAGAAGTCGGTGAACTGATAGTCCACCAGCATCTCGTGCACCGCGTCGCCTGCGATGTTGGTTTGGGTTTGCCGGTAGGCGCCGGTGATGTGCCCGTTCATCGTCATGATGACCTGGGGGTTGTTCTTGATGAACTGGTTCCAGATGTTTTCGCGGCCGGACTGGATGCTGTTGGTATCGAGGAAAGCGTGGGTGGTGATGATCGTGGGCAGCCCCGGGTTCTGGTTGACGACCTCCTGGGCCCACCGCAGGTCATGCTCATCCGGTGCGTACTGCAGGCCGATGTTGAGGTACTTGCGGCCGCCGCCTTCAAACGTGTACCACGTGTTCATGCCCGCCAGCGACGTTGTTGTCTCGGGCGAGGCGCCGCCGAAGTAGGACTTCCCGGCGAACCGCTGGGGGCCAAACCACTTGAGGTAGTAGATCGGCTCCTTCTTGATCGTGTTGTCCAGGTAGTCGTGATTTCCGGCGACAATGGATTGGGGGATGCCGGCCTTATCGAGAATGTCGAGCGAGGCGTCTGCGTTAATCCATTCCTGCTCATTTGCGACCAGTCCAGTCGGGCGTGTGAAGTCAGGCTGGTACGGATTGGTTGCGGAGGCGTAGTAGGGGTTGCCGTCGTTCTGGATGTCACCGAGGCCCATCACGAATTTGATGTTGTGGGCACTGCGATTGGCGACGATCCAATTCATCTGGCCCTTGAAGTAGGTCTCGTTGCGGCTGGTGCTCTGCGCGTAATACTGCGTGTCGGGTAAGGCAACAACTGTGAACGGCTGTTGCGCTAAGGCCACAAAGGGCGTGGCGAGCAGAATGAGCAATGCCAGGTGCAGTGGAGAGGGGAAGCCGGCGCAGTGGTATCTTGAGACGTGAGGCATGGGGCTCCGTGTGAAACGGTTGGCAATGCGGGCAAATGTACAACCGCCGCCCCAGTTAAGCGTGGCGCGCAACGACCGCCTATGACCGCCTAAGCATCAATTTAATCCTTCACGCCGCCCAAGGCAATGGACACGCTGATTGCGGCAGGTCCATCCCCAGCACATTCACGGGATCCTGTAACGGCGGAGACGCTTTTTGTCCGACCATGGCCAGCGACACCAACAAGGACGGATTCATCTCTGTGCTGGAAGGCGCTGCACCGTACGGGCCGATCAAGGTGAACCTGACCAACCCGCCGACGCCGCGACGCTTGCGGGAATCACGCCGCTGGACAAGCAGCACATTGTGATTCACGGCTTGATGGCTCCTGAGACGGTGGATGGATTCGGCACAAATCCGATGAAGATCATCTAAGATCCGCTCCTGCCGGTGGCGTGTGCGGGGATCTCCGCCGGTTCGATGGCCGTGCCGCTGCCGCCCGCGTTGCTGCCGGGCCTGACGATGGTGGGCGCAGCCGGCGCCTTGGTCGCCCGCCAGCAGAAGGCATCGGCGTGGTTCGGCAGATTTATGACCAGCGTCTCGCCGTGGGTGGCGAGGTGCAGTAGAAACGCCCCGGCAACGGGGCGTCTGTTTTTTGAACGTCGGGTGAGGACCGCAATCCGCGCGTCGCGGCTACACGGGGTCTGACACAGAAAACGGTAGGCGGGCGGCTATCATTGATTGAATGTTCGGCTCGCACCTCTCCATCGCAGGCGGACTGCACAACGCGCTTCTCCAAGCGGAGAAGTATGGGATGGAATCGGCGCAGATCTTTACGAAGAATCAGCAGCAGTGGCGCTGCAATCCGCTGACGCCGATCTGCATTGGGCTTTGGAAGCAGCATGCGAAGCGGTTGAAGTTCAAGAAGACCGTTTCGCACGACTCTTACCTGATCAACCTGGCGGCGACGAATGAGCTGTTCTGGCGGCAGAGCGTGGACCTCTTCGTGGAAGAGTTGACGCGGTGTGAACTCCTGGGGATTCCTTATCTGGTTACGCATCCCGGCGCGCACATGGGGGCGGGTGAGAAGGAGGGGATCGCGAAGATCGTTCGCTCGCTCGATGAAGTGCATGAGCGGGTGAAGGCGAAGGGGGTGACGACGTGCCTGGAGATCACGGCGGGGCAGGGGTCTTCGCTGGGGTATAAGCTCGAGCATCTGGCGGAGATCATCGAGGGGGTGAAGGAGCCGAAGCGCGTGGCGGTTTGCCTGGACACGGCACACCTTTTTGCGGCAGGATACGACATTCGCGGAAAGGGTTACGCGAAGTTTCGAAAGCAGCTGGCGAAGACGGTGGGAATCAAGAGCGTGAAGGTGCTGCATCTCAACGATTCCAAGAAGGATCTGGGCTCGCGGGTGGATCGACACGATCACATTGGGCGCGGGAAGATTGGGATCGAGGGGTTCGTGGGATTCGTGCGGGATGAGGCGTTTGAGAAGGTGCCGAAGATTCTGGAGACGCCGAAGGAGAAAGATGAGAAGGGGAGGGATTGGGACGAGGTGAATCTGGAGGTGTTGAGGGGGTTGGTGTAGGGGAAGTCAATCCAACGTTTGTAGACCCTCACCCCTGCCCTCTCCCGGGTACGGGAGAGGGAGGAGA
>DASVUC010000193.1:0-13560 GCA_036387255.1 Tepidisphaeraceae bacterium | reverse complement strand
CACGTCCTCCTCCGCTTCGCCGGCGGCGAAGACGTCAACGACACCGACTGGCGATCCGCCCCCAACCGCCACCGGGTCTTCTTCGACAAAAATCTCGGCGCCTACATCGCCGTCGATCTCGCCCAATGGCAAAGCCGCTGGCACTACTACGACGGAGCCTACGGCGAAAAAGACGTCCCCCTCCTCATCCGCCGATTCATGCGCCCAGGCGACACCTTCATCGACATCGGCGCCAACTACGGCATCCACACCCTCCTCGGCGCTAAGCTCGTCGGCGACGCCGGCAAAGTCTTCGCCTTTGAACCCAATCCCGACTCCTACGACCGCACCAAGGCCCACCTCACCATCAACGGCATCCGCAACACCACGGTCTACCAGATGGGCCTCGGCGACGCCCCCGGCGAGCTTCAACTTTCCGGCGGCGACAAAAATACCGGCGAGTTCACCCTCCGCCCCGTCCCCGGCGCAACCCACCAGTTCAAAGTCCAGATCAACCGCCTCGACGACGTGATCTCCCCCGACCAGCTCCAAAATCGCACCCTCATCAAGATCGACACCGAGGGCTTCGAGCACCACGTCCTCCGCGGCATGGACCAGATCCTCACCTACCCCAACCTCGCGATCATCTGCGAAGTCACCGACCAATGGCTCCGCCAAACCGGATCCAGCGCCCAGCAGCTCATCGATTTCCTCACCTCCAAAGGCTTCAAACCCCACACCCTCCACCTCAGCTGGTCCGGTCTGACCCATGTGCTGGACATCCGCCCCATGACCACCCTCCCCACCGACGTTCAATACGATGTCTTCTTCACCAGGGACGGCTTCCATCAGTAACATCGCAAAAGCACGCACTCCCCTGTAACGACCCCGTTTGCCTGTAGAGGCGACGCCAGGGTCGCGGTCGAGCGGCCGCATTCAATTGAACGCGGAAGCCTTCCCGTCCCCGGCCGTTCCGCACTCCGGGCACCGCTCGGGCGTCGCGCGAAGGTCATATCCGCACGTGCGGCAAAGCCCGACCGGGTGGCGCCGGCGGCGCTTCCAAACCCAAACCACCGGCGCGACCGACAACAGCACCGTGGGCATGTAAGCGTGAATCGCGGCAACGCGCGAGACATAACCGGCCGATTTACTGAAATCGACGCTCACGCCCATCGCCGACACACTCACGTGCCCATCGCTGCTTCGGTAATAGCTGAATTGAAAAATTGAAGGACTGTGGTTGCTGCCCGCCGGATCGGCGCTGAACTTCCACGTCGGCCGATGGTCCCACCGCGACGCCCGAGCATCATGAACAAATCCGAATCGCCCCTGGTACACCATCACCAGCTCCGTCGTGGTGCTTTTCCCGGAATCCGACCAGGTATAATAAAAGCTCAATCCCCACCAGTAACTCACCACCCAGAGCGCGACCGTCACCACCAGCAGCACCAGCGACCCCACCACAGTCAGGTTGAACAGCTTCTGGCGCATCAGCGCTTCTCGCTCCGCAACCCAACCCGCCTTCGGAAACGGTTCAAAGGATCGCCGCTCCCCCTGCGACAGAGCCTACATGCCTTTTTCTCTGAAACCAGTACGACTCCCGCAGAATCAACGCCTTCGCGTCCTTGCGCCTTCGCGGTCACCAGTCACGGACCCCCTCAGCCTTCCCCACCTTGCCCCCTTGTGGAGCTTCTGTACAATCCCGGCCCAGGGGATCGCAGCGCTCCGCGTGCGCCCGCGATTCCTCTTGTCGCACAAAACCGAGGACCATCCATGCCCGCTACCGGAAAAGTCAGCCAAGTCATCGGCTCCACCTTCGACGCCGAATTTCCCGAAGATCAGCTTCCCGCCATCTATAACGCGATCAAGATCGACGCGCAGCAGGATGGTCAAACGATTCGATTGACCGGCGAAGTTGCCAGCCACCTTGGCGGCGGGAAGATCCGCGCCGTCGCCCTTGGCTCGACCGACGGCCTCCGCCGCGGCGTCGAAGTCGTCGACACGGGCGCACCACTTTCCGTCCCGGTCGGTAAGGAGACCCTCGGGCGAGTCTTCAACCTCCTCGGTGATCCGATCGACAACCGCGGCCCCGTGCAGACCGAAGCCCGCCGCCCGATCCACCGTGAGCCGCCCGAATTCCTCGACCTCACCCCCAAGGCCGAAGTCTTCGAGACCGGCATTAAGGTGATCGATCTGCTCACCCCGTTCCTCCGTGGCGGTAAGGCCGGCCTGTTCGGCGGCGCAGGCCTCGGCAAGACCGTCGTCATCCAGGAACTCATCGCGCGAATCGCCCAGCAGCACGGCGGCTATTCCGTCTTCGCCGGCGTCGGTGAACGCACGCGCGAAGGCACCGACCTCTGGCTCGAAATGCAGGAAGCCCAGATCGGTAACACCGGCAAGCACGTCATCGACCAAACCGTTATGGTCTTCGGCCAGATGAACGAACCGCCGGGCGCCCGTCTCCGCGTCGCCTTGAGCGCCCTCACCATGGCCGAATACTTCCGCGACGAAACCGGCGCTGACACGCTTCTGTTCATCGACAACATCTTCCGCTTCACCCAGGCTGGCTCGGAAGTCTCCGCACTTCTGGGCCGCATGCCCTCAGCCGTGGGTTACCAGCCCACGCTCGCCACGGAAATGGGCGAGCTCCAGGAACGCATCACCAGCACCAAGCACGGCGCCATCACGTCCGTGCAAGCCGTGTACGTCCCCGCCGACGATCCGACCGACCCCGCGCCCGCCAACGCTTTCGCGCACCTCGACGCGTTCATTTACCTTGAGCGCTCCATCGCGAGCAAAGGCATCTACCCCGCAGTCGATCCCCTCGCGTCCGCAAGCCGCGCGCTCGACCCCCAGATCGTCGGCGAAGACCACTACCGCGTCGCCCGCAAGGTGCAGAACATGCTCCAGCGCTACCGCGACCTCCAGGACATCATCGCCATCCTCGGCGTCGATGAACTGAGCGAAGAAGACAAGCTCATTGTCTCCCGCGCCCGAAAGATCGAGCGCTTCTTCAGCCAACCCTTCTTCGTCGCCGAACAATTCACCGGCAAAAAAGGCGTCTACACCAAGATCGCGGACACGCTGAAGAGCTTCGACGCCATCTGCAATGGTGAAGTGGACAGCATTCCGGAGCAGGCGTTTTTGTATGTGGGTGATATCGAAGAGGTGCGGGCGAAGGCGAAGGCGATGTAGCTATTCGCAGCCGCAATACGAAAAGCGAAGCCGGACAGCGCAGCACAGCGTTCTTCGGCTTTTCTATTTTAAACGATTACCTTTTGGCCCACGAGACGCTGGCGCTCACAGGTCTTGCCATGTGGAGCAGAATCGCCGGGGTCTGGGAATTTTGGGCTATAGGTGTGCCATCTTCCGTTAAAGATCGTGTACGTCGACGATGTGGTATACTGTCGAGTGCACTTCCGGAAGGGCGCATTGGGAAAGATGGGTGGCATTTTCAAAGCTGCGGCCGTAGAGCCCCTGGAATGCAGGCGTCTGTTGGCTGGGACGCTGCTTGGTGACTTCAACACTGCTGCCGCCGAATCCGTGCCAGCGGACTTCACAAACGTCAATGGCACGATGTTCTTCACCGCGCAGCGGCAAAACATCGGCTATGAGCTCTGGCGCAGCGACGGGACGGTGCAGGGCACCACGCTCCTCAAAACCTTCCCAACCACACGGCCGAGTTCGCTGGTGAATTTCAACGGGTCGCTGTTCTTCGCGGCTTCGGATGAGGCCAGTGGCACTGAGCTATGGAAGAGCGACGGCACCGCGGCCGGGACGGTGATGGTGCAGGACCTACGCGCGGGCGCCGGCAATTCTGAGCCGCAGCAACTGACGGTGTCCAACGGCAAGTTGATCTTCACGGCGCGTTCGACTTCGACGATCTGGGAGATCTGGTCGAGTGATGGGAGGGTGGGCGGCTGCACGCTCCTCAAGACGCTCAGCAGCAGCACAGCGCCGTTTGATTTCACGGACGTGAACGGGATGCTGTTCTTCAGCGACGGCTCGCTGTGGAAGACTGACGGAACAACGCCGGGGACCGCGATCGTCAAGGATTTAACGGGCACGACAGCGGATAACGTCCAGGCATTGGTGCGCGCCGGCAGCCGGATCTTCTTCGTGGCTGATCCGGGCAATGGCACTGGACGCGAGGTGTATTCCAGCGACGGAACGGCGGCGGGCACCGCGATCGTGAAGGACATCCAACTCGGCAGCGGGGGTGGAGCGGCACAGCTTGGGAAGACCGGGATGCTCGGCGGGGCGGACGGAATTTTGTACTTCGGCGCCAACGACACCGGCTCCAGTTCAAACATCGATCTTTGGCGCAGCGACGGAACGACTGACGGAACCTTCAAGCTGCAAGAGCTCAACACCAGCGGGGGGATCAGCAACTGGGTCTGGTATAACAATCGGGCGCACTTCACGAAGTCCTTCGACGGCATGTGGCAAACCGACGGGACAGTGCTGGGAACGCAGAAGGCGTTCGATACGCCGCACAGCGCTACGTATTTTTCGCAAGTCGGCAGCTACATCTACTTCAGCGGCTATGATGCAACGCGCGAGTGGGAGATCTTCCGCAGCGACGGCACGACTGCGGGGACGTATCCGATCACAGACTTCAGCGTGTCGGGCTCAGGCAGCTTTATCAGCGGGTACGGCTGGGCGGGGAGCAATTTGTTCTTGAGCGGCCCGCAGCCGGGCTTCGATATCGCAAAAGGATTGTCGCGGGAATTGTGGGGCGTGGATCTCACGATGGCGGCGAGCGGCAGCAGCGCGCAGCATTTCCTGAAAGACATTGAGACGGGGACGAAGAACTCGAGCGCGACGTTGCTGGGCAAGATCGGTCAGATCAGCTTTCTGGCCGTGGATGAAGGGACGAGCGGGGTTCAGCTTTACAAGAGCGACGGAACTCCCGCCGGCACCGGATTGGTCAAGCGAATCGCGCCGGGCACAAATTCTGCGGACCCGGCCAACTTCATCGTGGTGAACGGCGTGGGCTATTTCGCCGCCAGCAGCAGCACCGGCCGTGAACTTTGGCGCACCGACGGCACTGACGCGGGCACGTATCTCGTCAAAGACATCAACCCAAGCAGTGCCGGCACGGGCTTGTCATCGACCCTTGTCGACGCCAACGGAACGCTCTACTTCCGCGCGGATAATGGTGTCAACGGCTTTGAGCTGTGGAAGAGCGACGGCACCGCCGGCGGGACCGTGATGGTTAAAGATATCAACGTCGGCGCGTCCAGCTCGAGCATCACGTCGCTACTTGCTGTCGGGTCGACCGTCTACTTCGCCGCGACCAACGGCTCCAGTGGATCCGAGCTTTGGAAATCAGACGGCACCGGGGTGGGGACGTTGATGGTGAAAGACATCTTCTCCGGCGGGTCTTCGTCGTCGCCTGCGGACTTGTTTGCGGTGGGGAGCAGTGTGTACTTCACCGCGACCGCCAGCAGCGGCAACCGCGAGCTGTGGAAATCGGACGGCACCAGCGCGGGCACGACCCTGGTGAGGGAAATCAATGCCAGCGGTGCGGCGTTCACGAGCAGCTCTTTCAAGCCGCTGCTGCTGGGCGGTGTGCTGCTGTTCGGCGCCGACAACGGCACCAATGGCGTGGAGCTGTGGCGCAGCGACGGGACGAGCGGGGGAACGTTCCTTGTTCGTGATGTCGTTAGCGGCGCCGGCGGCTCTAGCCCGCAGATGATGACCACGCTCAACGGGCGCGCGCTGTTCACCATCACCAACGGAGCCTCACAGGAATTGTGGGCGAGCAACGGGACTTCGGGCGGCACCGTGAAGCTGGCGTCTCTGCCGGCATTCATCGACACGCTTCGCTCCAGCGACAGCTGGGAAGTGATCGGGAACACAATGTACTTCGCAGGCGCCAGCGCCGCAGGCGGAGCGGAGCTGTGGAAGACTGATGGAACACCATCCGGAACAACTTTGGTGGCAGACATCGTC
Source organism: Tepidisphaeraceae bacterium (assembly GCA_036387255.1). Classification (GTDB taxonomy): domain Bacteria; phylum Planctomycetota; class Phycisphaerae; order Tepidisphaerales; family Tepidisphaeraceae; genus DASVUC01. Next base: position 7,623 of record DASVUC010000193.1, on the reverse strand, counting down.
CCCGGCAGCGCAGGATCAAATCCTGCTTACCTCGTGGCAAGCGATGGGATTTTGTACTTTGCTGCCACGGCATCCAGCGGCCAACGGGAGTTGTGGCAGTCGGACGGAACTGCGGGCGGTACTCTGCAGGTGACCGACATCTGGACGGATGACGCAGCGTCGCCGGCAATCCTGTCCACAACTTCGCCCTATATCCTGTTCAGCGCTGCCAGCCCCACCGTCGGCCGTGAGCTATTTGCGTTCGATGACTTCGTGATCCAATCGGGAACCTTGTCCGTTCGCGGCACAAGCGCCAATGACCAAATCACCCTCAGCGGCAGTGGAGCAAACCGGGTGCTGGACCGCAATGGAGCGGTGACAAAGATTCCCGCGGAAACCGTCTCCAGCATCCGCATTCTCGGGGGTAGCGGCAACGACAGCGTCCATTTTGACGGTTCGGGGACTTTTGTGTTCGACAACGATGCGGGGCTCGACAGCGAGAACATCGACATCACCGCTACTGACAATGTGGAGTTGACGGTCAAGGCCACCCAACACCTTGGTAGCCTGCACCTGCTGGGGAACAGCAGTGCCCGCGTCGTGGCCAACGGCACGCACACGCTCTATTTAAATACCCTCGACGCATCGGCAGATGCCCGGCTCGACCTGAACGACAACGACCTCGTCATCAACAACGCCAACTTCTCCAACATCCAATCCCTCGTCTGGCAAGGCTACCGCGACTACTCCGACCCCGCCGCCACCGGCATCATCTCCACTACCGCCCAAACCACCCCCGGCCATCCGATCCTCGCCCTCTTCGACAACGCCAAGCTGCGCACCACCGACTGGCCCTGGGGCAGCGGCAACACCGTCGGCGCCAGCGCGATCCTGGGGCAGTACGCGCTGCTGGGGGACGCGGATCTGAACGGCATGGTGACGCCTGACGATTACGGCGCGATTGACTCGAACCTGGGGAACCACGTCGGCACCCTCGAAGCAACCGGCGGGATGAGCTGGTTCGCCGGCGACTGGAACTTTGATGGCGAGATTACGCCGGACGATTACCTGACGGTGGACAGCAACCTCGGTCTGCGGACCGACGATCCGCAGCCGGTGTCTCAACTGGTCGCCAATGGATTCCCCGCAGCCCGGCCCGAACCGCTGTTTGCGATGGTGCCGATTGGGACGTTACCATTGGTGGGTGCAGACGTTACGGCTGATCGGGACGCTCTGGACCCGCTGAAGTAGAAAGAGTAGATCGCGGTAAGTCGGCGCACAAAACCCAGCAATTTCCTGTCGGCTACGTTATCATCCCCGCATGGCACGTCCCGATCCTTCAAAAAAGCGCGAATGTCTCATTGAAGCCTTGGAAACACGGGTCCTTTTGACCGGGGCTGAATTAGTTCGTAATGGTGCATTCGAAGGCACCGTTTCCGGCTCCGACTGGGTGCGCAGCGGGTCATGGCAGGCGGGGCTTACGGGTTTCACCAACTACCACGGCGGGTCGCAGTACGCCTTCTACGGCGGCACCAGCGGGGCCACCGTCGACAACTCCACCGGATCGATGTACCAGCAGATTGCTGTCCCCGCCGGGTACACCAATCCGGTCCTGACGTTCTGGAGCAAAGTCACGACCGCCGAAACCGGCAGCAGCGCCAACGACACCCTGGTGGCCAGCATCAAGAACACCAGCGGCGTGGTGGTTCAGCCGCTGGTCACGCTTTCGAATGTGGATGCGGTGAGCAGCTCGGGGCCATACACCGACGCCGGGAAATACACCCGCTACTCCTTCCCGCTCTCGCCGTCGCTCATTGGGACGACCATTCGCGTCGATTTTTCTGTCAACACCAACGCGTCGCTGGGCACGACGTTCCGCATCGACGACGTCGGCCTGCGCGAGCCGCTGCCGACCGTCGCCGGCACGAGCCAGCAGGTGGTCGGCTACATCCGCGACGGCAAAAGCTCCTTCTTCCCGCAGCTTGACCTCGACCGCCTGACCTGGGCGAACTATTTCTCCGTCGGCGTAAGCACCTCCGGTGTCGTCTCAGCGGTGCCGGCGAACATGGACAGCTTCATCACCACGGCCCACAACAAGGGCGTCGGCGTCAGCGTCACCATCGTCTCGAGCAACCTGCCGACCGTTGCCGCCAGCGCCAGCGCCCGCACCACGTTTGCGTCCAGCATCAAGAGCTACATCCAGGCGCACAATCTCGACGGGGTGGATATCGACTGGGAGCCCAAGCCGAGCGGCAGCGACGCCGTCAACTACGGGATGTTGATCGAGGAGGTGTACAACCAGCTCCAGCCGATCGGCAAGAAGATCACCGCCGCGGTGTTCCCCAACGGCCGCAAGGACCTGCCGAGCGAGACCGTCAAGCTGATGAACTGGCTGAACGTGATGTGCTACAACTTCTCGGCGCCCAACCACGCGACCTATGCCGACACCATCGACGGGATGAACGGCTGGTACAACTACGGTGTCGCCAAGGACAAGCTGGTGATGGGCGTGCCGTTCTATGCCCTGTACCTGCCCGGCAATTACAGCACGGCCAAGACCTATGGGAACGCGATCGAGGAATACAAGACGCTCTACGGCCAGTACCCGTCCAAGACAGTCAACAACTACCTCGACGGCTCCGGAAACAACACGTGCTTCAGCGGCGTCGTCGACATGGCCAACAAGATGAACTGGGCCCGCGACAACGGTTACGCGGGCGCGATGATGTGGGAGCCCACGCAGGATCACTTTACCGGCACAGCGTACGATGATTTCTCGCTGTTGCCGGTCCTCAGCAGCTTGATTCACCAGGGCGACGCGCCGACGGTGCCCGACCTGAGCGACGGCAGCGACCTGGGCTCGAGCAATACCGACAACTTCACGGCCGACAACACGCCGACGCTGATCGGATACTCCTGGCCGGGCGCCGTGGTGTCAATCTACGACGGCGGCGTTCTCTCCGGCCAATGCACCGCCACCACCAGCGGCAGTTGGAGCTACACCACGCCAGCGCTGTCAGCGGGCACGCATTCCTTCACCGCCAAGCAATCCACCGGCGGCGCGACGAGCGTCGCATCAGTCGCGCGAACCGTCACCATCGAGACCACGCCACCGGTCGCGACGATGACCGCGCCAACTGCCGTCCTGGGTAACCCGACGCTCGACCTGAACGTCACCTTCACCGATGCATCGGGCGTGATGGGCTCCACCATTGGCGGAACGATCACCATCACCGGGCCGGGTGGCTGGGTCGGCACCGGCACCGTGGTCAGCGTCAACGACAGCACCAACGGGTCGCCGCGCACCGGCACCTATCGCGTCGCGGCGCGCAACGGCGCATGGACGCCCGAAGCCAACGGCACCTACTCGGTCTCCCTCGCCAGCGGCGCGGCGATGGACACTGCGGGAAACCTCACGACCTTGAGCAACCTGGGGAGCTTCTCGATCAACGTGCCAATGGCGGCGATGAACGGCTCGACACTTAATGTCGGGTTCGATGGGACGCTGACGCCTATCGGGATTTCCACCAACGGCGCGAACATCGTGGTCTCGCGGGGCGGCAACAGCCAGGCATTCTCCGGCGTCAGCTCCATCGTGGTCAGCGGCAGTTTGAACAACGACATCTTCAACTTCAACGGGCCGGTCTCGCAGGGTTTGGTTTTCAACGGCGGGTCGGGCGCCGACACGCTGAACGTGAATTCCGGCACGCTGAACTTCAATACAGACGCCGGCAACTCGAACAGCGCACTGACGGTGAACGTGGGCGTCATTGGGACGGTCCTGTTCAACGCGACGCAGCACCTGGCGGCGTTGCACGTGGCGAACAACGGCCGCGCGATCATGATCGCCGACGGAAGCCGGCCCCTTCACGTGACCACGCTGTCGCTGGACGCAGGCGCGACCCTCGACCTCAACGACAACGACCTCGTCATCAACAACGGCAACTTCTCCAACATCCAATCCCTCGTCTGGCAAGGCTACCGCGACTCAGTCGACCCCGCCGCCACCGGCATCATTTCCACCACGGCTCAGAACACCCTCGGCCATCCCATCCTCGCCGTCTTCGACAACGCCAAGCTGCACGCGGCGGACTGGCCTTGGAGCTCCGGCAACACCGTCGGCGCCACTGCCATCCTGGGCCAGTACGCGCTGCTGGGGGACGCGGATCTGAACGGCATGGTGACGCCGGATGACTATGGCGCGATTGACTCGAACCTGGGCAACCACGTCGGCACGCTCCAAGAGAGCGGCGGGATGAGCTGGTTCGCCGGCGACTGGAACTTCGATGGCGACATCACGCCCGATGACTACCTCACCGTCGACGCCAACCTCGGTGTGGGGATCAATAATCCGCAGCCGGTGTCTCAACTGGCGGCGAACGGAACAGTTGCACCGCCGGCCTTGGTTTCGGGGGCGCAGCGGCCGGGTCTGTCGCTGTGGTCTTCAATCAGCAACGAGCGAGATGAGGAGCTTGCGGACGCCGCTGCCGTGTGACACGCCAAGCTATATCGCTCGCGAAGCGCCGACGCGCCGTGGCCGTTGAAGCGGGCGCTACTGTGATGCACGGATCGCCGTTGATCATCGTCAGCAGAATCGAGAAGACGATTTTCACTGGGTGGTGACAGGGATCACGGCGTCAAATTTGGCGTGTTGCGTAACTGGCTTTTACTCATCTTGGGTATACGCTGGCGTGTTGAATGGGCAGTTTGTTGTAGCACCTCCAAGGGGCAGTTCTGATGTCACAGCGTAGGCGTCGTCCAACCGCAGCGCGTGGCTGCACGTGGCAGGTCCTGGAGCCACGCCGGCTTCTGGCGGCTCAGCTCGCGGCCGATATCAACACGGCCACCGCGTCGTCCAGCCCCGGGTTCGTGGCGGCGCTGCCGAATGCTGCGCTTTTCGCCACGACGACTGGTTCATCGCGATCGCTGTGGCGCACGGATGGGACCAGCTCCGGCACCCAACTCGTCAAGAGCGGCATAAGCCTCTCGGGCACCAGTGCTGTCGTCGGAGAGACTCTCTTCTTCACTGCCGACGCATTTGATCGCCATGGAACCGAGTTGTGGAAAAGTGACGGGACGGCCGAAGGGACGGTCCGGGTAAAGGATCTGAATCCGGGAGCACCTTCAGGCAACTACTCCAACTTCTACAGCGGCGGCGGGAGGCTGTACTTCACCGCTCCCGTCGATCCAAACTCGCCCAACGGCGAGGTCTGGATCAGCGATGGCACCGATGCGGGCACGCATGTGCTGAAAGACATCAGCCATGGAGAGTATGCAACTCAGCCGTCCGGGTTCACCTTCTGGAACGGCAGCGTTTACTTCACTGCATACACGCCCGACGCGGGACAAGAACTCTGGAAAACCGACGGCACCGAGGCGGGGACTGTCCTGGCGCAGGATATTGTGCCGGGTCCTGCGAGTTCCAATATCGGTGATCTGACGGTTGTGAATGGGTCGCTGTACGGCGTCGCGTCGACTGAATCCGGCGGGGCGCGGCGAATCTTTCTGGTGACGGCGGATGATTCGCTCCGGCCGGTGACCGACAGCGCCGTCGTCAACGGCCCGACCAATCTTGTCGCGCTGGGCAGCACGCTCTTCTTTGCCGGCTTCAGCACGCAGGGCGGCTACGGGCTTTATAAATCGGAGGGGACGCCGCAAACGACACGTCTTATAACCGAATTCCAGTCGATGCCGGCGCAGTTGCAGGCGCTGGACTCGAAGCTCCTGTTGCTGGCTTACGGCGGTGATTTTATCCAGCACCTTTGGACCACTGACGGAACGGGTGCGGGAACCGAGGCGCTGAACGTGCCGAACATCACCAAATTTCCCGGCGCTCTCGTGCGCTGCGGATCGCGCGTTTACTTCTACGGGCAAGGGTCCGACCTAAAAGGCCGCCTCGGCTTCACAGACGGAACGCAGGCGGGGACCGGGCTTGTGCAAACAGCGCCGCCGATGCAGCCGTTTTATCCGGCGGCAGATCCGTTCGTGTTCAAGGATCGGTTGCTCATCAATGCGAGCACGGCTTCTTGCGGAGCAGAGCCGTTTGTCAGCGACGGCACTGACGCCGGCACGCGGATGCTCCTGGACATCGAACAGGCCACCAACTCTTCTTCGCCCGATCGAATCACGCCGGTCGGCTCCTCCGTCTACTTCCGGGCGATCTCAAACACCTACGGCAGTGAGTTGTTCCGTGCCGAGCGTGGCGTCGTAAGCTTGGTGAAGGACATCGTCGCGGGCGCTGGCAGTAGCTCGCCGGATTTGATGACCGACGTCGCCGGTAAGTGCTTCTTCGTCGCAAACGACGGCGCGCGCAACTGCTTGTTCGTTTCTGAAGGAACGGACGCGACGACGGTGAAGCTGAATTCGACGCTGAACAATTACACCAACTTTGTCGCTGTTGGAACGAAGCTGTATTTCATCGCGCAGTCGGGCATTCAATACGGCATCTACGAATCCAACGGCACCGTGAGCGGCACGAAGCTCGTCGCCACCATGGCCGGAACGCCGTCCACCACGGCGCTGGCCAACATGATTTATTTCAACCGCCAGTTGTACTTCCGCTGGAGCGGGACCGGCGGCACCAAGTTGTGGAAGAGCGACTTGACGCAGGCCGGCACCAGCGTCGTCAAAGACAGCGGCAGCGCCGCAACAAACCCCGACAAGTTCACCGTGATTGGCGGCGCCTTGTTCTTTATCGCCAGCAGCACCGCCGCTGGAACGGAGCTGTGGAAACTGGAAAGCCCCGACGTCGGCACCGTGCTGGTGAAGGACATCTACCCCGGAGCCGGTAGTTCCACGCCGTCTTATCTCATGCCCTTCAAGAGCAAACTTTTCTTCGCCGCGACCGGCGCGGAGGGAAGTGAGCTGTGGAGCAGCGATGGAACGTCGACCGGCACGATGCTGTTGAAGGACATCAGCACCGGCGCCGGCAGCTCGACGCCGCGAAATCTAACCGTGCTTCATGATCTGCTGCTCTTCGAAGCCAGCGACATCGGTACGAGGAACAACGAGCTTTGGCGAAGCGACGGCACCACCGCCGGTACATCGCTGGTGAAGCGGGCGGGAGTCCTTGGCGTCGGCAGCAACCCGCAGCAGTTCTGCGTTGCGGGAGATCGGCTCTTCTACCAATGCTCCGCGCCGGAAGGTTACGCGTACTTGTGGAGCAGCGACGGAACAGAGACCGGCACGTTCCTGGTCGACCGGCTCAATACCCCCAGGCTTCTCACGTCCGCGGATGGGTTTCTTTACTTCACCACCACTGCCGCGCAATACGGAAATGAGCTGTGGAAACTGGATGCAACCCGCCCCTTCGTCACCGCCGATGGCGTGCTTTCCATCAACGGAACCAGCGGCAGCGACACGATCGAGATCACGTATGCAGACGGCCAGATCACCACTCACGTAAACGGCGCAGTTTCAACGACCCCCATCGCCGGCGTCTCCCGCATCGCGCTCAGCGCGTTCGGCGGCACGGATTCACTCAGCGTGGGCGAGGTGCCGGTGCTGATCGATTACTCGGGAGGCAAGCGCTTCACGTTGCTCGAGATCAAGTCGCCCAAGCGATTCACTTTCCCCAAGGGGCGCGGCACGGTGGTGGTCGATCAGTTGAAGCTGTCGCCGGACGCTTCGCTCGATCTGAACGAC
>DASVUC010000192.1:0-6022 GCA_036387255.1 Tepidisphaeraceae bacterium | reverse complement strand
CCTCTCGTGTGGGGATAATCCACACCGGCGGCTCATCGTAAGGCAGCCGATCCTCCTCCTTCACCGCACGGCTCAGCAGCGCCACCGCCGCCTCATGATCACCATCAGCCGACAGAATCTTGGCCTCGAGAAGATGCTGCGCCACGATCAGCACGTCCCCCGTCCCAGCCATCGATCCCCAGGTGGCTGTCTTCGGCAACCTCTTCTTCACCGCCAGGAACTCATCCCGCTCGCGCTCCGCTTCGTCCACATTCCCCTTCGCCGCCAGCGCCATCCCTCGCGCAAAATGATACGCCGCCGTGCAAAGCAGTTGATCGTCTTCCGGCCGGGCAACCTTCAGCGCTTCATCCCACTGCGCACACCGCACCGGAATCAGCGCGGGCATCACCGCGAACGACTCCAGCATCCCCATCTCCTTTAAGTGCGGCTTCACGTTCGCGTAGAGCTGATCCGACGCGCTGCGCGCATCCCTGAACCGCCCCTGCACCGCATGCGCCACCGCCGCGAAGTGCAGGTTGTGGCTGTAGTACATCATCGAGTATACCCCCGGCGCAGGATGGTTCTGCAAATAAACCTCATCCACCTTCGCCGCCTGCTCGTTCACCTTCGCGCTCTCGTCGTAGTTCCCAATCCGCTGATAAACGTGCGCCGGCATGTGCACCAAATGTCCCGCCGCGGGCGCGAGGCTTGGCAACCGCTTGGCGCTCACCAGCGCCTTCTCCGGGTGCTCCGAAGCCTCCACCGCGTGGATGTAAAAATGGTTCGCCCCAATGTGCTCCGGATCCCGCGCCAGCACATCCTCCAGAACCGCCACGATCTCCAGCGTCCCCGGCTCAGGCTTAGCCTCCGCCGTCCACAGCTTCCACGGGCGCAAATCCATCATCGATTCCGCAAACAGCGTCGCCGCATCCGTGTCGTACGGATACTTCTTCATCAGCTCGCGCATGGCGCCCGCGTAAGCTTCATTCAGCTTCTGTAAGTCCGCCTTCGGATCCGCCGAGTAACGCTTCTCCAGCGCCGCGATGTAATCACGCTCCTGCTGCGGCGCGCCAACCCCAAGCCTCGCCGCCGTTTGCACCGACGCCAGCGCCGCCTTGTGCGCCTCCGGTTCCATCCCCATGTTGTAGTTTGGCCCCAGCGACAGCGCGATGCCCCAGTGTGCCATCGCGAAGTTCGGGTCCAGCTCCGCCGCCCGCTTGAAGGCGCGGATCGCCGCGTCATGGTTGAAGCCGTAGTAAAGCGTCAGCCCCTGATCGAAAAACCGTTGCGCCAACCGGCTTTTCGTGCTGGTGGGGTGGTAGTGATTTCCCAGGCCCGGCTCGAGTTCCGTCGCCGGCGCGGTGGCGGGCGCAGTGTGTACATGTGCGCCCGCAGAATGCCCCCGCGGGCGGGCCTGTTCCGGGCGCTTCTTCCACTTGGCGCAACCCCCAATGATCAGGCCGATTAACGCAAGCATGACGATGCGGGGCATAGGATTCCTTTCCTGTTTCAGGGGGGTGAGGGGAGCTGCCAAAAGTGCAGATCCCGTAAGGACTTTACTATCACCGGCAGCTTTCTGCACGAGCTGCGGCTGCTGAACCCATTACGACGTTCAACGTAAATCTAGTGGCCACAATCACATCCGTGGTCTGAGAAACGGGTTACTCAAGCGGACCGCGATTTGCTTTTGCTATTGGTGAGCGGGCGAGCGCCCTCTCACGCGTGGTTCGAGAAAGGGAAATTATGCGGTTTGATAATTTTACCATCAAGGCTCAGGAAGCGGTCGTGCGGGCGCAAGAGCTCGCCCAGCAGCGGGATCACAGTGAAATCCTCCCGGTCCATCTGCTGGCGTCGCTGCTGGCGGAGGAGGAAGGGGTTGTGGCGCCGCTGCTGCAAAAGATGGGGGCGAACGTGGCGCAAATCCAGAGCGCTGTGAACGCGCAACTCGATCGCCTGCCAAGGGCTACGGGCACTCAGCTTGGGATGAACCGGTCGACAAACGACGTCTTCGCGCAAGCGCAGAAGGAAGCGGACCGGCTCAAGGACGAATTTGTTTCCACCGAGCATTTGATGCTGGCGCTGGCGCAGGTGACGAGCAGCGCCCGGGAACTTCTGACGGCGTCGGGCGCAAATCACAACAACATCCTCACGGCATTGAAAGATGTGCGGGGCGGGCAGCGCGTGACGGATCAGGATCCGGAATCGAAATACCAGGCGCTGGAGCGCTACGGACGCGATCTCGTCGAGCTGGCGCGGCAAGGGAAGATTGATCCGGTCATCGGGCGCGATGAAGAGATTCGCCGGACGATGCAGGTGCTGTCGCGCCGCACCAAGAACAATCCGGTGCTGATCGGGGAGCCCGGCGTGGGTAAGACGGCGATCGTCGAAGGCTTGGCGATTCGCGTGCTCAATGGCGATGTGCCTTCGGTGCTTCAGGACAAGAAGATCGTGGCGCTGGACATGGGCGCGCTGATCGCGGGGGCGAAGTATCGTGGCGAGTTTGAGGACCGTCTGAAAGCGGTGATCAAGGAAGTGACGCAGTCGGAAGGGAAAGTGATTCTCTTCATCGACGAGCTGCACACGGTGGTTGGCGCGGGCAAGGCCGAGGGCGCGATGGACGCCGGCAATTTGCTCAAGCCCGCGCTGGCGCGGGGTGAACTGCGGACGATCGGCGCGACGACGCTGGATGAGTATCGCAAGCACATCGAGAAGGATGCTGCGCTGGAGCGGCGGTTCCAGCCGATCCTGGTGGGTGAGCCGAGCGTGGAAGACACGATCGCGATACTGCGCGGGCTGAAGAGCCGGTATGAGGCGCATCATGGCGTGCGGATTACGGACAGCGCGATCGTTTCGGCGGCGGTGCTTTCAGATCGGTACATCCAGGACCGGTTCCTGCCGGACAAGGCGATCGACTTGATCGACGAGTCCGCATCGCGGCTCCGAATTGAGAACGATTCGATGCCTTCGGAGCTGGACGAGATTCGTCGACGGATGATGCAGCTTCAGATCGAGATTGAAGCGCTGAAGAAGGAGAAAGATCCGGCATCCAAGCAGCAGCTGGAGAAGGCTCAGGCGCAGCTCGCGGAGCTTCAGGAGAAGAACACGCAGCTGACGAGCCGGTGGGAGAACGAGGTTGGGGTGCTGCGCCGCATCAAGGAGGTGCAGGAGGCGCTGGATCAGAAGCAGGTGGAGCTGGAGCAGGCGCAGCGTCAAGGGAATTGGGAAGCGGCGGCTCGCATCCAGTACGGCGAGATGCGGGATCTGAAGCGGCAGCTTGAGGAAGCTGAAGCGGCGGCGCATCAGCAGGCCAATGACGGGAAATCGCTGGTGAAGGATGAAGTCACGCCGGAAGAGATTTCTGAAGTGGTGTCGCGCTGGACCGGCATTCCTGTTTCTCGAATGCTGAAAGGCGAGCGCGAGAAGCTGATCCAGATGGAAGATCGGCTTTCGAAGCGCGTGATCGGGCAGGAGGATGCGATTCGCGCCGTGTCCGATGCGGTGCGGCGCAACCGCGCCGGGCTGGGCGATCCAAATCGTCCAATCGGCAGCTTCCTGTTCCTTGGTCCGACGGGTGTTGGCAAGACGGAACTGACGAAGGCGCTGGCGGAGTTCCTGTTCGACGATGAGAACGCGATGGTGCGCATCGACATGAGCGAGTTCATGGAGCAGCACTCCGTGGCTCGACTGATTGGTGCGCCTCCGGGTTACGTTGGTTATGAAGAAGGCGGCCGATTGACTGAGGCGGTTCGGCGGCGGCCTTACAGCGTGATTTTGTTCGACGAGATCGAGAAGGCGCATCGCGACGTGTTCAACGTGCTGCTCCAGGTGCTCGACGACGGTCGGCTGACGGATGGCCAGGGCCGCACGGTGGATTTCAAGAATGCGGTGATCGTGATGACCAGCAATATTGGGTCGCAGCAGATCCAGGAGCTGACGGCGAAGCGCGCTGAGGAATGGGAAATCGAGGCGGCGGTGAAGGACATGCTCAAGCAGTACTTCCGGCCGGAGTTTCTCAACCGCATTGACGAGACGATCGTGTTCCACCCGCTCAATCGGGAACAGCTGACCAAGATCGTGGAGGTGCAGCTTGGCAGTCTGCGGAAGCGGCTGGCGACTCGCGGCCTGAAGCTGGAGGTTTCGCCGGAAGCGGAGAAGCTGCTGGCTGAGGAAGGTTACGACCCGACGTATGGCGCTCGGCCGCTGCGTCGCGTGATCCAGCAGCGGGTGGAGAACCCGCTTGCCAGCCGGATCCTCAAAGGCGAGTTTGCCGAAGGCGACACGATCCACGTGGATGTGGAGGGGAGCGGGCAGGATTTCACGTTCAGCAAACGGGGTGAGACGGTTGAGGCGGAGTTGGTTTCGTAGCGTCGGAAGTTCAAGGGAAAATGCGATGGGCTCGTCGTCCTGGTGGACGACGAGCCCGATTCGCTGATGTGCGCCTCGCGGAGCGCCCCGCACGCGGGGCGGCTAAACGGTTGCGCGAGCATCGTGTGGAAGACGTGTTACTTCGCCTTCATACCGCATTCGGGGCACTTGCCGTCGGCGGTGGCGGTTTGGACGCCGGCGCAGTGGGTGCAGGCGTCTGCAGACATTCGCTTGGGTTCGTTGGACGAGGTGTTCATATCGCGGTCGCGGTTACGGCCACCGTTGTCGTTTTGACAGCCGACAGCGGCCATCGCCGCGCCTAAAGCCACTGCACAGATCCACTTGCTCATGGCAAGCTCCTTCCATCAAGAGAACCGAGAGCTCGCGCCAACCGCGAGCTTTGGGGAAGATAGCAGCTTCGAGTGCAGTGGGTAAGGTGAAATGTGAAGAGGCAGTAAGAGGGGATTAGCTTGCCTGACGGACGGGCTCGGGGGCGGCGCGTGCGATCAATCCGCCGGTGCGCGCGGACTCCTGGGCGGGGGCGGGGACGACGGCGAGGTGTTGCTCGGCGCGTACTTCGGCGGTCCACATGCCGCCGTCGATCGAGCGGGCGGCTTGCTCGAGAAAGTCGATGCAGTGGATGATGCGCTTGCGGTCCTGCGCGAGGTAGTTTTCCGCGAGGAGGGTGGTCGCGGTGCGCATGGCGCTGTCGATTTGCTCTCGGAGAATACCGTCGGTTACGCGTCCCAAAGTTCACCTCCTCACGGTCGCTGCGGTGGAAGCATCTGCGCGCTGGCCTGCGCAGCGGCAGCGGGCACTACATCCTCTATCGGCTGAGGCGCCTTATGGGAACTTCGGATTGCGCGCGCCAGAGGGGGGTCCGATAGAAGCTTCGATGGCGGCACGTTGGCGGGATCTTTCGCGGGGTCGGGGAGAGGGGGAGAAGGTTGGTGAATTGGAGATCTTTGGGGGTTGGAGAAGGGCCCTCACCCTGCCCTCTCCCGGAGTACCGGGAGAGGGGGAGGATGTTGGCGAAGAGTAGGTCTTTGGGGTTCGAGAAGAGCCCTCACCCTGCCCTCTCCCGGAGTACCGGGAGAGGGGGAGAGGGAGGAGTACCGGGAGAGGGGAAAGAGCGGGAGAGTACGGGGAGAGGGGAAAGAGCGGGAGAGTACGGGGAGAGGGGAGGCAGCGGTGCAGCGCGCCGCACGCGGGGCGGCTGGTCTAGACGCGAGCAGCGCGGGGGATGCTGGAGCGGGAGGGTTTTAGCGGCGGCGGAGGCGTTTGTAGGAGACGGCGGCTAGTGCGGCGGTGGGGAAGAAGGCGTAGAGCGCGACGGGGAGGGGGACTTGGGTGCCTTGGGGTTGGATGGTGACGCGGAGGCCGACGCCGAGTTCGGATTGGGGGATGTTGGGCGGGTTGACGAAGTCGAGTGTTTCGCCGGCGTTGAAGCTCCTGGTTTGGAAGAAGCCGAAGGGAACTTTCTCGAGTTGGCGGGTTTCGAGGGAGGTTCCGTTTTGGTAGATCGTGGCGACGGGCTGCGTGCCGTTGGGTGTGGAGGTGAGGGCTTCGAGCTGGGCGGAGATTTCGTAGGTACCGGCGGCGGGGGCGATCCACCGTACGGTGGCGCTTTGTGAGAGATCGTTGGGGAGAACGGCGGTGGGAACGAGTGCCACGCCGG
>DASVUC010000191.1:0-43788 GCA_036387255.1 Tepidisphaeraceae bacterium | reverse complement strand
GTCAGCGTGCTGTTGATCGAATCGTTCGTGAGCAGCACGCCGTTGTACCCGTTCAACCGGAGCACGCCGTTCGTCGACGACGAGTTCTGAATGGTGATGTCGTGCGACGCGGTGCTGTCCAGTGCTATTGCGCCGACAGCTTGATTGCCGGGGCCGTTGTTGGTGGCGCCCGCCATGTTGATTCCGATGACTGTCGAGCTTCCGGCAGCGCCAAAGGTCGCGAATTCACCCGCGGTTGGCACGTGCTCGGTCGACGTCGTCGAATCGACGCCCCAGTTTTCCGCCGTGTTCCAGTCGCTGCCAGCGCCTGTCGGACCGCCGTCCCAAGCGATATTCGGCGCAGGCACGGTCGTGAACGTCACGCCGTTGCCAGCAACGTAAGCACCCTGAGTGTTCGTACTCTGCACATTGAACGCTGCCCCATCCACTCGTGCAGTCGCATAAGTGATCGCGACACCCGTTGTCGCATTGGGTTTCACAAGGTCAAAGCTGGTCGTGCCGATTCCTACTGATGCGATATCTACGGTGAATGTTGCAAGACGATATTCCCAGGTATTGGCGTTGACGGACTGGCCGACGGTGCCGCCATCGGAGACGATTCCCGCCGCGCGCGCAAGCATGTAGCGTGTATCGGCGCTCGAAGTTGAACTGCTCCCCCAGTCAATAACGCCATCGCCGTTCAGGTCACTTCCGCTGCCGTTGCGATGTGCGGGCGCAGTGACCGAAAAGGACTGAAACTCTGAAGTGACCTGTCCTATTGAGAATCCGCCGGCGACAATGGCCCCGCCATTGGACTGGCTGCTGAGAATCTTGACATAGCTGCTCTGGATCCCGTCGTCAGTGAGACTGTTATTTGCACCACTCACCCGCGCCCAGAGTTCCAATGTGTAGGAACCGCCTGCCGTCGCCATCTGGGTGTGTGACCCGTCTGCGAACCGCAGATCGTATCTCACGCCTCCCGACGCATAAGGCACCGCACCCAGTGCAGCACTGATCAACATGGCCCGAACTCTAGAACCCCGAATGGAATGATAAGCCCGCCGCGATGCCATAGAACCTCCATTGTTCCCGTGAGGATGTGGGCAGAAATGCGACCCCGCGCCTCCGGATGTGCCCTCAAGCAGATGCGCCGATGATTAGAGCGGCGGGCACAACAATAATCAAGTTCTACGCAATGAAGATGCTGCTACCCCCGCGCCGCATGTTTCTCGTGAGGGCGTCGCGACATCGGCGCCGTGCCCCCCCCACCGTCATATCGCCTCTTGCGGTCTCGCCGGGGGGACGGTGAAGCTGAAGGTGGATCCTTTCCCCACCGTCGACTGCACGGTCAGTTCCGATCCGAGCAGCCGAGCGGCGTGCGAAGCGATGTTTAAACCCAGGCCCACGCCAGGCTTGCCGTGGGTTTCGCCGCGGCTGAAGGCGCCAAAAAGCGACGCCACCTGCTCAGGCGCGATGCCCGGGCCTTCGTCGATGACCTCCACTCGCCATCCCAGCTTGTCGCTGCGCGCCGCGATACGAACGGTCCCGCGCTCGGTGAACTTGACGGCATTGCCCACAAGGTTCTGGAGCACGAGGATCAACAGCTCGCGATCGCTTTGCGCCGCCGCATCAGGCGGCACCTCGCTGATCAGGTGAAGCGCTTTCTGGGGTGCGCGGGCGGCTTCGCTGTTACGCGCCTGCGCCAGCACATCCTCGGCCAGCCCGTGCAGGTTCACCGGCGCCAGCTTGATCGTAACCACTTGCTTGCGCAGGCGCTCGGCCTGGAGCAGCCGGTCCATGCCCCCCACCGTCTGGTGCACCGAGCGGCGCAAGTGCTGCATGTCCTCGACGATCTCAGGGAACTGTCCGCTGGAGTTAAGATTCTGCTCCACCATCTCCAGCATCAAGGTGACGGAGTTGAGATGGTTGCGCAGGTCGTGGGAGAGGAATGAGAGGTAGCGGCTCTCCGCCACTGCCGTCGCCTCCAGCTCCTCTTTCAGATGTCGCACATAGTTGCGGACGCCGCGATGCAGCGCCGTATCGACGCCCATGTCGACAGGCACGGCGTCCATGAACGTGAGCTTATCGCCGCTGGCGGCATACAGCTCATCGAAAATCACCCGGCGCAGCAGCCGGTATTCGATCAGCAGCTCGTCAACGTTGTACTTCTGCTGAAAACGGGCGGCCCCGTGGGCCGCGCTGACCTCCTCCAGCACCAACAGGGCCTCGGGCTCGCCACTCTCCAGCGCCAAGGCGATCTTCTCCAGCACGGTGGGGATCGAGTTGCGAACCTGCTTGGCCGTTAGCGGGTCCGCGTCGGGAAGATGTTTTTCAACCGCCTGGGTCCAGCGCTCTGCCACGCGAGATGCACTCTGGCGCAAGGCACCGGCCAATTCGGGCAGCGCACGCAGGGCCAGTAAATCAGTCGTCTCTTGCGGTAGATTCATCGGGACGTTTCTCTCGACACGGCCATTCTACGCACCGATGCGCAGGGGGCAACGCAGGGCATGCCTGACCCACGCTAGACCAAGATTCGCCGCGGCCGCAGCGCCTTCAGACGGGAAGTGAAAAGGTAAAGGTGGAGCCTGCGCCTAATTTCGATTGCACCGTCAGCTCCGCCCCCAGCAGGCGTGCCGCTTCCGAAGCAATGGCCAAGCCCAGGCCCATACCGGTCTGCTCGTTGATGTGGCCGCGCGAGAACGCCTGGAAGATCCGCTCGATCTCCGCGGGCTCGATCCCCGGCCCCTGATCAGAGATGGAGATCATCCAGCGCGCCGCAGCGGTCGTGTCGTTGTCCGCCCCATCAATCGCACCTGCCGGCGCGGGGGCGTGTCGAGCCTCCACGCGAACGGTCCCGGCGTGGCTAAACTTGATCGCGTTACCCAACAAATTTTGCAGGACCAGCGCCAATAGTTCCGGATCCACCTCTACCTCCGCATCGGGCGGCACCTGCACCTCCAGTTTCAGGCCCTTGCGCTCTGCGCTGACGGCGATGTTGCGGGTTTGGTTGCTCACCAGCGTGCGCAGGTTCACGTGCTGGGCTCGCGGCGCCTGGTCCCCTTTTCGCAGGCGCTCCGCCTGGAGCAGGCGCCCCATGCCCCCGATCGTCGCCAAAATCGCCTGCTGCGCGGCATCCAGCGTATCGAGCTGCTCCCGCCACTCGCTGCTCTTGGCCAGTTGTTGACGCAGCACCTGGAGCCACACCGTCACGTTGGAAAAATTGTTGTTCAGGTCGTGGGCGAGGAACGAAAGATACTTCAGTTCCGCCTCCGCCGCCGAGCGCAACTGCGCCTGCTGGTGATCGGTGAAGGCGACGACCGCCTGTTGCAGCATCATGTCGGTGGCGGTGTCGAGGGCAAGCTGCTCCTGCTGAGTCATTCGCCGCGCCAGCGCCTGCTCAACCTCCTGGATCAAAATCACCCGCAACATCCGGTCCTCCAGCATGACCTCGGCCACGCTGTAATGCTGCTGGAAGCGCGTGATTCCCTGGTTGGGCGAGCGCTGCAAAAGCGCGTCGCGGTCTTCCGTGCCCGCGGCCGCCAAAGCATCCGCCATCGCCGGCAGGATGCGGGGAATATTGTCGGTGACCTCACCGAAGGGGAGGGGTCGAGCCTTAGGCACGGCCTGACGCACCGCCGCTACGAATCGTTGGAGAACCGGGTTAATGCTGGACCGTACCGCCGCCGCCAACTCGGGCAGCGGGTGATGCAGCGGAAGGTCAAATGGAGGAAGATCGCTGGGGTTTACAACGGAAGCCAAGATGCGCTCGCTAGCGGCGGGGGTTGTCGCGCCGTGCAACAGGCATCTTGGAAACGGGACGCGCCGCGGTGAAAGCCAAAACTGTTCTTTCTTTCCCGACGCCCCAAAGAGGTGCCGACTTTGAGAGGGCTTCTCGCCCCACTCTGTCATAGCCCGCGGCCGCTCAAGGCGCTGCTGGGTTTGCAGCCCTCAAGTCTGACCGACTGACCTGCAACAGTATAGGCGCACCTGGTGCAATCCGTATCAGGTAAATCAGAAATTTGTTGATTGCTTTGTCGCTACCGCAGTCGTACGGTGAAATCACTATGACCCATCCGATTCGGGTTCTCCTCGTCGACGATCACGCGCTGCTGCGTCAGGGTTTGCGGAAGATGCTGGATGATGCCGGCGGGGTTGAAGTCGTCGGGGAATCGGACACCGCCCAGCACGGGCTGGAACTTGCCGAGCAGCTCGCGCCGGATGTCGTCGTGATGGATGTGGATCTGCCCGACATGAGCGGCATCGATGCCGCCGCGCGCCTGCTCGGGAAGTCGGATAATCCTGCGCCGGCGCAGACGTCACACGATGTTCCCAAGGTCATCGGCCTCTCCTGTCACACCGATCCACGCGTTGCAGAACGGATGCTCGCCGCCGGCGCCAGCGCTTATCTACCTAAGAAGATGGCGTTCGCCGAGTTGGCCAGCGTTGTGCGCGAAGTCGTCAACGGGAAAGCGGTGCCCTCCAGTTCCGACCGTGCGTCCGGCTCAAAGCCGACGGGCGGATTCGCCCCGCACCGCGCGGGCGCCATTGCCAAGGGTACGATTCCCGTCCCTCCCGCCGCCACGCTCACAGTCCGCGAGCGCGAGGTCCTGCGCCACATGGCTGACGGTCACTCGACCAAAGAGATTGCCCGCCTGCTGATTGTCAGCGTCAAGACCGTCGAAACCCATCGCCGCAACCTGATGGAAAAACTCGACCTCCCCAGCGTCGCCGAGCTCACCAAATACGCGCTCCGCGAAGGGCTGTCACAGCTGAACAACTGAGCGACAAAGCTTCGGCGTGAGGCAAGGATGCGCTTCCGATGAGGAACGGCATCTGGCGGCGGATCGGATGGTAACGGTCTTCGGCTTAGCGTCTCATCCAGATTAAATAGTGGGCATGCGTCTTGCTGCTGTCGAGCGTGTGGAGTGACCGCCAGCAGTGAGGTGTTCCATGGCGCACGTCTTGATCATCGATGACGATCCTAAGCAGGCACAAGCGCTCGCGTCG
This sequence comes from Tepidisphaeraceae bacterium, assembly GCA_036387255.1. Taxonomy (GTDB): domain Bacteria; phylum Planctomycetota; class Phycisphaerae; order Tepidisphaerales; family Tepidisphaeraceae; genus DASVUC01. The sequence continues at coordinate 38,802 of DASVUC010000191.1, read as the reverse complement.
CTGCTCGCGCGCCAGGGGCATCAGGCCGAATGCGCGGCGGGCGTGACGGAAGCACGCCGGCTGCTCCAGGACCATTCGCCCGATCTCTTGATCGTTGACGTGATGATGCCCGGCACGACTGGTCTTCAAGCGATGGACGCCTTCACCGATGATCCCGCTTTCGCCGACCTGCGCTTCGTCATCTACTCCGGCAGCGACGACCCAGCCTTCGTGGCCGAAGCCCAGCGCCTGGGCGCGGCCGCGTACGTGCAGAAAGGTCAGCCCTGGCCGAGTACCTACGCGCAGCTCGCTCCCCACCTCGAGCAAGCTCTCCCGCCCGCGCCACCAGCGCCGCCGGCGGATGTGCAACAATGGCGGCTTTGATCTTGGATTGAAGGATAAATCGCCGCTCGAAGGTTCATCACCTTCGCCCGATCAATCTGATCGCGTCCCCCGGCTTCACCGTCGCTTCAACAATCACCTTCGCCACCCATCCTGAGTGACCTTTGATGATGCGCTTCAGGTCCGAGGCGAAGTGGTTCAGATTTGTGCATGGAATGCGGATGTCCGTCAGCTCAATGACGCAGTCGCCAACTTGCAGTTGATCGCCTTTCACCAGAGCGTCCAGATCGATCCCGCGCGTTGTGAAATTCTCACCGACCGTGCCGTAGCTGAGGTCCACGCCCTGCGTGCGGAGCCACTCGTACAGTTCAACACTGAACAGGCAGACGGCCCGATCAGAACCGCCGTGATATTTGAGGTTGCGCTGGCGGTCGCCTGTGATGCCATCTTTCGTGACTTGCGCGAACATCACCGGCAGCTTGGGCATGCCGCCATCCGAGACGTTCAATTGGATCAGCGTCGCCTTTTGACCCGCGCGATTCATGGCTGCTCCAACGGCGCCGTCGCGGCGCCCGTGCCGCCTTTGCGCGCCCCCTTGACTCGATAAACCCGCCCGTCGCTCACATCCGCGATCTTCTCCAACTCAAGAAATTTCGCGATGCGGTTCTCGCTCGGCAGAAAATCCCCGCGCTTGATCTTTGTCGAATAGGCAATTACGCCCCTGCGCCGCAGTTTCTTCGACAGATCCACCAAATCCTGCCGAAGGTGCGGGTTGTCCTGCGCGATCGTCCGGAAGCGGCTCATCGGCAAACCATAGGCGCGCCGGCCAGTCAGCACGTAGAGGGCATCCTGCGCGTTGGAGGCGATGGGCGTGTTCTTCGGCAGCTTGTTGACCGTCGCGACGAGCGCCGAGTTTCGCCACAGGCGGCTGAGGTATCCCTGGCCGTTGTCGTGCAAGGAGCGGGCGAATTTCAGCGTGAGCCAACTGTTGAGCAGAAGCAGAAGAACGACCGGAATGAACACGCTCAGCCGCTCGAGCCGCCCCGGCGGGAACAGCGCCAGCAGCGCCGCAAACAGGATCGCCAGCGGCGGAACGAGCGGCATCCAGATCCGCGAGTTCAGCGGAATCGCAGCGTCGAAGAACGTCAGGCTGACGAGCACGAACCCAACGTAGCTCACGACGAACAGGGAGCAGACGAGCGTGATCGCCGTGCGATGGAACAGCGGAGTGCAAACCAGCGCCAGCGCGAGGCCAAAGCCGAGCCACGGCGTCGCCGGAACCTCCCGCGCGCCGATCCACTCGCCCAGCGCGCGTGCCCCTTCGACCAGCTTCCCGACCGGCGGAGGATGCAGCGACAGCGTCCGTCCGCCATACGGGCGCGTCGGCGCGCCGTTGTGCAGCGCCCACGCTTCCATCGCGGCGATGAGGACGAATAGGAAGATCACCGCGTCCAGCGACTTGGTGCGCAGCGACGTGCCCGGTGTTAAGGCAAGCGCGCACACGCCCGTGAAGGCGAGACAAACCCCGGCGTAGCGCGTCAGGCTCGCGCACGCCACCGCGACGCTCGCCGCAACGAGAAGCCAGCGGTTGCGCGCCTCGAGATGCCACGCCAGGAAGTACGTCGCCGCAAGGCAGCAGACCACAAACGGCGCTTCCGACAGCAGCCGCGTGTACCCGAACATGAGCGGCCGGCTGGTGACGCACAGGAGCAGCGCCAGGATGATGGGCCAGAACAGCCGCGTTGTCCTGCGCATCAACAGCGCCACGAACAACAGCGACGCGATCAAGGCCGCGCAGTTGAGGTAGCGCGCGACGACGGTCGGATCCACGCTCAGCCGAACCAGCCTTCCCGCCGCCCCCCCCGCCGCCAGCACCAATGGATACAGTGGCGGAAAGACGATTAATGGCGTCGAGCTTCCATCGGGCGCGATCAGCACCAGCCCGCGTCCTGCCATCACGTTGCGCGCCGCCTCCAGGTACACGACAGAATCACCCGAGACATCCACGCCCAGCCTGGTCGCGTAGAGCGTGAGCCCGACGCCGATCACCGCCGCGATCGCCAAGCACGACGTAATCACCACACTATGGCGCGCGCTCCGCAGCGAGGTTGTCTCTTCAGGCTGGAGCAAGGCCGGCTAATCTACGCAAACGCTCAAGCTTGTGACAGGGAAGCAAATGGGGCTAAGCTTTCGTCATGACCGAGCGGCAGCCAGCAGCTTTCGTAACCGGTGGCGCAGCGAGAGTTGGGCGCGCGATCGTGGAGAAGCTGGCGTCCACGGGCTTTCGCGTGATCTTCACGTACAAAACCAGCGCGGGCGCGGCGGAGGATTTGACTGCTCGCTATGGGAATGCGGTCCGCTGCATCCAGGTGGATCTGGCGGAGGTCGAGCGTTTTGAGAAGCAGATCGTTCAGGCGGCCGAGTCGCTGGGGCGGCTGGATTTGCTGGTAAATTGTGCGTCGGTTTACCAACCCGACCCGTCGCCGCCGGATCTGTCGTTCTTCCAGCAAACGTTCAAGGTCAACGCCGAAGCGCCGCTGCGCCTGATGGAATGGCTCGCGCCCCTGCTCAAGCGCAACGGCGGGCATGTCGTGAACATGATCGACATTCTCGCCGAGCGCCCCTGGCCGGCGTACCGAACCTACTGTGCGAGCAAGGCGGCGCTTCTCAACCTGACCCTTTCGATGGCGCGCCAGCTTGCGCCGGAAGTCACCGTCAACGGCATCGCCCCCGGCGTTGTCCAGTGGCCCCCGGATTATCCGGCAGCCGAGAAGGAGAAGTACCTGAAGCGCGTGCCCCTCGGTCGCGCCGGCACGCCCGAAGACGTGGCCAATCTGGTGCATTACCTCGCCACCGACGGCCGATACATTACCGGCCAGATCATCCGGCTCGACGGGGGCCGAAGCATCACCTGAGGAATCATCGCCATGAGCTGGGAAGCGTTCCGGTTAACCAGTAAATCCCCGAGCGAATTGTACGACGTGCTGGGCCCCGAGGGCGTTGACAACCTGATGCGCCAGTTCCTCACCGCCTGCTGGAACGGCCTGCCCGCCGGTTCGCGCACCATGCGCGACTGGCGCCGCCTCGCCAGCGAAGTCTTCGAGCGCAACATGCGCGTCTGGAGCCGCATCAAGAAGCCCGACCCGGCGCAGTTCTTCCAAGACCTCCGCCCCGAGCCCGCCGACGGACACCTCCGCCAAGCCATGGTCCTGACTTGGATGATGCTCCCCCGCGCCGGCGGCCGCGTCTTCGCCGACACCAGGAAGATCCTCCTGGCCATCTACGAGCGCAACGTAGCGGCCTGGGAAGAAGATGAACAGACCTTCACCAGCGCGGGAAGGAGGACGGTGAGGAAGCAGACTGCGGCCAAGAAGAAATCGGCCAAGCCGTCAAAGCCGGCCGTGAAGAGCAAACCCAAGATCAAAGCCAGAGCAAAGAAGCGGAAGTGAGTGCTACACCGCTCGTAGCGGGTGAGGTACAATTGGGGCGTCGCTTAAGGAGTGGTTGTCGTGCCGATTTACGAATACACGTGCGGGAAGTGCAAGAAGAGTTTCGAGCATCTGCATCGGTCGCTGAAAGAGGCGGATGCGGGGAAGGTGAAGTGTCCGGAGTGCGGATCAGAGAAGACGACTCGCGCGCTGAGTGTGTTTGCCGTGGGGGCGGATGCGCCTAAGACATCGGCGAGTGCGGCGGCGCCGGGGATGTGCGGACGCTGCGGCGGGCCGGGGCCCTGCGCATCGGGATATTGAGGAAACCTTCGCCGTGCGATGCGAATTCCGGCTGCCGGAGAAGACCCTCACCCTGCCCTCTCCCGGAGCACCGGGCGAGGAAAAGGCCGCGCAAGCACCACTTCACGTGTCTCAAACGATCAGTGTCCGTTCAAGCGCTCGCGAATGAACTCTGCTCTCGCTGCGCGCCGCTGGTCCCCTTCCAGCTTCTTCCCCTTAAGCTTCTGCAAATGTGCCGGCTGCGTCAGCAGGAACAGCTCGTTGAGCTGTCGCAGGTCGATGTCCTTGAAGCGGCCAAGGTTGACGCCCATGCGCAGGTGGCTCAGCAGGAACAGCGTCTCCTCGCTCGCCATCAGCCGCGCGGAGCGCAGGATGCCCAGCGCGCGGAAGACCTTGTCGTCCAGCGCCACCGTCCGGTCATTCAGCAGCGTCTTGCGCGCGTGGTGCTCGTAATCGATGATCTTGGGGACAACCACGTGCTTGAAGTCAGAGATGATTTCCTCTTCAGCCTTACCGAGCGTCGTCTGGTTGGAAATCTGGTAAAAATCCCCCGTTGCTTCGGTGCCTTCGCCATACAGCCCGCGCACGGCCAGGCGCATGTCCTTCGCCGCGCGGAATACTTTCTCGATCTCCCCCGTCAGCTTCAGCGCCGGCAGATGAAGCATCACGCTGACGCGAATCCCGGTTCCCACGTTGGTCGGACAAGCCGTGAGGTAGCCGAAGCGCGGATGAAACGCGTAATCCAGCTTTGCCTCCAGCGCATCATCGACTTTGTTGATCTGCTCCCACGCCTCTTCAAGCTGAAGTCCGCTGCGCAAGGATTGGATGCGCAGGTGATCCTCTTCGTTGACCATGATGGCAATCGCCTCGTCCTGGCTGACTGCCACGCCACGCGCGCCTTCGGCCGTCGCGTGAGGCTTGCTGATCAGGTGCCGCTCCACCAGGAGCGTTCGATCGACGTCCGGTGCGCTTTCCAGGTCCACATATAACGTTTCAGAAGAGATCTGCGCCGACAGGATATGATCGCGAATCTTATGTTCCAGCGTCGTCCGCTGCCCGCGCGAGCAGCGCGTGAGGAAGGGATAATTGGCAATGTTGCGCGCCAAGCGGATGCGGGAGGAGATGACGATCTCGCTCATCGGCCCATTGCCCCGGAGCCATTCGCCTGCGTGTGCCGTTAGATCGGATAACTTCATTTGAAGAGTTCTGGGTTCGGGGTTCGTGTTCAGGGCTCAGAAAAATCGCTCAGGCTCCCTCGGCTTGCTTGATCTGATCGCGAATCTTCGCCGCACGCTCGTAATCTTCGGCCTCGACCGCCTTGGCCAGCTCCTTCCGCAGCTTGCTGGCGTCCACGTGTTTTTTCATCGGAACCCCCGTGCCCCCGCGTCGCGTCGGGACCTTACCGACGTGATGCGTCGCCCCCTCATGAGCGCGCTGGAGCAAAGGGGTGAGGTCCTTTTCAAACATTGTGTAGTCGTGTGAGCAGCCGAAGAGTCCGGCCTGGCGGAATTCTGCCCACGTGATGCCGCACGATTCGCACGCGTGGCCGGTTTCTTTCTGGAGACCCGAGTGCGCCAGCACGAAGTTGGTCAGCAGCTCGTTGATCGGCGTATGACCGGCCTTGACGGGCACTCCCTCATTGGCGGCGGCGCACTGCTCGCACAGGTGCTTCTCGATCTTCTTGCCGTTGCGGATCTCCGTCAGGTGGACCGTGGCCTGCTTGTTACAGTTGTCGCATTTCATAAGTACAGCCCGTCAGTTTTACGAAATGGAGCGCCGACCTCGGTCTGTCGCTCCGGGCAATCGTATTTCCGCCGAAAACCAGCGTCAAACGATTCCGAAAAATCCCGCGGCTGCTGCAATTACTATCGGCTAATGGTCAGGCGGGGCGATAGATGGCGCAATTCTGCGGCGTTTCCCAAACTTCCACCGTCGTTAGCCGAACCTGGGTGGGCAAACGCAGCCGATCAGCAACAAAAACCGCGACATTCTCGGCCGATGGATTCAGCTCGCTCTTGAAGATCGGATGGTCATTGAGATGCGTGTTGTGGAGCGGGTCGAGGATCTGGTTAAGGAGGCGCTCGAGCTCGTGAAAATCCATCACCACGCCGATCGCGTCGAGCTTCGTCGCCTCGACGGTGACGCGGGCGCGCCAGTTGTGGCCGTGGAGAGCTTCGAGGGAGCCGTCGTACAGGCGGAGTTGGTGGGCGGCGGAGAAGGTTCGCTCGGCGGTGATGGCGAAGGGCATGTCGAGTAGAGTGTAAGCCAGCCGGTGGGCCCTGCCCACCCTGAACGGAGAACCATGGCCAGCGACATCAACATCACGGTGACGGATCGATTCGGGCGGCGATGCGCGAGCTCGGGATCGAAGTGGGAGCCGAAGATGGGTTACTCACGCGCGGTGCGGGCGGGAAACTTTATCGCGGTCACCGGAAGCGTGGGGATCAACGCTGATGGAACGTATGACCAGATGGTGGGCGGGCAGGCGCGGCGATCACTGGCGATTATCCGCGCAGCGGTCGAGGCGCTGGGCGGGAAGATGGAGCACGTGATCCGCACCCGCATGTATGTGACGGATGTGACCCAGTGGGAGCAGGTCGCCGCCGTTCATGGCGAAGTGTTCGGGGAGATTCGGCCCGCGACGACGATCGTGGAGGTGGCGCGGCTGATTGATGCCGATGCCAGGATCGAAATCGAGGCCGATGCGGTGGTGGGTTGAGAATACGATCCGCCCCGTGCAGTGCCGCAGCGCATGGGGGAGACGCCCATGTGCGCCATAAGATCAAGAGGCTACCTTCAATGCGACGGGCTCCGCTTCCTGGCTGGCGATAACAACTCGGTTTCTCCCAAGCTGCTTGGCGCGGTAGAGCGCCTGGTCGGCGGCTTCGATGAGCGTGTGGCTGCCCGCCGTCGTCGGATCGGCGATGCCGAAGCTGGCGGTGAGCGGAATCGGCGTGCGCCGATAGCTCATGGTGAGCCGGGAAATTGATTCGCGCAGACGCTCGGCGAGGATAATCGCTTTGTCCGCCGGTGTGTTCGGACACACAATCGCAAACTCCTCCCCGCCATACCGGCACACGATGTCTTCCAGCCGGCACGATGACTGAAGCACATGCGCAATCGCCCGCAGCGCCTCATCACCCGTGGGATGTCCGAAGTTGTCGTTGATCGTCTTGAAGTGATCGACGTCGGCGAAGATGCAGCTCACCGTATACCCCGACCGGCGGAACAGCGCCAGCTGCGCCGCGAGCTGCTGATCAAAATAGCTGCGGTTCCAGAGCCCGGTCAGCCCGTCGATCATCGCCTTCTTCGCCAGGAGCTCGAGCAGATACTTCTGCCGAAGGCTCGTCCGTACGCGCGCCCGCAGCTCTGCCGGGTCGAACGGCTTGATGATGTAATCCAGCGCCCCCAGCTCCAGCCCGCGAATCTTCTGCTCCGTCGACGCGATTCCCGTGAGAAACACGACCGGCACGTTCATGGTCAGCGGATGGTCCTTCAGCCGCCGGCACACTTCGAAGCCGTCGGGCGTCGGCATGTCGACATCCAGCAGGATCAAATCTGGCAGCAGGTTCAGCGCCGCCTCCACGCCCGCTTCACCGTCAAACGCCGAGTGCAGTTCGATCGGCTCATCCGCCAGCCGCGCCTTCAGGAGGGCGTGAATCGGCTTGGAGTCGTCGATAATCAGGACTTTTTGAGGCATGGCTCTGTCTCCCGGGAGGGCTGGTAACCCTCCACTTTGCGGATCAGCGCGATCAGGTCTCGAACCGCGCGCTCAACTTTCGACAGCTCCGCGGATGAACGGATGAGGTGCTCGGCCTTCGCGGCTTCGGTCGTAATCGGCGCGAAGCCAAAACCGCCGCCGGCGCCTTTGAGCTGATGCACGAGCCGGCGAAGCTCATCGATGCGATGTTCTTCCAGAAATTCGCTGAGCTTCGCGACCTGCTGGGGCAGTTCTTCCACGAACTGCGTCACCAGCTCGCTCATCGCCGCATCGTTGACGAAATCGCTGCGCACGGATTCATGCTGCGAAGGCGAGGGTCGCGGCGGCTCTTCGCGGCGGATTGCATCAAGGTGGCGCGCGACCGTCCAGAGGAACTGGTACTTATCGATCGGCTTCGTGAGGTAATCCGTGCAACCGGCCCTGAGGCATTTCTCCCGATCCCCGCTCATCGCATGCGCCGTGAGCGCGATGATCGGCATCGTGTACCCAAGATCGCGAATCTCACGCGCCGCGCCATACCCGTCCAGCTCCGGCATCTGCATGTCCATCACGACCAGGTCGAAAGAATCGCTCATCACCCGGTCGACAGCGCTGCGTCCGTTGTCGGCAATAACCACCTCCGCGCCCGCCCGCACAAGGTGCGTCGTGATGAGCCGCTGATTGTCCTTTCCGTCCTCCGCGAGCAGAATCCGGCCCTTGAGTTGAGCAGCGTCGCCCCCGGCCTTCTCGTGCGCAGTGGTGAAGGTGGACTCCGTTAGACCATGGATCCAATGCGCGTCGTTCAGATTTCCCGCGGCGACATCCAGCGTGAAACACGAACCTTTGCCCGGTTCGGACTGAACCACGATGTCGCCGCCCAGCATTGCCGCCAACCGCTTGCTGATGGAGAGACCAAGTCCGCTCCCGCCAAAGCGCCGCGTCGTCGTCTCATCCGCCTGCGTGAAGGGGCGAAAAATATTCCCAAGCTGATCGCAGGTCATCCCGATCCCTGTGTCGCAGATTCGCACCTGCAACCGCCCCGCGCCTTCTTCCGATTTGGTGCAGCGGGCGCGAACGGTGATCAATCCTTCGTCGGTGAACTTGACGGCGTTGCCGATTAGATTCGTCAGCACCTGCCGAAGCCGTAGCGGATCGGATGAAATGCGGTCCGGGAACGGGCCATCGAACTCCAGGCGCATCTGCACGCGTTTCTCTTCCGCCCGCGGACGGACCATCGAGATGACTTCGCTCACCACCTGCGCGGGGTTGCAGGGAATTGATTCGACGGTCATCTTTCCCGCCTCGATCTTCGAGAGGTCCAGGATGTCGTTGACCAGATCGAGCAGGTGCTTCGCGGAGCGCCGAATCGTTTGCAGCGAATCATGTCGATCCGATTGCGTCTGGTTCGGCTCGAGCACGAGATCCGCGTAACCCAGGATCGCCGTTACCGGCGTGCGAATTTCGTGCGACATGTTTGCCAGAAATGCTGATTTTGCCCGGTTAGCCGAATCCGCCTGCTGCCGCGCCAACTCAAGCTGCTCGCTCTGCGCTTCCAGCACTTCTTTCGTCCGCGTCAGCGCCCCATGCGCCTTCTGCCGCTCCTTGAAATATCTTCGAATTGCCAAGGCCGTCGCCACCGCTACCAGAATCTCAGCGATGGATCCCGCGACGATCATCACCAGCATCGCCCGGCTGCTGTTCTGCGATTCCAGCCCGCGGCTCAAAAGTTGCTCCCGCTTCTCCGCCACCAGCGTCTTCACCAGCTCGCGGATCGGATCATTCACTTCGCTTTCGATCTGCCTGCGGATTACGGGAAGCGACCTCAATAGCCCGCCCGTCTTGCGCGCCTTGATAACCTCCTCGCTTTGCGCCACCGCCTGCAACATGAGCTGTTCCAGCTTCGCAATTTTCTCCCGGTGCTTCGCGTTGACTTCCCCACGCGCATTCAGGGTGATCAGGTCCTGCTGCGCGTGCGCGGTGGCGGCGCGATAATGCTGCAGGTACTGCTCATCGTTGCTCACCGCATAGCTGCGCGCCGCGAAACGAAGATCTCGCACATCCGTATAAAAATCGCCCAACGTGTTGATGATCGTGTGGGTATGCTCCAGCCGCTCCGCGTCCGCGATCAGCTGGCAGGTTCCCCTGAAAAAGATGGCGCCCATCCACGCAATCGCGAGAATGGCCACACCCAATCCCCACAGAACTTTTGTTTCCGGCCGAGCGCTCATGTTTTATCGGCACCGCATGCCATGTGCAGGCCCACTGCGGGTGTCATCGGCGCAAACCGCGCGCCCATTTATGAAATAACTCCTGCGATAGGTGGTCGTAGGGAATCCGATGAAGATGCAGCGGCTAAAACATCTTCATCTGGCTGCGCTCAAACCCCAGCTTCGACTGCGGCTGATCGATCGGGATCTTGTAATGCCCCGACCAGCATGCCGTGCAGTAGTTTTCCTTTGGCAGCTTCATGCACGACAGCAGCCCCTCCAGCGACAGATACGCGAGGGAATCGACTTCAATAAAGTCGCGAATCTGCTCGATCGTCCGGTTGTGCGCGATCAACTCCGTGCTCGTCGGGAAGTCGATCCCATAAAAACACGGATGCCGAATAGGTGGACAGCTCACCCGCAGATGGATTTCCTTTGCCCCCGCGCGACGCAGCGCCCGCATTTTCGAGCGCGTCGTGGTGCCACGCACGATGGAATCTTCGACGATCACGATCCGTTTATCCGCCACCACGTCCGGGATAATGTTCAGCTTCATCGAGACCGCCCGGTCGCGCTGCACCTGGCTGGGCAGGATGAATGTCCGCCCCACAAACCGGTTCGGCACGATCCCCTCGTTGAATGGAATCTTCGACTCCTGCGCAAACCCCAGCGCCGCCGAACGCCCGGAGTCTGGCATCGGCATCACGTAATCCGCCTGCACGGGCGCTTCCGTGGCGAGCCGCCGCCCCATCGCCTGCCGCGCGGTATGAACATTCTGCTCGAACAGCTTGCTCGCCGGGTTCGCAAAATAGACGTGCTCAAAAACACAATGCGCCCGCTGCGCCGCCGGCTCCTCAAACCGCCGCGATGACACCCCCGCATCATCGATCCGCACAATTTCCCCCGGCTCAATGTGCCTCACGAACACCGCGTCAATCGCATCAAAGGCGCACGTCTCGGAGGCGACGCACCAGTTTCCCTCGCGCGTTTTCCCCAGCGCCAGCGGTCGCACGCCCCATGGATCGCGCGCCGCCTCGATTCGATCCGGGAACAGGAACAAGAGCGAATACGCCCCCTGAAGGTGCCGCAGCACATGAGGCAGCGGATCCGGCTTCGTCAAATGCTCCGGATTTGCCAGCAGGTGAACGATGATCTCCGTGTCGGTGGTCGACTGGAAAATGTGTCCGCGCGACTCATACGCCGTCCGCAGTGCCGCTGCGTTGATCAGGTTCCCGTTGTGCGCCACCGCCACCGGCCCCATCGAAAACTCTCGAAGCAGCGGCTGCGCATTGCACAACTTGCTCGATCCTGTTGTGGAATAGCGCACGTGCCCGATTGACCCCCTGCCCGCCAAGTCCTCTCGCAGCATCCGACTGTTGAACACCTGCGACACCAGCCCCATGCCCATGTGGCCGTTTAACGAGATGCCGTTGGTGACCGCGATCCCTGCCGATTCCTGCCCGCGGTGCTGCTGCGCAAAGAGACCTTCGTAGCAAAGAACGGACGCATCAGGCGTACCCCACACGCCAAACACGCCGCACTTTTCTTTCTTCTCATACTCGTCAAGCAGCGGGAGCGGGACGGGCAAGGGGGATCTCCAACTAAAAGAAATTGTAGGCGGCGCGAGTGTAAGAAGCCGCTTTAGATGGGTCAAACGCAGCCGGACCCGTTACGATGCATGCCCGCCATGAAAGGCAAGCCCAAGAAACCTCCGCGTGAGAAGGATCTCACCAGCCGCTATCTCTCCGGCGGGATGGATGAAGACCGCGTCGACCAGGAGGAACGCTTCTCCAAGCGCTCCAAGCACGCAGTGCAGAACAAGCTCGAGAAGACGGCCGCCCTTCGCGCAGCGGACGACAGCGCCGACAATGTGAATGACCTGCCCGTGGGCGAAGTGGTGCAGGTGTACTCGCTTTTCAGCGATGTTGAAGGACCCGCGCCGATCACCGATCCTCCTTCAAACGGAGCGGCGACCAAAACCACCTTTCTCTGCGTCATCCGCAAAACCCTCACCAAGGCGAGTGAAACCGCGATTGTCGTCGGGGATCAGGTTCGCTTCCGCGCGACCGGCTCGACGGATGACCAAGGCCGACCCGAAGCCGTTATCGAACAGATTCTGCCTCGACGGACGATCCTCACCCGTGCCGAAAGCTTTAAGGGAACGCACCAGCACCCCATTGTCGCCAACGCTGATCAGATGCTCATCGTCGCGAGCCTCCTCCGTCCCCGCGTGAAGTGGGGCCTCGTCGATCGCATGATCGTTGCCGCCCAGAGCGGCAAACTCCAGCCCATCGTCTGCTTGAACAAGATCGACCTCGCACAGGAAGACCCGCGCGGTGAAGAGGCGATCGCCGAAGCATCAGAAGCGCTGGCGCATTACAGTTCCATGGACATCATCACGCTCCGTACGGCGGCTGCACTCGATCAAGGACTGGACCAGCTCCGCGATCTCCTCCGCAACAGATCCACCGTCCTCGCCGGTCACAGCGGCGTCGGAAAAAGCAGCTTGATCCGCGCCGTCCAGCCGTCGCTCGACATCCGCGTGGGAGATGTGAGCCTGGTCAACGAGAAGGGCATGCACACCACCACATCCGCCCGCCGGTATCTGCTCGACATCGGCGGCAGCGTCATCGACACACCGGGGGTGAAACAGTTCGGCCTGTGGGGCGTCTCTCGCGAGAACCTCAGCGAATTCTTCCCCGACGTCGCCGAAAACCGCGCCCCAGCGTGGCGCGTTGAAAGCATGCAGCGTATTCAGCAAAGTCTCCCCGAGCCCGGTTACAGTTGACGCACGCGTATTTGATCTCCCCGCCAATTCTGCCCTACCGTAAAGGGTTTTAAGTGAAGCCAGACATGCCGCAAGACACCGCATTACAGCCGGGCTCGAAAGCCCCTGACTTCTGCCTCGCCAGCGGACCGGAATCCAAAACGTCGCTCGCGGACTATCGGGGTAAGCGCGTCGTGCTGATGTTCTATCCTGCCGACTGGAGCCCCGTCTGCGGCGACGAAACAGTCCTCTACAACGAGATTCTCCCGGACATCACGGCACTGAACGCGCAGCTCCTCGGCATCAGCGTGGACGGCCCCTGGTGCCATGAGGCGTACGCTAGGGCCAAGAACCTCAAGTTCCCCCTGCTCGCCGACTTTGAACCCAAAGGTGCTGTCGCCAGACAGTTCGGCGTCTACCGCGAAGCCGACGGCATCAGCGAACGCGCTCTCTTCGTCATCGACGAGCAAGGCATCATCCGCTGGACCTACGTCTCGCCCATCGACCAGAACCCCGGCGCCGACGGCGTCCTTACCGCACTGGAGTCCCTCAACCAGGGAGCATCGGTATGAAGCTCGAAGCGCAACAACCCAAGCTGTCATTGCCCGTAAGCCCCCAGCGCGACCACATCCGCGGCAATCCCGAAGCGCCCCTCACGCTCCTGGAGTACGGCGACTACGAATGCCCCTATTGCGGCCGAGCTTTCCCGATCGTCCGCAAGCTCCAGCAGGAACTGGGGGATCGACTGCGGCTGGTCTTCCGCCACTTCCCGCTGAACACAATCCACCCCAACGCGAGCATCGCCGCCCAGGCCGCAGAATGCGCCGCTGCACAGGGAAAGTTCTGGGAGATGCACGACATCCTCTACGAGCACCAGCACGACCTGGGCGATCGCGACATCGTGCAGTACGCCATGAAGATTGGCCTGGAGATCTACCGCTTCGAAGCCGATCTCTCCAGCGAGCGCTTTGTCGCCCGAGTCAAGGAAGACTTCAAAAGCGGTGTGCGCAGTGGTGTGAACGGAACGCCCACCTTCTTCATCAACGGCACCCGTTACGCCGGTCCACCTGAGATCGGCGCAATGCTCGAAGCCCTCGAGCAAGCCGCGCAGGAATCGGTGTAACCATGGCGTCCTTGTTCAATGAGCTGAAGCTGCGGGGCGTCACCTTCCGCAACCGCATCGGCGTGAGCCCGATGTGCCAGTACAGCTACATGAACGGCCTCGCCAACGAGTGGGACCTCGTCCACCTCGGCTCCCGCGCGGTTGGCGGCGCGGCGCTCGTCATCGCCGAAGCCACCGCCGTCGAAGCCCGCGGCCGCATCTCCCCCGGCGATCTTGGCATCTGGTCCGATCGTCATGCCGAAGCCCTTGCACCCATCGTGCGATTCATCGAGCAGCAAGGCGCTGTCGCCGGCATTCAGCTCGCCCACGCCGGGCGCAAAGCCAGCACTGCCGTCCCGTGGGAAGGCGGCGGTAACGTCCCTGACGAGCAAGGCGGCTGGGAAACCGTCGGCCCCAGCGCCCTCCCTTTTGCAGACAATTACCGCACCCCCAAAGAACTCACTGAGGACGAGATTCAGCAGATACAGGAACGCTTCGTCGACGCGACCGTTCGCGCCCGTCATGCCGGCTTCCGCTTCGTCGAGCTTCACGCCGCCCACGGCTATCTCGCCCACAGCTTTCTCTCACCCCTCTCCAATCATCGCAAGGACAACTACGGCGGCAGCTTTGACAACCGCATCCGGTTCGTCATCCAGATCGCGACCGCCATGCGCAGCGCCTGGCCCGATGATCTTCCCCTCTGCGTCAGGCTCTCCTGCTCCGACTGGGCGGAAGGTGGCTGGACGATCGAAGAATCCATCGAGCTCTCGCGCCGTCTCAAGAGCGCCGGCGTCGACATCATCGATTGCAGCTCCGGCGGGCTTGTGCCCTACGCCAAAATCGAAATCAAGCCCGGCTACCAGGTTCCCTTCGCCGATGCCATCCGCAACGGCGCTGATATTCCCACCGCCGCCGTCGGCTTGATTACAGAACCACAACACGCCGATTCGATCATCCGCGAGGGTAAAGCCGACATGATCCTCATGGCCCGCGAGCTGCTCCGCGATCCGTATTGGCCTGTGCGTGCAGCAGTTGCGCTGGGTGAAGAAGGTCGTTTACGCACGCCCAAACAATATCTGCGCTCCTGGCCTTACAAGCGCAGTTGAATCAACCCGATCCTATTTGACCTACAGTTTCTGCTCGCTTACCCTGATTTAGTTGACTTACGCGCCAGTTAAATCCGTCCGAAAGGCTAAAAGCGTCCGACGCGGCAGACCGTGCGATGCAAGCCTGCGCCTCCGCCGCTGCGAGCAGATCCTCTGCACCGCATCCAAGGCGTTCGCGCGGCATGGCTTCCAGGAAACCGACGTCCAGGTCATCGCCGAATCGCTCGGCATCAGCAAAGGCACCATCTACCGGTACTTCCCCAGCAAAGAAGAGCTTTTCCTCGCCGCTGTGAAAAAAGGCGTCCAGTGCCTGAAGGAACGGACGCACCGCGCTCTCAACACGCCGGGTGATCCGCTGCATCGCCTTGGCGCCGCAACCACCGCCTACCTTGAATTCTTCGAGCTCTACCCCCAGCTCGTCGAGCTCTTCCTCCAGGAAAGCGTCGTCTTCCGCGGGAAACGCCGGCCCGTCTACTTCGAGATCAGCCATGAAGCCCGCGAGCCCTTCCGCAAAATCATCCAAGAGCTCATCAAGAGTGGCCGGGTGCGCAAAGTCTCGGTCGACCGCGTGATGAACGTCATGGGCGATCTCGTCTATGGCACCATGTTCACCAACTACCTCACCGGCCGAACCCGCAGCCACCAGGAGCAGGCGGCGGACCTCCTCGACATCGTCTTCCACGGAATCCTGACCGAACCTGAAAAGAAGCGAAAACCATGAGACCTCGAACTCTCACAACATCGTTTGTCGCGCCGGCACTGCTGGCGCTGATCCTCGTCGGCTGCAAGCGCAACGGCGCAGGTCAGCAAATGTCCATGGAGCGTCCTCCCGCCGCCGTCACGGTGGCGCCTGCCGTCACGCAGGATGTGCCGCTGTATCTCGACCAGATCGGTCGAACCACCGCCACCGAGAGCGTGAACATCCTGCCTCAAGTCACCGGCAAGGTGATGGAGGTTCACTTCCAGGACGGCGCGCAGGTGAAGAAGGGCGACCTCCTTTTCACCATCGACCAGCGCCCCTTCCAGGCCATGCTCAACCAGGCGCAGGCGACGCTGGCGCAGGATCAGGCCAACGTGAAGTTAGCCGAATCCGAGTTCAAGCGCGTCCAGGGTTTGCGCGGGAGCGGCGCCGTCTCGCAGTCCGATCTCGACAGCAAGCAAAACGCCCTTGCCGTCGCGGAAGCGAAAGCGCAAAACTCCGCCGCGACGATCGAACGCGCCAAGCTGGACGTCGAATACTGCACCATCCGCTCCCCCATCGACGGCCGCGCCGGTCACCGCCTGATCGACCCCGGCAACGTCGTCAGCAACAGCGGGCCCGATGGCGGCACCAAAATGCTCTCGATTCAGAAAGTCTCCCCCATCTACGCCGACTTCACCGTTCCCGAGCTGGACCTCCAGAACGTTCGCTCGCACATGAAAAACGGCACGCTCGCAGTCAACGCCTGGCTGCCCTCTGAGCCAAACGAAGTCCGCCAGGGCCAGCTCACCTTCCTTGATAACGCCGTCCAAAACGGCAGCGGCACCGTCATGATGCGCGCCACGCTCGACAACAAGGACAGCCAGTTCTGGCCCGGCCAGTTCGTCAACGTGCGCCTTATCCTCTCCACGGTGAAAGATGCCGTGCTGGTCCCCAATCAAGCCGCACAGATCGGCCAAACCGGCCCGTTCGTCTTCGTCGTGAAGGAGGACTCGACCGCTGAGCTCCGCCCCATCACCCTGGGTCAGCGCCAGGGCGACTTAATCGTCGTCGCCAAGGGCGTCACCCCCGGCGAGCGTGTCATCACCGTCGGTCAGATGATGGTCATGCCCGGCGCTAAAGTGCAGGTCCTCCCGCCTCCCCAGCAGCAAGCCGCCCCCGCCGGCGCTCCCGCCGCCGAGCAGGCAAGTAACGATGATCAGAAGCAGTCCGTTGCGAAAAGGCAGTAACGTCTGATGAACCTCTCCGAACCCTTTATTCGTCGGCCCGTCATGACCGTGGTGCTCACGGTCTCGGCCATTCTCTTCGGCATCCTCGCCTACAAGATGCTCCCGGTGGATGCTCTCCCCGCCGTCGACTATCCCGTCATCCAGGTCGACTGCGGCTACCCCGGCGCGTCCCCCGAGACCGTCGCCTCCACTATCGCCACGCCGCTCGAGCGCCAGTTCATGCAGATTCCCGGGCTCGAGACGATCACCTCCAAGAGCTCGCAGGGACACTGCGGGCTCACAATCCAGTTTGACCTGAACAAGAGCATCGACGCAGCGGCCACAGACGTGCAGGCCGCCATCAGCCGCGCGCAGGGAAACCTGCCGCAAGACCTCCCGAGCCCCCCCACCTTCAGCAAGAGCAACCCCAACGATCAGCCGATCGTCTACATCGCCCTGCTTAGCGACTCGTTGACCCGCGGCCAGGTGTATGACATCGCCTACACCCAGGTCGCTCAGCGGATCAGCATCATCAGCGGCGTCTCCCGCGTCGACGTCTATGGCACCAAGAGCGCCGTTCGAATCAAGGCCGATCCCTCCCTCCTCGCGGCACGCGACCTCACCCTGAACGATCTCCAGGTCGCAATCAACAAGGGGACCACTTTCCAAGGCGCCGGTCAGTTCGATGGCCCCACCCGCACCCTCCTGCTCAAGCCCCAGGGCCAGCTCGCCAGCGCCGCGGAATACAACAACCTGATCATCGCCGTCCGCAACAACGCTCCCGTCTTCCTCAAGGACGTCGCCACTGCCGAAGACACCGTCGAAGACGATCGCGTCAACATGCGCTTCTGGGTGCGCGGCCGCGAAGTTCCCAAGGCGGTCGCCGTCCTCGCGGTTTACCGCCAGGCTGGCGCCAACGCCGTCGATGTCGCCCAGCGCATCTGGGGCATCCGGGATGAAGTCATCGCGCAGCTCCCCGGCGGCGTCGACATCAAACCGATCTACGACCGTTCGCGCACCATCGTCAACAGCGTGAAAGACGTCCAGGAAACGCTGATCATCGCGTTCATCCTCGTCGTCCTCGTCATCTTCATCTTCCTCGGCCGCGCCACCGATACGCTCATCCCCGCCGTCGCGCTGCCGCTCTCATTGCTGCTGACCTTCGTGGCGATGAAGGGCCTCGGCTATACCCTCAACAACCTCTCGCTGATGGCCCTCACCCTCGCCATCGGCTTCCTCGTCGACGACGCCATCGTCTTCCTCGAAAACGTCGTCCGCCGAATGGAAAAGTTCGGCGAGACACCCTTACGCGCCTCGCTCAACGGCGCGCTCGAAATCAGCTTCACAATCCTCTCGATGACCCTCTCCCTCGCCGCGGTCTTCCTCCCGCTCGTGTTCATGAGCGGCATCATCGGGCGAATCTTCCGCGAGTTCGCCGTCACCATCGTCATTGCCATCATCGCCAGCGGCGTCGTCTCCCTCACGCTCACGCCGCTCATGTGCGCTCGCATGCTCGGCCAGCGCGGTCACGGCGCTAAAAAGAGCTGGATGGAAGCCATCATGGGCTCCATCGAGCGCCGCGTTCTCGCCATTTACGGCTCATCGCTCTGGTTCTTCCTCCGCCACCGCTGGATCAGTGCCGTCATCTGGATCGTCTGCATGATCGGCACCGTGTGGCTCTTCCTCCACGTCCCCAAGGCGTTCCTCCCGCCGGGCGATTCCTCCTTCGCCGTCGGCGTCATCATCGGCCAGGAAGGCTCCAGCCCGGATGTCATGCGCGCCTACCAGGGCGCTGCCGAGCGCGTCCTCGCGCAGAACGAATCCGTGAACATGGCGGTCTCCGTCACCGGCATCTCACGCTTCCTCAGCTCCAACATGGGGATCATGTTCGTCTCGCTCAAGACGCCCGGCGAGCGCGGGCCCCTCCAATCGTTCGACCTCCAGACGCAAAAGCCGGTGACGATCGAGAAGCCTTCCATCCACGACATCGCCACCGCCATGACTGGTCAGATGATGATGAACATGCCCGGCGCGCTCGGGATCATGACGCCCCAGCCCGTGCTGGAAATTTCCACCGGCGCGTCCAGCCGCCAGGGCGGGCAGTTCTCTTACGCCATCAGCGGCATCAACCCAAACGAAGTCTATGAAGCCGCCGGCAAGATGACGGGCGAATTGATGCAGCACATCGGCAGCGTCTTCGCCGGCCCGCCGCTGTCGGACATGTACCTCAAGACCCCCAGCCTCAACATCAACATCCTCCGCGACGCCGCCTCAACCTACGGCGTATCCGCCTCCACCATCGAAACCACGCTCCGCAACGCTTACAGCCAGAACTTTATCTACCTGATCAAGAAAGCCGAGGACCAATACCAGGTCATCCTCGAAACCAAGGACGACGTGCGCAAGCACCCCGAGGACCTCTCCAAGCTTTACGTTCGCACTGACGACGGCAGCCGGCTGATACCCCTCTCCGCAGTCGCCACCTGGCAGGAAACCGTCGGGCCTCAATCCGTCAACCACCTGAACCAGTTCACATCCGTCACGTGGAACTTCAATCTCATCCCCGGCGTGCCGCTCGAAACCGCAACCAAGCTCGTTGATGAGATCGCGCACAGGCACATTCCCACCCACATCCGCGGACAGTTTCAGGGCGAAGCCCTCACCTTCCAGGAAACCATGCGCAGCCTGACCATCCTGATGGTCCTCGCTGTCTTCGTGATGTACGTGATCCTCGCGATCCTGTACGAAAGCTACCTCCACCCCATCACCGTGCTCTCGACCCTCCCCACCGCGATGGTCGGCGGACTCGCCACCCTCTTCGTCTACGGCCTGCTCACGCAGGGCCGGCCCGTCGAAGCTTCCCTCTACGCCTTTATCGGTCTGTTCATGCTCATGGGCATCGTGAAGAAGAACGGCATCATGATCGTCGACTTCGCCATCCAGCGCGTCGCCGCTGGCGCCAGCGCCGAAGAAACGATCCACGAAGCGAGCATCGACCGCTTCCGCCCGATCCTCATGACCACCCTCGCCGCCATCATGGGCGCCGTCCCCATCGCCTTTGGCCTTGGCGCATCCGGCGAAGAGCGCCGTCCCCTGGGCTTGGTCATCGTCGGCGGCCTGCTCGTGAGCCAGCTCATTACCCTGTACGTGACGCCGGTGATCTACCTCTACATGGAGCTCTTCCAGGAAAAAATCCTCAACAAGGTCCCCTTCCTCGCCACCCACTACGAAGGCCACGGCACCGCCGCCGCGATGGAAGCGGAACGCATCCATCAGTCCCCCCTCGAAGATCGTCTGGAAGAGGAAGAACCCGTCGCCGTCCGCAGCGGAAATGGTCACCACTAGAGCAATGGCGTTCGCATGTAGTGCACGGCGGGGATCGCCTCAGCGTGTCATCCTGAGCGGTATTCCGCGAAGGATCTGGCCCAGCAAACGTCCTATGCCAGATGCTTCGGAGTACCTCAGCATGACACTACCCCTCTTTTTGACGCTACACGCGTAGGCGCGCCGCTCTAGTTGCAACGTCGTCGTCGCGTCATCCCCAGCATCCCCATGCAAACCAGCGAGACCGTCCCAGGCTCCGGCAATCCCGTAAAGACGTCCATGCCCCCGTAGGGGTTGTACGCCACCGTATCCAGCAGATACTCCACGTTCACGTTCCCGCCGTTAAACACGATGGAGTCGATGGACACCTGCCCCAGGAAATTCGCTCCCGTCCCCAGCTTCCCATCCGATCCGGTCGCCGGCGCATAAGGCACCCAATCCGCCGGGTTGTCCAGGTTCCACTGGTAGAAGTGCCACTGGCTGTCCGCGAAAACGGTTAGCGGCTTGCCCGCATCCGTGTTTACGCCCCCGCCGCTCCCCGAATCCAACACAAGCTGCGCCGTCAATCCCGCCGCGCTGGAAACATCCTCGCTTCCCCCATAGGTGAACAGCCGCAAATAGAAACCAATAAACCCATCCACCCCGCTCGTCAGGTTGATCGTCGTCTCGCTGCTCGGGTTCCCTCCATTGCTGAGATACCTTGCGGACCAACCATTGGCATTGTTGGGATCATCCACGATCCCGATCTTGTGCGCGTACCCCTTCGTGAACGAATCGGTATCGTTCGTTCGCACCTTAAACGATCCGCTCGTGGTTCCCGATGTCGCGCCCGAACCGGAAGGCGCCGGCGTCGCGCCCGAAAAGTGATCCGTCGCCCCATTCTCAAAATCGTCGAAGACTTTCACGAATGGCGCCAGCGCCTTCGTCCCCGCCACGCCGGACTTCAGGTTCGTCCGCGACGTGTCATAAAACGCCTGGTACATCGAGTTCGGCGAACCCGCGCCGTTCCCAAAGTTCTTCCAGTACTCGATCGAATACGTATCCCACGTTCCGCTCCCGTTGCCCCCGTCGTACACGAACCACGTCGACGCCACGATGTTGTGGTTGCCTGCGGTGTTGTTCCACCGGTTCAAAAACTGGAACACCTGCTTCGAAAACGCCGCGGTCGTCGCCTCATCCGCCAGGTTCCCGATCTGGGTCGCGCGGTTCCATTCCGTGATATACAGCGGCACATTCGTCAGGCCCCGCGCATCGATGGCCGTGATCTGATCCACCAGGCTTTTATAGAACCCTCCAAACGCCTGCCTCGCGTTTCCCCCGCCGCCGTACGCATGCAGCGCGATCCCATCCACCTGGTGGGCTGGTATCGCCGCCAGCGTCTGATCCAGCCATTGAGCCCCATCCATCCAGCGGTCCCCCGCGACGCCGCCGGGACTCACCGGGGCTACCAGCAGCTTATGCGCCCCCGCTTGTCCTAACAGCGAGGGCGCGTTGATCGCCGCCCGCACATTCTGATAAACCGTCGCGTACTGCTGTGGCGTAATCTGCTGATTCACCCACCCCTGCGCCTCCCCATGCAGGTTAGGCTCATTCCCCAACTGCCACAGATGCGCCGTATCCTTCAGCCGCGAAACCACGTTGCTGGCGATCGTGCTCGACCAGTTCGTGGCAGCCGCCGTCCCCGGCACGGGCAGCGTGTTCCCCCAGTAGTACCCCAGCCGCGTGATCGGCGTGACCTTGTAGGTGTTCTTGAAGTTGTCATACAGCGGCTGGACGACATCCACGTCGTTCCACTCAGGGTTGCCCGTGTTGACGATCTCGAGGTCGTACCCGCCGCGATTGACGGAATCCATAAGCGTCGCCGGTGCACTGTCGTTGCGGTCGCCCCAGAAGTGAATGCCCATCAGCGTGTTAGAGTCCGCGCCCGAAGCGCGCGAACCCGTTAGACAGATGGCGCCCGTAGCGAGGGCAATCGCCATCACTCTTCTTGCAGACTTCAACGTCACGCTGGAACCTCCGGCCCCACCTTTAGTTCCTATTGTGATAGCAATTCGCGGCATAGCAAGGAAAATCACTGGTCTCGCAACTTTCCGCTGCTGACGCGCCTGAATCTTTCCCTTGCTTTAACTGCCGTGTTTCCCTAACTTAGGCCTCGGATAGATGTGAGGTAACGGGGACTCTGGTGAACGCCGCTGTTTTCCTCGTGAGTCGTCAGGGGATGCGGGGGCTTTCCAGGTTCCAGCAATTGGGTGTCCCGAACCACACGCGGTGCCCCAGCGTCAGGCAAGTCGCCTATCATCCTTTTTGTCATCGACTTGTCCGTCGTCCGAGTGTTACGGTCTCCACCTGCCGTAGCGCCCGTGGGATCATTGTCTGGGTGGTTGCAGTTTAGATGGGTCAGAAACTTCTTAACTATGAGGTGCTTGAGAAGCTGGGGGAAGGTGCGCGCAGCACCATCTACGCTGTGCAGGATCCCGCCACAGGACGTAAGTTCGCTCTCAAGCACGTGTTGCGCGACGAACAGAAAGACATCCGCTTCGTCGAGCAGATGGAAACCGAGTTTGAGCTCAGCAAGCAGTTCACCCACCCCAACCTACGCCGCACCTTTGAGCTGAAGATCAACAAGCAGCTGATGCTGAAGGTGACTGAGGCTTACCTGCTCATGGAGTTGGTCGAAGGTCAGCCGCTCGATGTGCGCCTCCCGCGCAACGCCAAGGGGGAGCCGGACATCATGGCGGTGGTTGATACCTTCATCGCCGCGGCCCAGGGTCTTCGTGCGATGCACCAGATGGGCTTCGCCCACTGCGACATCAAACCGAACAACATCCTCCGCAGCGATCGCGGCATGGTGAAGGTCATCGACTACGGCCAAAGCTGTCGCATCGGTACCGTGAAAGAGCGCATCCAGGGTACGCCGGATTACATCGCGCCGGAGCAAGTCGCCCGGCGCCCGATCAGCGTGCAGACCGACGTCTTCAACCTTGGCGCGACGCTCTACTGGGCCCTCACCGGCCGGGTCATCCCGACCCTCTACACCGTGAACAAGAAGGGCGAGAACAGCTTCCTGCTTGACGCCCGCATTGACACGCCGATGGATATCAACCCCAAGGTCCCGCTGGCGCTGAGCAAGCTGGTGATGGACTCCATCGCGACCAAGCCCCAGAACCGCCCGGCCGACATGGACGAGTTCATCACCCGCCTGGAGCTCGCCAAGCACATCATGTTGAAGCAGCTTCCCGGCGGCGCCAACGCCGCCGCCGGAACGATCACGCCTGATGACATGGGCAGCGACTCGCAGATGGGCGTGCCGCCGGTACGCTGAGCATTCGGCTCCGGCGTTTCATCGAATGCGGCGGGCTTCCACATCCTGCTGAATCGCCTTTACCCAACCAAGGTTCTCCGCGATGACTTTCCTTCGATAGCGAAAGATCTCAAGCAGTTGACGCTTTACCACCAGCGCGTGCGTGAGACTTCCGATGAGTCGTAGCGGAAGCTGATAAATCACACGATCCAGGCAGTGCGTTCCCTCGGTCACATGCTCGAAGCGATGCTGGTGGTGCCATAGTGTGTAGGGTCCCCGAATCTGCAAATCGATGAACTGCGTGGGCGGTGACCAGTCAATAATCCGCGTGCGCCAACGCACCGGAAAGTTCATCCACCGGATCGTGTAATTAAAGATCGTGTCCTGCCCGATCGCGCCCGTGCTCTCCTCCGTCAATCGGAACCTCAACCAGGGCGGTGTGATCCGCGGCAGGTTCTCAATTGAGCAGAAGAACTTCCAGGTCGTCTCCGCATCCGCCGCAACAACGAACTCGTCCCGTAATTCATAAATCATCCGCGCAAGCCCTCTCGTAGCGGTGGATGCGCGGACGGAATCATAGCAAAGAACCGCGTGCCGGTGCGAGCATGGGGAGGCGGTTGATAGCAAGGGCGGGATCTCTTGCGTGCCGAGAAAGCTCCTCACCCTACCCTCTCCCGGATTTACCGGGAGAGGTGAACGGTTAAACCAGAATCCCCACCACGCACGCCGCCATCAGTGAGGCCAAAGCGCCGCCGACCATCGCGAGCAACCCGATTCGCGACAGATCATGCCGGCGCGTCGGCGCCAGTGTCGAAATTCCTCCTACTTGAATACCAACCGAGGCAAAGTTGGCGAAGCCGCAGAGCGCATAGGTCGCCAGAAGCGCCGCGCGCGGCGACAAATACATCGCGTCGGCGGTGAGATGATCTTTCATGTCCGAATACGCGATCAACTCATTGAGCACGGTCTTGATCCCGAGGAGCGAACCCACACGCTGCGATTCGATCCAGTTCACCCCGGTCAGCCACGCAAACGGTCGGAAGATGTAGCCGAGGATCACCTCGAGCGAAATCGGTCGCAATCCAACGTGCGCGCTCGTCCACGTCAGCAGCGCATTCACCAGCGCAACCAGGGCCGTGAACGTGATGAGCATCGCGCCCACGTTCAGCGCCAGGCCGAGCCCTTCGGTGGTCCCGCGCGTGGCGGCGTCGAGGAGGTTCGCGTCGATTCGCTCGACCTTGAACTGCACCCCCCCGCTCGTCTGCGGCGTCTCCGTTTCCGGCACCATGAGCTTCGCGATGAGCAGCGACCCCGGCGCGGTGATGAAACACGCGGCGGCGAGGTGACCTGCGGCATCAGGGATAAATGGGCGCAGCCAAACCGTGTAGAGCCCGAGCACGCCCGATGCGATGTTAGCAAAGCCGCCCACCATGATGGCCATCAGCTCCGATTGCGTGGCCGCGGCAATGAATGGCTTCACCATCAGCGGCGCTTCGGTCTGTCCGACGAAGATATTCGCCGCGCTCGAGAGCGTTTCAGCGCCGCTGGTTTTCATGGTGCGCGACATGATCCACGCCAAGCCTTGGACGACGTACTGCATGATGCCAATGTGGTACAGCACCGCGGTCAGGCAGGCGAAGAAGATGATGGTCGGCAGCACGAAGAACGCGAAGTAGCCGACGTCGGTCGCCCAGCCGATGGTCAGGCCGTCGGCGCTGGTGACGGCGGGGCCTCTCAGTGCCGAGAGATTCCCAAAGACCAGATGGGCGCCTTGAGCGGTGAAGCCAAGAAGCGCATCCACGGCGTCATTGATCGCGATCAGGAACGCGCGGTTCTTCACCACGACCAGGCCAAAGCAGAATTGGAGCGCCAGGCCCCACCCCAGCATCCGCATGGGAATCAGCTTGCGGTGCCCGCGGAGCCGGCCGATGAGGAATGCAACCATGAGGAAAACGAACAGGCCAAGAAGAGATTGAAGGCGCTGAGACGTCGTGCTGGGAGGAATGGCCGAAGGTTGGGTGGTGAGCGCGGCGGCGCTGGCGGAGTGCGTGAAGAGGACAATGGCCGAGAGAGGAAGTGATTTGCGAAGGAATTGGTTCATAACCCGCATGAAGGATAACGATGTTGTCCGGCTCTGTCGTGAACTGTTGATGTTGCATTGCGCCCCGGGGCTGGCGTAGCACGGGCATCTTGTCCGTGTGATTTTCACTGCACTACCGCCACGGGCAGGAGGCCCCGCGCCACGGAAGGTTTCACGATTGGGCGCACCACGTTTGCCACATCTGGCGGTACGCGTCTTCCATCGCCGTGGTGAACCCCTTGCCGTCCATCAGGGGCGAGGCCTGCATGCGCGGGCGGATGGCTCGGCGGAGATGCTGGATGCGATCTCGATCCTTTGCCAGCGCGACGGCGGTGCTGATGTAGTCGTCGATGCTGCGGGCGCATAGATCCCCCAGGCCGACGCTGGTCAGCAGAGATAACCCAACCCGGGAGACGTGGGAGCTTCCCGCGAGCGTCACGACCGGGATGCCCATGTAAAGCGCTTCCGCGGTGGTGGTGGCGCCGTTGAACGGGAACGTGTCCAGGCCGATGTCGATGTTCGCGTAGGCGGCGAGGTGGCGCGAGGTTTCGGCTTCGGGCGGCACCAGTTCGACGCGATCGACCGGGAGGTTGTGCTGCCCGAGAAGGTCTCGCACTTTCGCCCGCGTCTTCTCGTCTTCGAGCACAATCGCTTTAAGGAGAAGACGGCTGTTCGGCGCTGCATTCAGAATGCGCGCCCACGCGCTGAGCAGCGGCGCGGACAGTTTCCCGAGATTGTTGAAGCTGCCGAAGGTGATGTGGTTGTTGCGGCCGCACGGCGATTCAGCGACGGCCGGCGCGTCATCCGAGGGTCCGTAGCAGAGGAACGGGGGGCGGAGGCGCTGCACGCGCTCCGTGAAAAATCGTTCTTCGCCAGCGGGAACGGTCAGGGTGTCGGCGATCCAGTAATCCATCTGGGGCAGCCCGGTCGTTCCGAGCCAGCCGAGCCAGGACACTTGGACGGGCGCGGGCTTGCGGGCGAAGGTGAAGAGGCGGTTGCCGCTGGTGTGGCCCGGCAGGTCGATGAGGATATCGATCCCATCCGCGCAAATCAGGTCTGCAAGATCGTCGTCAGCCAGCGCGTGGACTTCGCGCCAGCTGTCCGCCGCTCGCTTCACGCGCGCGGTGACGTGATCGGGCTTCTGGATCGTGGAGTAGCAGAACGTTTCAAACTGCGTTTTATTGTGGTTCTCGAGCAGCGGGAGGTAGAAGCGCGAGGTGGAATGCTCGCGGAAATCACCGGAGACGTAGCCCACGCGCAGGCGGCGACCAGGATCGCGGCTGTTCGTGTGCGGCGTTTCGCGATTGCGGGGAAAGTGGACGTGCTGTCTTGCCCACGCCTGGTGTTCTTCCAAGAGTTCTTTGGCGCCGCAGCGCGGGTCGCTGTGGAGGGTCCAGAGCAGGTTGCTGTGACACCTGTGGTTCTCCGGCTGGAGCCGCAGCGCCTCGCGGAACATCTCGATGGCGTCGGCGACGAACCCCTGGAGCTGGAGGATCCCCGCGGCGGCGCAGCGCGCCTCGGCGCTCGCAGGGACAAGGGCGATGCCGCGCTGGTAGTGCTGGAGAGCGTCCTCGGTGTGGTGAAGCCGATGGAGGATGTCGCCCAGGGTTCGATGGGCGTCCGCTGCAATCGTTGGGTTGCGGCCGGCGCGCGCGAGCTCGAGCGCCGCGTCAGCGGCGGCGCGGGCCTCATGAAGGCGCGGCGGCTGTTTCATCAGGACTTGCGCGAGGCGCAGGTGGAAACGCGGCAAACCCGGCGAGGCCGCCAGCGCAGCGCGCGCTTCGCGCTCGGCTTCGGCGTGATCGCCCCTCGCTGAGAGCGCGCTTGCAAGATTGGCGTGCGCTTCAGCATAGTCGGGACGAAGCGCCAGCGCCCGACGATAGGCGCCAATCGCCTCGCGATGGCGGCTCAGCTTCACCAGCGCGTTGGCCAGATTGTTGTGTACCTCAGGCAGCGACGCGTCGAGACGAAGGGCGTGCTCGTACTGCTCAATCGCCCCGCGCCAGTCGCCGG
This sequence comes from Tepidisphaeraceae bacterium, assembly GCA_036387255.1. Classification (GTDB taxonomy): domain Bacteria; phylum Planctomycetota; class Phycisphaerae; order Tepidisphaerales; family Tepidisphaeraceae; genus DASVUC01. The sequence goes on along the minus strand of DASVUC010000191.1, from coordinate 11,245 downwards.
CTTCACCAAGCACGTTGCCAAGGTTGACGCGGAACGGCGCGAACCCCGGCAACGCATCGACCGCCCGGTTCAGCAGCGCCAGGGCGCCATCGCGCTCACCCAGCTGGTTCAATAGAAGGCCGAGCAGGTGCAGCCCATCAGGGTGATTCGGCTGGAGGTCGAGCACTTGCTGGTAGAGGCGCTGGGCCTCGGCCAGGTTCCCCTTCTCGTGAAAGCCAACCGCCTGCTGAAGTAGCGCGCTCGGATCGGGCATCGCCTGGCGATGTTAACGCTCGGGCGGCGTGATGGCGACGAGCTTGCCGTCGAGGAATTCCTGAAGAAATCCGGCGGCGGCGAGCGCGTCAAGCTGCTCTTTCTTCCGCTTGCGGGTCAGCTTCTCGCCCCCGCGCTTTCGGTCGGCGAGCGACTGCTCCGCCGCAAAGCTGCTCAGGCGCTCGTCGACATAGACGACGGAGATCCCCGCGCGCCCTTCCAAATCTTTTCCCCAGCGTATCACCTGTCGCGCGGCGGGGCCGACCGTCTCATCCATGTTCAGCGGCAGACCGAGCACGATCCGAGCAACGCCTTCACGGGCAACGACAGCCAGCACGCGATCGAGCGCCTGCTGCGGCGCGCTGATCTCCAGGACTTGCAGCGGCGTCGCAAACCTCCCGCCCTCATCGCTCAGGGCGAGGCCGACGCGACGCTGGCCAAGATCAATCGCGAGGGTGCGCATGGGGAAGCTGACGATCTGGTCATCTGGCGATTTGACCCTTTGACGATTAGAAAGCCGAAGCCCTGCTCAATCGACGCATGGTCAGATAGCTCAATCACCAGATCCGCGAATCATCCTTCTTCCATAATGGTTTCGCGCACCACTTCTTCGATGCTCGTGATGCCGTCGTAGATGCCCATCAGACCCGAGACACGCAGCGTCCGCATCCCGCGCTTCTTCGACTCCATACGCAGGACCTGCGTGCTGGCGTGCTTCACAATCAGGTCGCGCATTTCGTCGTCCAGCAGCATGATCTCGTAGATGCCCATTCGGCCGCGGTAGCCGGTGTTGTTGCACTGGTCGCACCCCTTGCCGTAGTAGAACTTGCGACCCTGCACATCCTCGGGCCGAAGCTCGAGCTCCATCAGCTGCTCTTCCGTCGGATCATACTGCGTCTTGCAGTTGGTGCAGATCTTTCGCACCAGTCGCTGGGCAATGACCCCTTCCAGTGATGCCGTCACCAGGAACGGCTCCATGCCAAGGTCCAGCAGACGCGCGATCGCGCTCGGCGCGTCGTTGGTGTGCAGCGTGCTGAAGACCAAGTGGCCGGTCAGCGATGCTTCCACCGCGATCTTCGCCGTTTCGTTGTCGCGAATTTCACCCACCAGCACGATGTCCGGGTCCTGACGCAGCATCGCGCGAAGGATTCGCCCGAACGTCAGCTCAATCTCCGGCTTAATCTGGCACTGGATAATCCCGTCAATGTCGTATTCCACCGGGTCTTCCGCCGTGATCAGCTTTGTGCTCGGATCGTTCAGCTCGCGGAGCGCGGAGTAAAGTGTCGTCGTCTTACCAGAACCCGTCGGCCCCGTGACGAGCACCACGCCGTTGGGCTTGCGAATCAGCGTGCGGACGGTAGCCAGATCATCTTCGCGGAGCCCGATGCGATCCAGGTCCAGCTGCACGTTCGACCGATCGAGCACGCGCATCACGACGCTCTCGCCGAACATCGTCGGAAGTACGCTGACGCGAAGGTCGATCGGCTGATTGTTCACGTTCAACTCGATACGGCCGTCCTGCGGCAAGCGCCGCTCGGCAATATCCAGGTTCGCCATAACCTTGATACGCGAGCTGATCGCCGGCGCAATGTGGTTGGGCGGCGGCATCATCTCATACAGCACGCCGTCGATGCGGTACCGCATCTTGAACTCATCTTCGAACGGCTCGAAGTGAACGTCCGAAGCCTTGTCCTTGATCGCCTGGAGAAGCACCAGGTTGATGAGCTTTCGAACGGGGTTGGAATCGGCGGCGTCCTTGAGGGAGTCCAGGTCGATAGACTCACCGCGGTTCTTCAGATCTTTCAGCGATTCATCGTTGGAAAGCTCGCCGAGGATCTCGTTGAGACTTTCGGCGGCGGCCTGGTAGTGCTTGGCGATGAGCTTTTCAATCTGATCCGGATCGCCGATCTTCGCTTCGACGTTAAACCCGAACAGCGAGCGCAGATCGTCCAGCGCCCGGAAGTTCTCATGGCTCGCCATGACCACCGTGAGCTTCTTACCCACCGGATCAAACGCCACCGGCAACACCTTGTGCGTCGTCGCCGTCTGTGCGGGCACCGCCTTGATCGCCGCATCGTCAATCTTGAATCCGTCCAGGTTCACCAGCTCATAGCCGCGCTGCGCGGCGAGCGCCACGTTCAGGTCCGATTCCTTGATGTACCCAAGGTCCATCAGGATTCGACCGAGCGCCCCGCCCTTGCTCTTCTGGAACGTCAGCGCTTCGACAACCTGCTCGCGCGTGACCTTCCCCATCTTCGTCAGCACGCGGCCAATCGGACGACCTTTGAGCTGATCGATCGGCGGCATCCCGCCGGCCGAAGCCGCGCCGTCACCACCCGCGCCGCCCGGAGGCGCCGCAGCGGGAGGCCGCACACCGGCGCCAGCGCCCGCGGCTTGAGTTGGCCGGGCGAGCGAGGGCTGTCCGTTCCCGCCCGGGCGCACCTGCGTCGGCACCTTATTAGCCGGCATCCCGCCGGCAGTGGGAGGAGCGCTCTGACCTACGGTCGGCGCTTTCACCGTAGTCACACCCGGCTTGTTCGCCGCCACACCCGGCCCCGCCGCAGCCTGCGGCGTCGGACGTGGCTGATTCGGATTTTGCGGCCCCTGCGGTACTCGTGACATCTCAAACCTTCTTTCGTCCAGTCGCTAATCCCAAGTCTGCTCGTCTGCAATCTCAATCTGAAATCTGAAATCTCAAATCTGAAATCTCAAATCTGAACTTCCAAAAAATCAGCCCTTCTTCGCCGCCAACGCCTGCATGCGCGCCCGAACCGCCGCCTGCTGCGCCGCCTTCTCGGCTTCGCTCGCCGCCGCCGAATTCGCACCGCCGCCGCCGGGCTTGGGTGCGCTCGCGCCCGCCATCTCTTCGGCTTCCGCCAGCAGCGCCTCGTCCTTCTTCGCCACCATCACCCCATGCTTCTGCAGCCGATCCACCATCGCGCCCGGCACCTTGCTCTTGTCGATTGCCTCTTCCGCGCTGATCTTCCCGGCGCTGAACAGTTGCCAGAGGTGATCGTCCAAAAGCTGCATGCCGTACTTCTTGCCGGTCTGAATTTCCGAGTCGATTCGGAAGCTCTTGTTCTCGCGAATCAGGTTCTGGATGCCCGGCGTCGTGTACATGAACTCATACGCCGCCACGCGCCCGTCCGTATCCATGCGCGGACACAGCGTCTGGCTCAGCACCGCGATCAGGTTGTTCGCCAGCTGCACGGTGATCTGCGCCTGCTGATCCGTCGGGAACGCGTCGATGATTCGGTTGATCGTCGAAGCCGCACCCGAAGTGTGCAGCGTCCCGAACACCAAGTGCCCCGTTTCAGCAGCCGTGATCGCGGCGCCGATCGTCGCCAAGTCGCGCATTTCGCCGACCAGCATCACGTCCGGGTCCTGACGCAACGCGCGCCGAATCGCTTCCGAGAAGTTCGGCACGTCCACGCCCACCTCGCGCTGCACCACGATCGACTTCTTGTGCTGGTGATAAAACTCCACCGGGTCTTCCATCGTGATGATGTGACGGTCAAAGTTCTCGTTGATGTAGTTGATCATCGACGCCAGCGTCGTCGACTTGCCCGATCCCGTCGGCCCCGTCACCAGGAAGATCCCGCGCGGACGCCGGCAGATCTGCTCCGCCATCTTGGGCAAGCCAATGGCCTCGAATGAATAGAACTTGTTCGGAATCTGCCGCAGCACCAGCGAGCAGTTCCCCTTCTGCTTGAAGATCGCCACGCGGAACCGCGCCATGTCGCCATACGCGAAGCCAAAGTCGCCCGATCCGCTTTCTTCATACTCCTGCTGAATGCGTTCCGGCGTAATCGACTTCATCAGCGCCGTCGTGTCTTCCGGATCCAGCACCTTCGTCTGCAACTCACGAAGATGTCCATGCAACCGAATCGTCGGCGGCTTTCCCGTCGCCAGGTGCAGGTCCGATGCGCCGCGCCGAACCACCGTTTCCAACAACCGGTCAATTTGAATGGTGCTTGCCATGGATGATTACTCGCTCGTTGTCTGTTGTGTGTTGTCTGTCAAACGTCGCTGAAACATTACTCGCCCGGGGCCACAACGCCTTCCACCTGTGCCACCTTCACCACTTCTTCCGCGGTCGTGATGCCGTTGAGGACCTTGATCTTCCCGTCCATCAGCAGCGACTTCATACCCGCCGCGAGGGCCGCTTTACGGAGCTTGTTGGTCGGCGTGCGCTCGAACGCCATCGTGCGCAGCTCGTTGTTCATCTGCATCATCTCATACACGCCGATGCGCCCGCGGAAACCGGTGCCCGTGCAGTAGTCGCAGCCGCGCGGCTTGTAGAGCACCTTGTCCTTCAGGTCCCCATCCTGAATGCCCGCCAACTTCAGCCACATCTTGTCCGGCTCATGGTCCGGCACCTTGCACTTTGGACACAACACGCGAATCAACCGCTGCGCCATTACCGCCTGAATGGACGAAGCAACAAGGAACGGCTTCACGCCCATATCGATCAGTCGCGTAATCGCGCCCGGCGAGTCATTGGTGTGGAGCGTGGAGAACACCAGGTGGCCCGTGAGTGCCGCCTGAATCGCCACTTCCGCCACTTCAATGTCGCGAATTTCACCCACCAGGATGATGTTGGGCGCCTGACGCAGCATCGCGCGAAGAATCTTCGCAAAACTCAGCCCGATATTGTCCCTCACCTGGCACTGGTTCACCCCGACGAAGTTGTATTCCACCGGGTCTTCAGCCGTGATGATCTTCTTGTCCGGCCGGTTCAGCTCATTCAGCGCCGAATAAAGCGTCGTCGTCTTACCCGAACCCGTCGGCCCTGTAACGAGAAAGATCCCGTTCGGCCGCTTGATGATCTTCATGAACGCCCTGAAGTCTTCTTCTTCAAAGCCCAGGTTCTGAATGCCGATGCGCACGCTGTCCGGACGCAGGATACGAAGCACCACCGATTCCCCGTGATACGCAGGCAAACTGCTCACGCGGAAGTCGATGTTCTGCTTGTCCACCGCCAGCTTGATACGCCCGTCCTGCGGCAACCGCTTCTCGGCGATATCAATCCCCGCCATGATCTTGATGCGCTGAATCAGCGGGCCCTTCATCTTCAGCGGGATGCGGTCGCGCACCACGCACTCGCCGTCGATCCGGTACCGCACCTGCACGCGATCCTTCATCGGTTCGATGTGAATATCGCTCGCACGATTGCGTACCGCTTCCGCGATCATCGCGTTCACCAGCTTCAGGATCGGCGCCTGCGTCGGATCGTTCGCCGCCGCGTCTTCGCCGATGCCCGTCACGTCGATCGACTTATCAATCGAGCGGTCGACAGACTTATCCATCGACTTGTCCAGCGACTTATCCATCGAGTCGCGCAGCCGGTCGATCGTCCGGTCCATCGTCTTGTCGATGGTGTTTGATGCGGTCGTGTTGAACAGTTCGTCCAGAAGCCCCTTAATGCGACCCTTGGGCGCCAGCACCGTCCGGATTTCCTTCCCGCCCAGCCGGAAGCGCAGGATGTCCAGCATCTCCAGATCCAGCGGATCGTGGATCGCCACGCGCAGCCGCCCATTCTCCTTGCCCACCGGCAGGATCAGGTACTTGCGCATGATGTCGTCCGGAATCGCGTTCACGACCTCAGGCTGCAACCCGCTTTTGTCAAGGTCGAAATATTCCATGTTGTGCTGCGCCGCCAGCGCCTTGTACACCTGCGCCTCGTTCGCCAGCCGCAGGTCGATCAAGGCCTCCCCAATGCGCATGTTCTTGGCCTTGGCATGATCCAAAGCCTTCTGCACTTCAGCCTGCTTAATGATGTCCCACTCAATCAGAATCTCGCCCAGCTTCTTCTGTGCCTTTGCCATGGGTGCTTATCCTTAGCTGGAGTACAACGGGAGAGAGAATCAGCGGCGATCAATACGAGGTAAACCTCGACAGATCAACAAGTTCAACGTTTTAAACCGCCTCAGGTTCACTGAGCAACAACATCCGAAAAACGCTTCCCCAGACCTCGCCGCTCGATTGTAGTCTACCTTCACGCCCCGGGGCGTCTCAACCTTATTCCAAGCGAAGGCGCGGATTCTCCCCGACCCCACCACCACCGACTCACCCGCCTCATCCTGAGGTTAAGCCAACCCCACAGTTTCAGCCCTGGGGCCCCCTGCGCCGCCGCATGATCACCCCCATCCCCACCGCCACCCCAAACATCCCGCAAGGTTCCGGCACCGCAGCACTTCCCATAGCCCGCATCCCCGTCGCCGCTAGCGGATTGCTTTCGCCGTTGCCCAGGTTGGAATCAATCGCCAGATAATCATCCGGCGTCACCTGACCATCAAAGTTGTAGTCCCCGTACAGCCAAGCCAGCCCCGCCGGCACATCCGTCTGCCCGAGATTGGAATCTACTGCCCCGTAATCATCCGGCGTCACCATCCCGTTCAGATCTGCATCGCCAATGAACGTGAAGCGCCCCGCAACCGCTGTGGGCGAGATCGTCTTGCCGCTGCCGAACGGGAACTCCGTTACGTCCGCCAGCGCATTGTCGAACACCGCCAGGATCGGATTCCCCCGCGTCGTCTGCCCGATGCTCGACACGATCCCGGTCGTCACTTCTCCCCCGTTCGTCGAATACCCCTGAAACACCCACGCCTGCACCTGCGTGAACGAAACATTCTCAAACACCGCATCATTGTCCGTCAGATCAAACACGCCACCCGGAGCAATCGACAGTCCCTTTGTCGTCACCATGCTCCCACCCCCGGCAGCCGCCGTCACCTTTGCCCCAGCACCGATCGTCAGGTTCGCCAGATGCTGCTCGCTGCTGATAGTCGCCGTCGCCGACGCATTCACGGTCAGGCTCAGGTTCGCCCCCTGAGCGCCCGAATCCGTCCATAGGTTCACGCTACCACCGTTTACCACGAGCTCCGACCCCGGCGCGAACTTCGCTCCCTCCACCGACAGCACCCCGCTCGTGTGCGTGATCTTCCCCGAAACCGCCCCAGCCAGCGTCCCGCCGTTCGTGCTGAACGATCCGTTGTTGATCAGCGTGCCGGTCGCAAATGTTCCGCCGTTCAACCACAGTGACGCGCCCGCGGCAATGGTCGTCGTTCGACCCACCGACAGGCTCTTTCCCGGTGTCAACTCCACGTTGCTTCCCAGCAGCCCGCCGTTGCCGATCAGCAGATCCGAATTCGTCAGCAGCAGCGATCCGCTGGAGAAGTCAAAACTGCCCTGGTTCTCCAGGCTTCCAGTGCGGAAGGTCCCCCCGTCCAGGTGAAACGAAGACCCGGTCTCAATCACCGTCGTCCCCGCCACCTCCAGGCTCTGCCCAGACGACAGGTTCACCGCGGCCCCCAGCAGCCCCGCCGAATTGATCTGCGCATTCGACTTAAAGATGACTTTCCCTGAACTGAAAGAGAAGTGCGTCGCAGACATCTCGTTGACCGCGAGCGTTCCCCCTGACACCGTCAACGTCGTAGCCGATAACGCCGGGGCAACATCAAACGTCATTCCCGGGTCCAGGATGATCTGACTGCCGAACATGTCTTCCAGCGCAGTGGGCGCATTCGGATTGGTGATCGCCAGCGTTCCCTGCGTCCAATCCAGCAGCAGGTCCGCCCCCGGCTTCAACTGCCCCAGCCGAAACGTCCCGCCCGCCAGTTGCACGCCGCTGACTCCCAATCCCGAACTCGCATCAACCGTGTCGCTCACATCGAACGTACCACCCGTCACCGAGAGCACGCCACGATCACGCAACACCAGGTTGTGCGTCGACAGCGTTCCCGCGCTCATTTGAAATCGGCCCCCTTCCCCGGAAGAATCATCGCTCCCGATCACCACCGCGTCAGACACATGCACCGTCCCACCCTCTTGCCGGAACAGCGTCTCGTCCGTCGCCAGATATCCCTTCAGAATCAGGCTCGCCCCCACGTCCAGCGTCGCACCTTCCGTCACCTGGTAACGGTTGCTCCCAAAGTACCAGCCGATCACCAGGTTCTGCCCGACCGTGTGAGTCGAAACTCCCCCCTGCGTGAACCTCCCCAAACCCCCGCTAAGATTGGTCTCTCCGGCGACGGTCAAAACTCCCGTCCCACTCAGCGAGTAGTCGGCAACCGTCCCATTCGGAATAGCCAGGTTCCCATCGACAACGTGCGCCCCCGCCGTATGGCTCATCGATGCCGATAGAGTCGAATCACCCATCACATGAAGTTGCGCCCCCGTCTGGCTGATCGTGCAGTTACGTACCGGGGCAAACGCATCAGTCGTCACCTGCCCGCGCACATCCAGACCGCCGCTCAGCGCGAGTGTGCCCCCGGGTAGTTGAGCCAGCGTTCCCTGCACCACAAGATCCGTGCTCACATCGCCCCTCACCAGCACCGTTTTCCCCACCCCGATCACAGGCGTCCCCGGCGAGTTCCACGTCACCCCCGCATTGGCATAAGACCCAAACGTCGTCGCCGGATTGAAGCCGCTCGAAAAAATCATGAGCGCGTTGCTCGATCCCGTCACCGCAAGAGCGCCGCTTTGAACGAAGGTCGTGTTACGGAAATCAACAATCCCACCCGTCCCCGTACTGATGCTCCCCGGCACTCCCGCCGCCCCCTCCAGCACACCATCGACGCGAATGTTCCCGCTCGTCAGGCTGCCCCCTTTCAACTGGTACCTCCCTCTCGCCGTCACCAGCACCTGATCTGCCGTCACGGTTCCACCCGTCTGCTGGAGCGTCCCGTTGCCCGTCTCTCCAAGCACCAGGCTTCCCGCCGCCGCACTCCCACCGCTGATCGCATAAATCCCCTTCGGGGAACTCGCCGCAGTCCCAAGCGCCAGCGTCCCCGCCTCCAGGTATCCGGCAGTTTGCGTCAGCGTGCCGCTGGCATTGGTCGCGTCACCCACCTCTAATTGGTTCGACACCGCAAGCGTCCCGCCATTCAGCTTGTAGCAGCCGATCGTGTTGGCCCCCCATGCCATGGTCATCGCCCCGCCCACCGTATGCGTTCCCCCTGATTGCGTAAACGTCGAGTTCCCTTTGTACCCCACAAACTCGTCGCCCCCTACCGATAGGATCGATGCGCCGCTGAGCGTGTAAAACCCTGTCGCGCTCGCGTCGGTGGTGCTGAGCCACAGCGAGTTGGTCACGTACAGGCTTCCACCCGTCTGTCCAAAGCCGCCGCTTGCACCAAGCGTGTCCCCGATCTTCATCTCGCTCACATTCACCCGGCCCCCGCTGAGCAAGTACGTTCCGGACGTATTATTCCCCGACGCGACAGTCAGGCGTCCGTTGACGGTGTGCGTCCCGCCGCTTTGCGTGAACGTGCCCTTGCTGTTCGGGGCGATCTGCTCATGGCCCAAAACGATGATCTTCGAGTCTCCGGAGCAGTTGATCGTGCCGCTGTTCAGCAGGCTGCCGCTGGTGAAGTTCCCGCCGTTGGCGTCCAACGTATTCCCGCTGCTCACCGTCGTCGTACCCGCCACACTCAAATTCTTCCCCGCCGTCAGCGTTTGTCCCACGATCGCATTGCCATTGGTCCCAGCAGTTTCGATGAACAGGCTTCCGCTGGTGATGTTCAAGCTTCCGCCCGTCCAGCGGAACCGCCATGGATGAGCATCTAAGTTTAACGAACCGGTTGAAAGCGTCCCTGCCACAAGATCCAGGTGCGTGCCGGTGAAGTCTTGATTGCCGGCGTTCCATAGCCTCGTCGCTCCGCCCACATTCACCGTGCCGCCATTGATGATCAACGCGCCATTCCCGCTGCCGGACGACACGGTTTCGTCTCCGCCGATGTTCAAGCTGTTGCTCAACGACCACTGTGAAGTCGCCCCGGTCATCGTCGCGGTGGCCGCAGCCCCACTCGCCCCGTTCGCACCGGCGATGTACCCATTGACGCCGAAGACTTGCCCGCCATTGCGGATGGTCAGAGTCCCGTTGGAACTCGGCCCATTGCCCACGATCACGTTTTGAAATGTTCCCGCGCGCTGGCGCAGCGTGGCCGCGTCTACGATCAGTGTCCCGCTCGCCCCAGACGTGCTGCCGATCAGCGTGCTCCCACCATCCGCCACCACTGCACCAGCGCCGCTCAACGTCAGCATCGCGTTCTGTCCCGACGCATTCCCCAGAACCAGCGCACCGCCCAGCGTCAGGTTATAGCTGCTCAGGTTCAGCGTTGGCTTGTCTGTCTTGACGATCAAACTGCTCGCCACCGCAGGCCCGGACAAGCTCACCGTGTAACCAAGCGCCGAGCCTTTATCGAAAATGGCGTTGTCGGTGCTCTTCGGCACCGCCGCAACCGGTCCCCAGTTAGCGGCGGTGTGCCAATCCCCGCTTGCAGCAGTTTTCCAGGATTGGTCCGCAGCCTGTGCTGCTGCTCCGGTCAGCGCTCCCGCCGCTGCCGCCAACATGGCGCAGACCGCTCCCGACCTGCGCCCACGCTTCCCGCGTCTCTGAGACATTCAAAGCTCCCGCTGCACAGCAGAAATGGGTAAGAACCCGCCGCCCTTCCTACAGCCCTCACCCAATCAAATCTTCGTCACGCCGTCACGCGCCGACGTGACAGAAACACGCTCAAGCCGATCAACAACGGGAACGTTGTCGGCTCCGGTACTGACAACCGCGACACACTCTTCGATTGCCGACCAAACATCTCACTCCCTGTAGAACGAAAGACGTGTAAACCGCGAGGGGAACCCCAAACCGCTCGCACAAGCCCAGACTTGTCATGTTAGCATCTTGCGCTTCACAAACCACCCCCTTCTTAGGGGTGAGCGCTCCTGGATTGCACGGCAAGGGATTTTCGTTTTCCCAGTAATGCCTGCCGTCACTCCCATAGACACTCACTAAGTTCGGCAGCTCAATCGTGTGATGGGAGCTTAAGCTCACCATCTTCCCACGTTGTGCTGGCGGAGTGCCCACGCGGATGCACCTTTGCCAGGTAACGCCGGCTGAGCTTCATCTGGTCGAGCACCTGTTCTGCCATATCTCCTGCTTGGTGCGCACCACAACCGCCGCCGCCCAAGTCAACGAATTGCAAGACCCGCC
>DASVUC010000190.1:0-34625 GCA_036387255.1 Tepidisphaeraceae bacterium | reverse complement strand
GAAGTTCTTCGAGCTTGGCCTGCACGATGAAGTTGTAATGCGCCCGCAGCCGGCAGTAGATCCAGCCGGGCGGGCCATCCAGCACGCCGCGGCGCAGCACCATCAGGTACATGTAAATCCAGAACGAGCGGAACGGCACGCGGAAGGACAGCTCTTTGATCGCATCGCGGCGAACCACCGAACTTGTGCTGAGCAAGCGGCGCCAGTTGATCCGGCCGGTGGACATGAGCTGGGCGAAGCGCTTGGCCTCCGCGGTGCTTTGCCGGTTGTGGTCCGCGAGCCAGTAGCGAACGCCCTTGGCGAAGCTGTAGCGCTCGAGGTAGTTGGTGAGCAAACCCGTGGGCCCATCGACGACGTAATCGGCGCTTTGACAACGGATCTGGTCCTTGCGAAACAGCCGCAGCACCCAGATCGGGTGCAGGCTCGAATGCTTGATCCACTTGCCGAGGAACATCAGCCGGAAGCGCGCGCGGTAGCCAACTTCCGTGCGCTTGGGATTCATCACGAGCTGCGCCATCTCCTCGCGCAGGCGCGGTAGGGCGATCTCGTCGGGGTTAAGGTAGAAGACCCAGTCGTTCTTAAAGTGCACCGCGAGGGCGGCGGCGCGATGATCGTGGTTGTTGTCAAAGGCGCGCTGGATCACGCGCGCGCCCGCCTGCGTCGCGATCTCAACCGTGCGATCCGTGCTGAAGGCATCGAAGATCACGATGTCGTCGGACCACGCGACGCTCTTCAGGCACGATGCCAGGATTGCTTCATCGTTGCTCGTGAGGATCAGCACGGAGATCATCACTGACCTCCCGCGGCGCGGCGTAGTTGATTGCGAATGGCGCGCATGGTTAAAGCGGCAAGCTTTTTTCCCGCCGGCGCAGCTCCTTCACGTTCAAATCGATGAAGAACTCGTACATCGCGATGAGCCGGCAATAGGTCAGCCCCGGCCTGCCATCGAGCATGCCGAGCTTGAGGAAGTACATGTAGATGAAGCGCAACAGCGGGCGCAAAGGCATGCGGTAGCTCATCGCCTTCATCGCCTTGCGCCGCCGCAGGGGATCGCCGACGGAGAAGATGCCCCAGAAATCGTCGACGCCGGACTTGCTGACGCGCATCGCTTCCTGCGCCTCGAAGTGAGCATATTTGTTATGCTTTTCCACCCACTCGTGCAGCCCCTTGGAGAAGCTGTAGTGAATGATATCGCGCTGGAGGCGGACGGTGGGGCCGTCGACGACGGCGACGGGATTGACCAAGCGCTCCCAGCGAATCTTCTCCGGGCGAAACAGGCGCAGGATCCAGATGGGGTACATCGAGCTGTGCCTGAGCCAGCGGCCCCAGAACATTTCCTTGCGGCGAACGCCGAATGCAACTGCTTTGCGATCGGGCGCCGACGTGATTGCATCCACAGCCTGGATCAGTTCCGGCGGCATCACCTCGTCGGCGTCGCTGTAGTAGACCCACGGATACTTGAACGGGATGTTCGAAACAGCCCAGTTCTGGTGGCTCGACCAGTTGTCGAACTTGCGCTGGATTACGCGACAGCCGGCGGCTTTGCAGATCTCCACCGTGCGGTCCGTGCTGAAGGAATCGAGCACCACGATGTCGTCGCACCACGTCAGCGACGCCAGGCAGCGGGGGAGGTTGATCTCTTCATTCAATGTGAGCAAGAGAACCGAGCAAGCAACCTTACGTGGCATGGGCGTCTCGCCCATGCTCTTCTGAAGATGCATGGGCGAGACGCCCATGCCACGCTCGGGGTCCTGCGGCGCGGTCATTTCTTCTGCCCCTGCCGATACTCCACCATCATTTCGCGCAGCTTCAGATCGATCTGATGCTCGTAGCTGGCGAGAAAGAGGCAGAAGTGGAACCCGACATCGCCGTCCATGAACCCCAGCCGGAGGAAATACATGTAAACCCAGCGGAAAACCCACCGCACAGGAAGCTTCGGCCAGAGCACCGTCTTCACCCAGCGGCGGCGTTCGACCGGGGAGCCGCCGAAGAGTCGGCCTTTGTCCGCCGCGCTCTGGCTCGTCAGCACCTTGAAATATTCCCGAGCCTCCAGCGTGCTGTAATGATTGTGCTTCGCGATGGAGTAGGCGATCCCCCGCCTATCGTTGTGCTCCATGTCGTGCTTCAGGTAGTCGACCTTCCCGTCGACGACCATATGCTCGTGCACCTCACGCTCTTCGTAACGTGCCTTGCCCCGGCGGAGCAGGCGCAGGTTCCAGCTGGGGTAATAGCCACAGTGGCGGATGCGCTTGCCGAGGAAGATGAAGAAGCGATTGATGTAATAGCCGGCGACGTCGTTAGTCGTGTCGCTGGTGATGCGGATGATCTCATCCCGCAGTTCGGGCGTGATCAGTTCATCGGCATCGAGGATGAAGACCCAGGGCGTGGTGAAGGGGAGGTTGTCCAGGCCCCAGTTCTTGCTGCGCGCGTAGCCTTGCCATTGGTGGAAGACGAACTGGGCGCCCATCGATTCGGCGATTTCTTTCGTTCGATCGGTCGAGCCGGAATCCAGCACGAACACGTCCGTCGCCCATTCGGTCACGGATGCGATCGCGAAGGGGAGGTTCTTCTCCTCGTCCTTGGTGGGGATCATGATGGAGACGGGCGCTTTAGCCATCTTTGAGCACCCGCTGCTTGATGACCTTCGCGGGATTCCCTGCCACGACCGTCCACGGCGGAACTTCTTTGGTTACCACCGCCCGCGCGCCGACGACGGCTCCCTGCCGCACCGTCACACCCGGAGCGACGAAGGCGTCGGCGGCAACCCAGCAGTCGTCTTCGATCGTGATGCGCCCGCCGGTCAGTCGATAACGCGGATCGGTGTAGTCATGCGTGGCGGAGCAGAGGAATGTGTTCTGGCTGACGACGACCCGATTACCGATCTTCAGACCAAACGCGTTATAGAGATTCACGTTCATGTCGATCCAGACTTCGTCGCCGATCTCGAGCAGCCAGGGCGCCCAGATCCTGGCTGAGGCGTGAAGTCGCGCATAACCGATGCGCGCGCCAAACCGGCGAAGCAGCCAGGTTCGCCACGCGCCCATGAACCAGGGAGTTGGCCGGAACAGGAGCGTGTAGGCGAGCATCCAGCCCATGCGCGCGATGCGGTTGGCGCGGCTGTGGGGGTTGGAGAAGCGCGCGGGGTCCGTGCGCTGGCTCGCGAACTCAGCCTGCATCGGCCGCTCCCTTGCGCGCCAGCAGGAACGTGCTCGTTGGCTCCTTCGAATAATCGATCGACGCATCCTGCTGGCGTTTTGTTTCCAGCTTGCCGGCCAGCGAATCGAGAGCGGTGTCGCGGCTCCAGGGCCACTTGAAGGTGTACAGCGTCTTGCGTCCGAAGAAGCGCCCGAAGGCCATCGTCTGCGCGCGGACGAACGCGTACCGCCGCGTGTACGACTGATGCCAGCGCGGATAGTTCGGCAAATACGTCTCGGTCTTCAGGCCGTTGTTGTTCATCAGGTTGGAGAACGACTCGCGCGTGTAGTGACGGAAGTGGCCCATCAGCCGAAGGTATTCCGGCCAGTAGAAGGTGTACGGCACCGCAGCGATGAGAATCCCCCCCGGCTTGAGAACCCGCGCGATCTCGCGCACCGCGCGCGCATCGTCCTCGATGTGCTCCAGCACCTCCAGGCACAGCGCCACGTCGAACGTGTTGGACGTGTACGGCAGATCGTAAATGCTCGCCTGCGTGATCTTCGCCTTCCCCGCCAGCCGCCGATTCGCGACGCCCACGTTGAATTTGGCGTAATCCGTTCCATGCAGCGTGTAGCGCGGATCGAGCTCAGAGAGCACATCGCCAAGGCCGCAGCCAACATCCAGAACAGTGGCGGGCGGCGGCGCGTATTGCGCCAGCGTGCGGTTGATGGTCTCGCGCCGAACCACGAGCCGCCGGTCTTTCTCGTACTGCTCGATGTCTTTTTCTTCGAAGAACTCTTCGTAGAACTTGGCGTAATCGTCGCCGGTGGGTTCGGTGAAGCTGCGGCGGCGCATCTTCGCGAGCTTCAGCAGCCAAAGGGCCATCCGGTCTTTGATCGTTGGTGTGCGCTCCGAGCCGCTGATGGAGGTTGAACCTGTCATGGATGTGCTTTACTGGCTGTAGACGCGCTGGCCGATTTCGAACAGGGCCCGATAAAACGGCGCCACCTGCTGGACTTGAAGGCTCCCTGCCGACGCGTCGCTGCTCATCGTCGAGCCGATCACGCGCGCGTGGGAATCGTCCGAGTCCCTATTAAGAATCTTATCGGCGATCTTGCCCAGCGTCGCGCGTCGCGATTCGCGAGCTTCCTGCTTGTAAAGCCAGGGGTTGTCATCAGCCATGTAGACTGCGAAGGTGTCGGGGAAGAAGCCAAGGCTCACGATGTAGTTCTGGAAGCTGTACATCACCCGCGCGCGGCGCGGCTGGAAGCCCTGCGTGAGCAGGAACGAGACAGAGTAATTGGCGGTGAGCGATCCCTCGATCACGTCTGTCTGGTTGAGCGAGTTGATCGTGTGGCGCACGTGCTCGACCTTCCAACCGCCGCGGCCGAACATGCACGCCAGGTCCAGAAAATGCAGCGAGTAGTCCATCAGCAGCGTGCGGGCGCGGCGCTCGTCGCGCAGCCAGGCGGCGGAGTCGTTGCTCACGGGCGGGCTTTGGAAATGCACGGCAATGTGACGCAGCCGCCCCGCGTTGTGCTGCTCCATGAGCGAGAGCATGCGCGCCACGTTCTTCTTGTAGCGGTAGTTGTGGCAGGCGTAGATCGGCTGCGGGCGCGATGCCGCGAAATCCGTCCACTGCCGGAGCTCATTCTCGGAATAGCACAGCGGCTTCTCGACCAGCACCGGACCAGCCGCCGGACGCAGCGGCTCGATCGCCTTGATATGTACCGGCCCGGGCGACGCAACCACGAACAGGTCGGATTGCCGGATCGTCGCGCCTTCGATGGCTTGCACGGTGTAATCGCCGTTGGAGGCGCGGACGTCATACGCCCGCACGTCCCCCGCAAATTTCAGCCGCTTCAGCGCCGGCAAGTGCTTCTGCTTCACGATGCGGCCGAAGCCGAGGAACGTGATGTCGCGGTTGCTCGAACGGTCCGCCAGTTCGCGCGGGCTGTAAGGCAGATCGTAGTTTTTCTCTTGCCCATCGAGCGATTGCTGAAGGACCGATTGCCAATCGCAGCGCAGGTCGATGCCGAGGCGCTGCATGGATTTCCGCGGGTCAAAGTTTTGTCCGGGTAGGCGAGCGGTGAGCTTGCTGTAAGGCTTCATCTTCCCCTGCCCCAGCATGCGCGCAGCGACTTCGGATCCCACCGCCAGCACCCACCACGCGGGAACAGGCGCCTTCACAACTCCCAGCCCCATTCCCATCAGCCGGCAGCAGGCTTGAAGGAATTCGTATCGCGTCGGCGATTCCGGCGACGCCAGCATGACCACTTCGCGATCCGTCGCCGGCGGCACGCTGGTCAGCTTCACCACCGCCTCGTTCACCAGCTCGCGCGTCGTCACCGGGATGTGACTGTGCGCATTGCCGATGACGAGCAGCTTGTTCCAAGGGAGACGCGCCGCGGTCCCCACGATTGGGTTCACCAAGCCGCTTCCGAGCACAAACCCCGGCCGCACCAGTGTCACCTTCATTCCCGCCGGGGCGCCCTTGGCGATCGCCTGATCCTGCGCCACCTTCAGCGCGCCGTACGGCCCTTTCTTGAGCGGCTCGGTTTCGTCTTCCGCGTCTTCGGTGACGTTCTTCACGCTGGCTTTGTAGCTGCTGATCGAAGAGATGTGGATCAGGTGCTTGATGCTCCGCCGCCGGCAGAACTCGAGCAGGCTCTCCATGAACTGCACGTTAGGCTCGACCGTCTCGTCCTTGAGCACGATGTAGTTGATTACCGTGTCGAACGGCTGATCGAGGTGCGGGTTCTCGTGCATCAGGTCGACAGGGCCGGTGACGACGTTATCGGACGCCGCAACCGCGCCGCGGCTGAAGGCGACCACCTCGTGCCCCGCCTGAGCAAGCGCTGCGAGAAGCCCCTTGGCGGCGAAGCTTCGATGGCCGCAGAGAAGTACTTTCATAACGTCTCGACACGTGCGTGATTCGCGTGCACTTCCCCGCTGCTAACATCAGGACCGCACACGTTCATAGATACCTCATACAGGCGGAAATTCAACCAGAGTTGCGGCATGAACGCCGTCTCATAACGCTTGCTGGCCACTGCATGTTATGCGAAGGTGCGGGATCGTCCGGGAGCTTCTCCTATGCGCGTGTGTCACGTCATCTCCGGCATCGATTCCGACAACGGCGGGCCGCCGCTGGCGCTTGCCGGTTTGGCGGCGGCACAGGTCCGCGCGGGGATGCAGGTGAGTGTGCTTTCCAGCTATCGCTTTCCAGAAAAGAGCGTCGTCGATGCGGAGAAGATGAAAAAAAACGGCGTCGAGGTGCGCCTGATTGGCCCGGCGAAGGAGCCGATGAGCCGCCATCCCATGCTCGCGCCCGCTGCCCGGGAGATGTGCAAGAGCCACGACGTGCTGCACATCCATTCCATGTGGGAGTCAATTCAGTACCACGCAACATCGCAGGCGAGGAAGCTGGGTACGCCGTATGTGATGACGCCGCACGGGATGCTGGATAGCTGGAATATCAAGAAGAAGGTCTATTACGCGCTGCGCATGCGCAGCAACGTCCGCTCGGCAGCGGCGATTCATCTGGCGACGCAGATCGAGCGCGAGCATGTGGAGAAGCTGGGGCTCGGCGTGCGGACGATCGTCGAGCCGCACGGGTTGAACCTGTCCGAGTTTCGCACGCTGCCGGAGAAGGGGGCGTTTCGAGAGAAGTTCCCGCAGCTCCGGGATAAGCCGTACGTCGTCTTCCTCGGGCGGCTGGACAAGGGGAAGGGGCTGGAGCTGCTCGTCCCGGCGCTGGCGAAGATGAAGCGCAGCGATGCGATGCTGGTGCTGGTCGGTCCGGATTTCGGAATGAGGGCTCCCAGCGAAGCCGTCGCGCAGCGGGATGGCACCGCCAACCGAATCCTCTTCACCGGCATGTTGTTAGGGCCCGACAAAGTCGCTGCTCTGTCGGATGCCACCGTCTTCTCCCTCCCCAGCTACCACGAAAACTTCGGCATCGCCGTCGCCGAATCCCTCGCCGCGGGAACACCGGTCGTCGTGTCAGATCAGGTCTACCTGCATCCCCTCATCACGCAGGAAAAGCTGGGCGGCGTGGTTCCCCTCGATGCTGGCGCGCTGGCGCGTGAGCTGGATCGCTGGATCGCCGACGCCACACTTCGACAACAAGTCAGTACCCTCGCCCGGCCTTACGCGCTAAACCATTTCGACTGGGACACCATCGCCCACCACTGGCTCGACCACTACAAGGGTCTCAAGCGGTCGTGATCTTCCGTAGCATGGGCATCCTGCCCATGTTTCCGCTCATCATGGGCCAGATGCCCATGCTAACCCAAAGCCAGCTTCTTCAACCGATTCAGCAGTGCAGGAAACTGCTCATCGGGATTGTAATTCACCCGCATGAGCTCCCGCGCGGCGATGCCCATGCTGTACCGCATCTCGGGCCTGCCAATGAGCATCTTTACCGCGGCGGCGATGCCGTCCCAATCGTTGGTCTCAAAGAGACAACCCGACTTGCCATCGTCAACCATGTCCGGGATGGCGCCGATCCTGGTCGACACAACCGGCAATCCCGCGCTCGCCGCCTCGATCACGGCCCATGGGCTCATGTCGTGCTGCGTCGGAAAGACAAACAAATCCATCGTCGGCAGCAGCTCGTTGCGCAACCGATCGTTCGGCACGTTCCCGTGCCAGACGACGTTCCTCAACGACCGGTCCGGCTCAACGCCACCGGAGCAAATGTGCAACTCCGCGGTTTGGCTGAGCTGCTCCTGATGAAGTCGAAGTAGCTGCGGGCCGCCCTTGCGCTCGAATTGCTGTCCCACGAAAACGATCTTCACCGGTCCCGTGGTAGGGGGGTAATCGGCTCGGGATTTCGCCGGCAGCGGAATGGAACTCAGCGCGAGCTGCGTTTTCTCCTGCGGAACTGCGAAATCTCTAATGATTGACCGGCACGCCCAGTTGTTCCGGCATACCACCAGATCCGCCGCCTCGTACATCTGCCGCTCAACCTGCACCATCGGCAGCCGCCCCAGCCGCGCGTACCCTAGCTCGCGATAATCCTGAATCGCCGTCACGTCGATGTTCAGCGCGAACTTGGTCCCGCGCCCCGCGAACGGAATGAGACCATACGAGATGCCATGTGTCAGATGCACCACATCAAACCGCTCCAGCGACAGCGGACCCTTGAACCAGTGCCGCAGGATCGGCTTCCACGCCAGGTGATACCGCAGGCTTTTCTGATCCCAACCCCGCCTCCCCAGCACCGGCACCGTCGCGCAAAACAGCTTCACCGCCAGCGGCTGGCGGACCTCAATATGCACCGCTTCAACGTCATCATCGATGCTCGCGTAGCGAACGAGCTGCTCGTAATACCTCCGAAATCCGAGGCCGACGCTCGAGATGAACAGCATCCGCACCCGCTGGCGGCGCACGCGCGCAGGCAGCTTCTCCTCCGTCACCGAATCGAGATTTGTCGACACCAACAGGTTCATGCGCGCCGCTTGTCGCCCATCCGCTCGCGCTCATAATGCCGCTGGTTAGTGGGATTTTCCATGCGCGTGCTGCACGTGATCTCGACGATTGACGCCCAGGCCGGCGGCACCACGTCAGCATTGGTGACGCTGGCGACATCTCAAGCGGCGGCAGGATTGGGCGTCACCGTCGTCAGCACGTTCACCAGAGCCGACGACATCTCGCCGGCCGACGCGATGCGATCCGCAGGCGTCACCGTAGAACTGATCGGCCCCGCCACTGGAAAACTCCGCCGCCATCCAACGCTCCAGCAAAGGATTCAACGACTCGTCGAGCAGGCCGACATCGTCCACATCCACACGCTGTGGGAAGAGATCCTCCACGTCGCCGCCCGCACCGCCGCGAAACTGAACCGTCGGTATCTTTTCACGCCCCACGGCATGCTCGATCCCTGGAGCTTGTCGCAGAGCAAGTGGGTCAAGAAGATCTACCTCACCTGGCGCCTGAGCAAGGACCTGAACCATGCCGCCGCCATTCACTTCACCTCCCAGATCGAGCGCGATCTCGTCCGCACCCTGAAGCTCAAGCCGCGCGAGCTAATTGTTCCCAACGGCCTTGATCTATCGGAGTTTCAGCACCTTCCTCCGCGCGGCACATTCCGCCAGAAGTTCAACCTCGACGACCGCCCCATCATCCTGTTCCTCTCCCGCCTGCACCCCAAGAAGGGCCTGGACCAGCTCATCCCCGCCTTCGCCCGCGCATCACTCCCGCACCCGATTCTCGTGATTGCCGGCCCCTCATCACCCGATTATCAGCGACAGCTCGAGCAACAAATCCGCGATCTCCACCTCGGGAACCGGGTCGTCTTCACCGGCATGCTTCGAGGCCGCGAGCGCATCGAAGCGTTCGTTGCCGCCGATCTCTTCGTCCTCCCCAGTCGGCAGGAAAACTTCGGCATCGTGGTCGTCGAAGCCGCCGCCGCGGGATGTCCGCTGCTCATTTCCGATCAGGTCAACATCCACCGCGAAGTCGCTTCCGCCGGCGTCGGCCGCGTCTGCCGGCTCGGCGTCGATTCGGTTGCGTCAGAACTTGTACACATGATGAATGATCCGGCACTGCGGGCCGAAGTCGCGCGCAGGGGTCCGATCTGGGCGGCGCAACATTTTGATCACCACGTCATCGCGCAGCAGTGGAAGTCGATCTATAACGAAATGCTCGGCAATAGTGTCCCTCAGCCTCGTGGCCGATAGAGTGTAAGCATGAAGGTCCTGCACGTGATCTCGAGCATCGACGCCCGCGCCGGCGGGCCCACCGCCGCCTTGCAAGGCCTCGCGCTGGCGCAGAAAAAAGCGGGGCTCGACGTGCGCGTGATCACCACCTACCGCGAGGGTGATCCGATGACCGTTGCCGACGCGCTACGTGCCGCGGATATCTCCATCGAGACTGTCGGACCCGCGCACGGGCGCTTCCACAACACACCTGAACTGGCGTCTCACGTGCGAAAAGCGGTAGGGGGGGCGGAGGTCCTTCACATCCATGCCCTCTGGGAACAGATCCAGCACGACGCCGCCACGGAAGCGCAACACGCCCGCATCCCTTACATCTTCCGCCCCTGCGGCATGCTCGACCCGTGGAGCCTCGGGCAGAACAAGCTGGTAAAAAAGCTCTACCTGGCCTGGCGTCTCCGCGCGGATCTGGACCGCGCCGCGATGATCCACTTCACGAGCAACACCGAGCGGGACCTCACCGCGCCGCTGCGATTGAAGTCGAAGCCTATTGTCGTGCCCAACGGCATCGACCTCAACGAATTTGCAAAGCTGCCCGAGCGCGGCCGCTTCCGCGCCAAGTTCCCCGTCATCGGGCCGCGCCGCATCCTGCTCTTTCTCAGCCGGGTGCATTTCAAGAAGGGCTTGGATCTGCTCATCCCCGCGTTCGCGCAAGCGCGACTGCAAGACGCCGTTCTCGTCATCGCCGGCCCCGACGCGGAGAACTACACGCAGAGCCTCCATGATCTCGCAAAACAGCACGGCGTCGCCGACCGAATCATCTTCACCGGCATGCTCAAAGGCGTCGAGCGATTGGAAGCGATGGTCGATGCGGATCTTTTTGTTCTTCCCAGCCGCCAGGAAAACTTCGGCATCGCTGTGGTTGAAGCCCTTGCCGCGGGTCTTCCTGTCGTCATATCCGACCAGGTGAACATCCACCAGGAGATTACCGCCGCCGGCGTGGGCGCCGCCGTCCCTCTCGACATCCCCAAGCTCTCGCAAACCCTCTCAACCTGGCTCAATGACGAAGCCGTCCGCCGCAGCGCCGCCGATAAGGCAAGAGAATTCGCCCTCACCCGCTACGACTGGAACCGCATCGCCCAGAAGTGGTCGGAGATCTACAACAACCTCGCGCTGACCGCATGGGCGTCTTGAGTCGCAGTCGATCGGGGGGATGCGCGGCGTAGCCCCGCAGCTAACCGTCTACATGAACGATCCCATCACGCGGTCTTCGTCTGCTGCAAATACCGCCCCAGGACGACCAGCGTAAATGCCCGCGTCCACATCGGGCTCTCCGGCGCTGCCAGGAAAGATTTCCAGATCCCATCGATCCCGCTCTGGCGCAGCGCCCCCACGCGCTTCAAGCTCCGCAGCGCCTCCTCGCAAAGCTCGCGCAGGGGCCCGACCATCCACCGGCGGATCGGCAGCGTGAAGCCGCGCTTCGACTGATTCAGCAGCGCCGGCCGCAGGTAAGGCAGCATCGCCTGCCTCAAAATATGCTTGTTGGCAATTCCATTTGGCAACCGCACTGACCCCGGCAAAGGCAGCATCAAATCCAGCATCCGCCGATCCAGGATCGGCACCCGAATCTCCAGCCCGTGCGCCATCCCGTTGGCATCGGCATCGCGCAGCAGCATGTTGTGCTGATAGAACCGCGACTCGAGCTGGCTAATCGCCCACACCGGATCACTCGCCTCCCCAGGCAGATTCTCCAGAGCTTCCGCCGGCACAAAGCTTTCATCCAACCCCAGCGCCGAATGCTCCAGCCCCAGCTCCGCAAGCTGCCCATTGCTCATCGCCCGCCGCCGCTGGAGATAAAGCTCGCTCACGCTGCCATCCAGCTTCATCATGTCGCGAAGCTTCTGCCGCACCGCCGAGCTCGAACCCACCGTCGCCACCGTTGCCAGCGCCTGCTTGGCGCTGCTCGGCAACCAACGCATCCTCCGCATGATCCGCTGCAACCGAGGCACGTCATAAAAGCTGGATGGATACCCGCCGAACAGCTCATCCCCGCCCTGCCCCGAAAGCGCCACCTTGATCCCCTCCGCCCGCACCATCTTTGAAATAATGTAGACGTTGAGCCCATCTACGCTCGGAAGGTCGAGCGACGACAGCCACTCCACCGCCGTCCGTTCGCAGTCGCCGCCGTTGACGAGAATTTCGGTGTGAGGCAGCTCGAGGATCTGCGCCGTCTCCTTCGCCAGGGTCAGCTCGCTCAAGTCCGGCTGATCCGCAAAGCCCACGGAGAAGCTGCGGAGCCCCGTGGTGTATTTTGACGCCAGCGCCGCCACCACCGTGCTGTCGATTCCGCTCGACAGGAACACGCCCACCGGCACATCAGAAATCAGATGATCGCGCACCGAATATTCCAACGTCGTCCGCGCCCGCTCGATCGCCTGGCCGATCGTCACATCATCGCGCAGGCCTGGAAAGGTCCAGAACTGCTTCGGCTTCTCCTGTCCGTTGGCCGCCTGGAAATACTGAAAGCTCCCTGCCGGGAACGACGAGATGTTCTTGAAGATCGTGCACGGGTGCTGCACCGCGCCGTAGGCAAGTAATCCTGCCACGCCGCGCGAATCCAGCTCGCGGTTTACAAGCCCTGAAGCCAGTACGCTCCGCACTTCGCTGCCGAACAAAATCCGCCCGTCGATTCTCGCCACGTAGAGCGGCTTGATCCCGACATGATCCCTCGCCAGCATCAGTCGCTGCTGCTTCGCGTCATAAAACGCAAACGCAAACATCCCCTCCAGCCTGTTCAGGTAGTCCGCGCCCCAGCGCGTCAATCCGTATAACAGCGCTTCGGTGTCGCTATGACCGATAAATGTCTCGCCCACCGCCTCCAGCTCGCGCCGCAGGGCAGGGTAGTTGTAAAGCTCACCGTTGAAGATGAGCTGATCGCGCGTCTGCGGATGAACCATCGGCTGATGCCCCGCCGCCGACAAATCCTGGATCGACAACCGCCGCTGCCCCAGCCCCACAACGCGCTGCCCGAACGGCAGAATCGCGATCCCCTCATCGTCCGGCCCGCGGTGCCTGCACGCCGACACCATTCCCGCCAGCGCCTCCCGAACGACCAGCTCCTTTTCCGCAATGATTCCGGCGATTCCGCACATATTCCAGCCGCTGGGCGACGCTGTCGTCGCGGGTTTGCGATGCAGGTATTAGCTCATCGGGTCACAACCCGCGGCCTTCGACCGCCGATACTATATGCAGGGCCAAAGACAGCGGTAGCGTAGCGCCCGCACAGGGTCCGTCAAGAGCGTTTGTTATCGGCCGTTAATGTTGATGTCGCGCTTTTCTGGCCGTTTCGTCCGCAAGCGTTGAATCGACTCCGGGTGAACCGATAATCATGCACGAGGTTTGATGTTGTGGTCGGGCTTGTAATGGAACCTACTCGCAGAGCTAAACGCCAGGCGCCGGGAGTTGCAGTGCCAAACGTGGCGGTTGTCTGCAATTCCCTTCCCCCATACCGCCTTCACGTCCACCAGCGTATTGCCAAGGAGATGGCCAGCGAGATCACGCTCTGGACCATCTGCACGCACGAAACCACCGGCGACCGCTGGGAATTCGTCGCACCGCCCGAAATCAACCCCATCTCCTTCGGGAAGGGCCACACCGTTCTCCGCCAGAACTCCCCGAAATTTGCGCTCTCCGAGTTCCAGAAGGGCGGCAAGATCATCGATTGGCTCATCAACAATCGTGTCAGCGCCGTCATCATGCTGGGCTATAACGATCCCGCCCGCCTTCGGATCATCCGCTGGTGCGCCGCCAATGACGTCCCCCTGTTCCTCTGGGGCGACAGCAACATCTACGGCGACACCGTCACCGGCTTCAAAGCCTGGCTGAAGGAGCGCGTCGTTGGGCGGATTATCTCATCCTGCACCGGCGCCCTCCCCTGCGGAACCTGCGGCCGAGCCTTCTTCGCGCGTTACGGCGCTAAAGAAGACCGGATGTTCTATTTTCCCGTCGAACCCGATTATGATCTCGTCACCGGCCTCTCACCGGAGTTCATCGAGAAGGTCCGCCAGGACTTCAACATCTCCACGGAACGACGCAGGTTTATCTTCAGTGCCCGGATCACGCAGGTGAAGCGCCCGGACCTTATGGTCGACGCCTTTGTGCGCATTGCGGCGCGGCGACCCAATTGGGACCTGCTCATGCTGGGTGAAGGCGAACTTCGGCAGGAACTGATGGCTCGCGTTCCCGAGCACCTGAAGGACCGTATCATTTGGACCGGCTTCCTGGACGATCAAGCCGTCATCAGCGCGCTCTATCGTCTCTCCGATGCTCTCGTTCTTCCGAGTGATTTCGAGCCTTGGGGGCTTGTGATCAACGAGGCCGCCGCCGCTGGCATCGCGATCATTTCCAGCACTGTAGTGGGCGCCTCAAATGAGCTGGTCCGGGACGGTGTCAATGGGCGAATCTTCCCCACCGGGGATCTGTCCGCCCTTGAAGAAGCCATGCTCGATATCTCTGAAGGCAACCGCATCGACACCCTCAAAGCCAACTCGCCCAAAATCCTTGACCGCTGGCGCAAGCGCGGAGATCCCATTGAGGGTCTCCGAAAGGCGCTCCGCTTCTGCAAGGTCATCTAATGGTGACTGCCGAGCCTTTTAAAGGCTGGTCCGGCTGTTTGCCGCCCCAACTCACCCGTGATACTGCTCGTGCGGCACGCTGTACTGCCCGTGCGCCGGTTGCTCTTCGTATTGCCCCTCCGCCCATTGCGCTTCCCATTCCTGCGGGGCGTACTGCATCTGGTAAGCCATCGCCCGCCCGTAATCGATGAGGAAAAGCATGATCGCCCCATAGATCCAGACTGCGAAAAGCGGGTAGGAATAAGTCGCGTAGAGATATCCCTCAAACATCCCACCTACGGCAATGGCGCACAGACCAGCGGTCGTCAGGTCTGCCAGCAACACGTGCTCGCCCAGGTAAGGCCGCAGCCGCTGCAGCCGCACCATCGCCGCCACCATCAGCACGCACGCCACGATGAACGGGCATGCTCCAAGGATCCCGGTTCGCGCCAGCACCAGCAGATAAGAATTTTCCGAGAAAGCCGCCTGCTCCTGGTTCACGCCCAGAAGCGGGCTGCTCTTGAACTGCTCAAACATGCTTGCCCAGACGACGGAACGCGTGTCGTCAAAGCTGAGCAGACGGCCGGCAATACTGACGATGCCCGCCTGGTCCAGCAGTGTCAGGCCGATAAATGCGAACACGCCGCAGCACACGATGGCGACCGTCAGCTTCCCCAGCCGAAGCCTGAACAGCAGCACAAGGCCGAACAGCGCTGTCACAAAACCTGTTCGAGATCCGGTCCACAGCAGCAGCAGAACGCACGTTGCCGCCAAGGCCGCCGTGAGCCCCCTCATGATCAGGGACGACCCGGAGCGCAGGAACAGATAGACGATGGGCGGAATGGCAACACCCAGCACCATGGCGGTGTGGTTGGCATTGCCCGTTGTTCCGATAAACCGTCCAGCCCAGACCGCCTGCCCTGGGTTGACCAGCCATTGGTAGAGGCTGCCCGTGCAAAAGAGTGCCGCCCCTGCCGCCAGCGCGCGAATCCCAGCGATAGCGTGCTCAGGCCGTTGCAGCCACCGCGACATCCCCACCCCCAGCGTGATCAGGGTGAGCGAATAGGTGATGACGCCAAAATAACCGCGCGCAAAGTCACCTGCGAACAAAATGCGCAGGATCGACACCATCTGGAAACCGAAGAACCCGAGGAGACCGCCCAGGATCAAATGTGAGCGCCAGCCTCGATTCGACCGAAGCGTGGGGATCAGCAGCATCACCAGCAAGACGCCGCAGATACCGCGGCCAAACGAGCGAATCTGCTGGAGCGGGAACGCAAAGTTGCTGCCCGTCCACATGGAGATGCCGAAAGTGCACACCCACAGCATCAGCGCCAGCAGCACCCAGCGCATCCACTGCAGGGCGACGGTCATCACCCCCATGAGAAGGAACAGGAAAATGCACAAGATGCCTTCAGGCCGCTGCAGGCCTTCAAGCATCTGGAGCATCTGATATTGCAGATTACTCATGGGTTCCCATTTGACGACAACAGCCGATCGACTTCTCGCAGAAATACGAATCGGTCAAACGGCATGTTCTCGCTGAACCGGGGAGCAACCACTAGACCGGTCGCTCCCGCCAATTCTTCACGATCTCATCAAAGATCGTATCCAGGCTCTTGGAGATGTCCCAGCCCGGGTAGTGCTGCTTCATTTTAGACAAATCGCTGATGTAGCAGATGTGATCGCCGGCGCGATTCTGGTCCACATACTCATACTTCATCTTCTTCCCCGAGAGCTGCGACACCTTGTCAAATGCCTCGAGGATCGAGCAGCTATTGTTTCGTCCGCCGCCGATATTGTAGACCTCCGCCACGCGCGGCTTCTCCCAGAATGCGTGGATAAACCGTGCGACGTCTAGTGAGTGGATGTTGTCGCGGACCTGCTTGCCTTTGTAGCCGTAAACCTTGTACAGCTTCTCGGACAGGTTGCACTTGACGAGGTAGCTGAGAAAGCCGTGAAGCTCGACGCCGCTGTGGTTCGGGCCGGTTAAGCAGCCGCCCCGCAGGCAGCAGCTTCGGATGTTGAAGTAGCGGCCATACTCCTGCACCATGACATCAGCGGCTACTTTGGAAGCACCGAAAATGCTGTGCTTGCTTTGATCGATTGACATTTCTTCGGAGATGCCGCCCGCGTATGCCGGATCTTCGTAATCCCACCGCGTTGCCAACTCCCTGAGCTTGATGGTGTTGGGGCGATCACCGTAGACCTTGTTCGTGCTCATGTAGCAGAACACCGTCTCCGGCCGGGTCTGGCGGATCGCCTCGAGCAGGTTCAGCGTGCCGTTCGCGTTCACGTCAAAATCGTCAAACGGACGCGATGCCGCCAAGTCATGGCTTGGCTGCGCCGCCGCGTGAACGAGCAGGTCCGGCTTCAGCTCGTTGATCGTCGTCAGCACCTTCGCGCGGTCGCGAATGTCCAGCTCATGGTGCTTGAAGTTCTTGTACTCGCTGGCGAGGCGCTTCTGGTTCCAACGCGTGTCGCCCTGCGGGCCGAAGAAGTCAGCCCGCATGTTGTTGTCGATCCCATGGACATCAAACCCTTCTTTGCAGAAGTAGCTGACCACTTCAGAACCGATAAGCCCCGACGATCCCGTCACCACCAGCTTTTTCATTACTACGACCTCTCAAACGTCCTAATTAACCGCAAGGCGAAACGTCGGATCCCGCCACGCATCGTGCAGATGCCTGGCCAACACCGGCGCCTTTGACAAATCATCGGTTGCCGAGGCGATGGGGATAAGTGACGCACGACCCATAAAGGCCGCCCAGGCGGAAAATGTGCTGGGAACGCTAACCACCGCATCACATTTTGCCAATTCGGCAAATGTCTCGAGGTAATGCCCGCTCCCCGCCTTCACCCCGGTGCACCAGTGCGCGTTCAGCCCCGCGTAGAGATTTTGGTCCTGCTTCTCATCGCACGCGACCACGAATCCCGTCTTGGGTCCAAACCGCTCGCGAAGCTGCTCCGCAAACGTGCGATACCGCGCGGATTCGATGTAAAACTCCCCCTCACGCCACACCCGATAATCCCCCTGCCGCATTACCAATCCGATCAGCGGGTCGTAACGCTGGCGCAGGTCCTTCATGTACTCATCCGCCACGCGCTGGTGTTTCTCCGGGGGGGCGAAGAATGATCGCATCGCCTCCTCGTGCTTCTCGAACAGCGCCCAATCCCGCAACATCCACCCGCTCATCAGCACCATGCGCCGCCCGCGGACGGTGCTCAGGAACGCCTCATCCCCGATCGCCAGCGGCTCATCCCGGTACCACTGCACTTTCCGCCCCGGCCAGACCGCTTGCAGCGCCCGCGGCGCATATTGACGCGTTCCGCGCACGACCAGGTTGGGACTGACTTTCTTGATCCGCGCCAGCATCCGCGGCGCGACCTCCAGCTTCGAATGCGGATCGCCCTCTCGAAAGGGATACCGGCACAGCGGATTGTGTTCCGTCCCACGGCAATGGTCCGCGTAGCGCCAAAACGAATAGTTCAGCAGCCGAAACTCCGTGTGTTCCTCGGCCAGCGCGATCAGGTGTCCGAAGACGAGCAATTGATTTCCAAAGTTTCCCGCCGCGCGGGAAATCAGAAGCGTCGTCTGGCGTTGGTCATAGTCCGGACCCATGAAGGGCGTGGATTGTAGTGATCTGGCAGTGAATCGCTAAGATCGCGCCCGCGCATGAAGGTCTACGGCTACACCCAAGTCAACGGCGTCTTCGCCAAGCCCACCGGCGTCGCCAAGCACATCGACCAGATGTTCCACGGGCTCGCCCGCACGCCCGGCGTCGACTTCTCCATGGTCATGGGGAACGATCAGCAGCTCGAGCAAAGCCCGCTGCACGATCTGCCCGCGATCCGCCTGCCGTACGCGCGCAAGAAGATGGAGATCTGCTGGAGTCTCTTCGGCCGCCCACGCATCGACAAGTTCTGCCGGGATGCGGATTGGATCTACACGCCGTTCGAGAGTGCGGTTACGTCGAAACAAGCGCAAGTCGCCAGCACACTGCACTCGCTTTACTACTTCGACAAGTCGCTGCCCGGGTACGAGACACGCCGCCATCCGCGCATTCGCTTCCGGTTCCTCCTGCGGTCAATGGTCCGCAACCGCCAGCTCATCCTTACCGTTTCCGAGTTCCTCAAGCGACAGGTAATCGAATGGTTCGGAGCCGACCCCAGTCGCGTCATCGTCGTTGGCAACGGAGCTGAGCCCGAGTTCTTCGAAGCAGGACGGCAACCTTACATGCCGCAGGATCGCCCGTACGTTGTCGCAGTGTCGGGTTTGAACTTCCTCGACGGCGCGCAGTACGTGATCCCCGTCGCCCGCGCCTTACTCAAGAAAGACCCCAACCTCCTCATCAAAGTCGCGGGCCACCAGCACGAGCAGGAATTTCTTGATCAAGCGAAAGTGCTGCCCAACATCCAGCTTCTTGGCTACCAACAATCCAAACAGCTCGCCGCGCTGATGCACGACAGCGTCGCGCTGCTCTTCCTCAACCGCTACGAAACCTTCGGTATGGGCGTCGTCGAAGCCATGGCCGCCGGAACCCCCGTGATCGGCACGAACTTTACCGCCGTCCCGGAGATCGTCGCAAATGCGGGAATGATCGTTGAACCCGAAAAACCCGAAGAAGTCACTGATCAAATCCTGACGCTGGCGCGCACTCCATCGGCGCGAGCTTCCCTGATCGAAGCGGGCGCTCGCCGAGCCTTAGACTTCACCTGGGAATCCTGCCTGCATCGATTGTTGGCTGCTCTGAGAAATCCGCCGGCGTGAGCTACGCCGCCGCGGGCGTCGCCTTCCCCCGAAAGAAGAGCCGTTTTCCGCGCGACAGCATTTCTTCCCAGGCCTCCGGCGCCAGTACCCGCGCCAGAGGCAGATAGATCCCCGCCATGACCATCGACGCCGCCCCCGCGCGCAGCAGGTTGTGCGGAATATCTCGTCCCGCGCCAGCCGGCAGGACGTGCACCACCCACAACCCCGCCAGCGTGCTCACCGCTCCCGCGACCAGCGGAGCGCCGAAGATCTTCACCAGATCCCGCACTTCCCCGCCGAGAGGACGCAGCGCTGTATAAACGGACAGTGGCCCGATGACAAAGCTGTACACGCCCACACCGAATGCCGCCCCGACCTCCGCCCCGAGCTTCGCACCGAGAAAGACGCTCGGCAGAAACACCAGCACCGCGCCGATCATCAGCTTGAGGTAAAGCAAGAACTTCCCCTGTGCTTTGAGCGCGAAGCCGGAAGCGTGACTTGCCACGAACGGCGCCCACCCGAAGCTCAGGATCTGCACGATCTTGATCGCCGGGTAATACTCCGGCTTGAACGCTAGACGAACAAGCGGATCCGCCACCACGCCCTGGAGCGCGCACGCCGGAACCGCCAGCAGCGCCAGCACCGACGCCGCCCGCGTGAACGCGGCGCGGAACCGCTCCGGCTCATCCTGAAGCTTTGCCAGCGAAGGCAGCAGCACGTAGGCCACGTTTAATGACAAAAGCTGCATCGCCTGCGTCGATAGCCCAAAGGCCCAGAAGTAGCGCCCGACGACGTCCTTGTTGTACATCCTGCCAAGGATCACGTAATCGCCCTGCGCCGTGATCATCAGGCAAGTCGCCGACGCCAGCAGCAGCGCGTTGTCCCCCAGCACGTCCATCCAGATACGAAGAGAGGGTCTGCCGGTGATCCGCACCTTCGTCCGCGACCAGAATGCCGCGCACTTGGTGATCGCCAAAATAGGCCAAGGGACAATGAACGCGAACGCGCCCCACCCCAGAAACGCCAGCAGCACCGTCAACGTCGTGAGCATCACCGAGCAGACGAACTCCAGAATGGCGGTAAAGCGAAAGCGCAGATCGATCTGCGCCTTTGAATCAGCAACAATCGCCAGGCTCAGGAAAATGTTCTGAAACGCCAGCACGCGAATCAGGTTTGTCAGCCGATCGTCATGAAAGAAGTGCGCGATGAGCGGCGCGGCGAAGAAGCCCAGCGCGGTTGTGAATGATCCGAGCAGCACCATGAGCCAGAACGCGCTGGTCGCCAGGTCCGGGAATTCTTTGTATCGCCGGATCAGCAGCTCTTTCATCCCCGCCTGCGTGATCAGCGACAAGAACGCCGCCACCGCAAACGCCATCGAGACATAACCAAAATCCCCCGGCACCAGCACCCACGCGAGTACAAACTGTGCCGCAAGGTTGAATACCTTCAGCGCTCCACCCTGCATAAACGACCAAACAATCCCCCGCGCCGCATGATCCCCCAGCGAGGTTGAGCCAGACCCCACCGCCGGCGTCTCCGCCGTGGGCGCATCTTGAGTTGCTTCACCAGCAATTCGCGACAAATCAATTCCTGCTCAACGCCAAGACCAACGTCCCCTTCTTCCCGTTCTCCCGTACGCGGGAGAGGGCAGGGGTTAGGGTCTGCATCATTTTCAACTGAATACTTCTACGGCACCACCATCGCATCCGGATACTGCCCCGCGAACCGGCTCTTCATCGCCATCGCCTGGCCATAACTTGAGAGCGGCCCGACCCGAAGCTGCTGATTTCCCTTCGAATCGGTCGTCTTCACCGGCGTCACGCCCTGCGTTTTCAGCGCCGCCGCCGCTTTATCAGCACTCGCCCCGGAAGCGAAAGTTGCAAGCTGCACATAAAACCCCCGCGCCCCCTGATGCTCGCGCGACCGCTGGGCCGGAACCGAATGGGGAAACTCCCGCTGCGCCTGCGCGAAAGCCTGATCCGCGCGATCAAACTGCCCCAATCGCTGCTGACAAATTCCGATCCGATAAAGCACCCATCCCTTCACATTCGCATCCGTCAGCTTGGGATAAGCCGCCTGCCACTGGTCTGATGCCGTGTTGTAGTCGTCCTGAAAGTAGGCCACATTCGCCAGGCTCGTTCGAATCGCCGCCTCGGTCTGCTGTGAAGGCTTCATCCCCAGCGCCTGGACGTATGCACTGCGAGCCGCTTGCAAGTTCTTCTTCGCCTCCCCCGGATTCTGCGCCACGCGCCCCTCAAAGCCCCTCCCCTTCAGATAAAGCGCCTCCGCCGACCCCGGCCCGTGCGGCGTCCGCGACAGATAAGTGTCCGCCTGCGCAATCGCCTGCTCATACTGCTGCGTCTCAACCGACCGCGACGCCGCCGCGAGTGACGCCTTGTCGGACGCAGAAGGTTGAGCAGCGCAGCCTGCCGCGACGAGCACGAACAGGAGCAAAATCCGAAATCCGAAGCTCGAAACTCGAAACAAATTCAAAGCACGAAGAAGCAAATCCCAAACGGCATACGGCTGCGTCATTTGATCATTTTCTTTTTCCTGGTTGTTTCGAATTTCGAGCTTTGAAATTCGTGCTTCCATCAAAAAGTCTTTCACTTCCGCCTCCATGCCTGGTGAAGTAAGTTAGTCTGCACAACCATCATGCTCTTCGAACACCTGTTCCGCAACGCCGACGCCCGACCCAACGACATCGCCATCATCGATGACACCGGCCAGTACACCTACCAGCAGCTCGCCACCTCCGCCGCCGGTCTCGGTTTGTATCTTTCGATGCAGACCAACCAGCCGCGCGTGGGCCTGCTCCTGCCCGCCAGCGCCGGCTTCGTCGCCAGCTTCTACGGCACGCTGCTCGCCGGCAAAGCGGTGGTGCCGATCAACTTCCTCCTGGGCGATCGCGAAGTCGCCCATGTCATCGCTGACAGCGGCATCGACACCATCGTCACCATCCCGCAACTCGCCGGCCGACTGAAAGAATCCAACCTTAAGGTTGTCGACCTGATGGCCCTCCCGCGCCCGCCCGCAGGCGCGATCGCGCCGCATTTCCCCACGGTTGGCGCCGATGATCTCGCGGTGCTCATGTACACCAGCGGCACCAGCGGTCTGCCCAAGGGGGTCATGCTCACCTACGGCAACCTCCAGAGCGACGTTGACGCCTCTATCGAGCACGCCGCCCTCCAGCACAAGCACAAGTTCCTCGGCGTCATCCCGCTCTTCCACGCCTTTGGCATGACTGCGATGATGCTCGCGCCGATCCAGCTGGGCAGCACCGTCATCTACATCGCCCGCTTCAGTCCCGTAGCCGCCGTGAAAGCGATGCGCGAACACCAGGTCTCGCTCATGTTCGGCGTTCCCAGCATGTTCGCTGCGATGGCACACCTCAAGAACGCCTCCGCCGATGACTTCAAGAGCATCTACGCCCTGATCAGCGGCGGCGAGCCGCTCCCTGGCGCGCTTCGCGAAAACTTCCAGCAGCGCTTCGGCGTCACGCTCTACGAAGGCTACGGCCTCACCGAAACCTCACCCGTCGTCGCCCTCAACGTCCCGGGCTGGGTAAAGGTTGGCTCCGTTGGTCGCACGCTCCCCGGCGTGCAGGTCCGCATCACCGACGACGAGGGCAAGCCCCTCCCCCCCGGCCAATCCGGAGAAGTCTGGCTCAAAGGCCCCATGATCATGAAGGGCTACTTCAACCTCCCTGATGAAACTACCAAAGCCCTCACCGCCGACGGCTACTTCAAGACCGGCGACATGGGCATGGTCGACACCGAGGGCTATCTCCACATCACCGGCCGGAAAAAAGAACTCATCATCGTCGCTGGCGAGAAAGCCAGCCCGCGGGAGATCGAAGACGTCCTCCTCCGCCACCCGTCCGTTCGTGAAGCCGCCGTCGTCGGCAAGAAGGATCCTTCCCGAGGCGAAGTGGTGGTCGCGTTCGTCGTCCCCAAGGAAGGGGCCACCCTCGCCGCCGACGAAGTGCGCGAGTTCGCCAGATCCCAGGGCCTCGTCAACTGGAAAGTCCCTCGGGAAGTCAGTGTTGTGCAAGATCTCCCCCGCTCCCCCACGGGAAAAGTCCTGAAGCGCGTCCTTACCGAGCAAGCCAACGCGCAGCCGTAATCCAACTTCGATTGCATCCCAGCCCCCCGCGTGGCATGGGCGTCTAGCCCATGCAATTCTGCTGAATTTGAATTAGATGTTTCCTGCTCATCGCCAAGTGGTACAATCTGCGATGCCAAAAGGGGGGCTGCCGAAGGTCGGTAGCCCGTTTGCCGCGTAAGCTGAAAAGGGTGGAACACATGTCTGCCAGCCGCCATGCGCGAGCTTTTACGCTCGTCGAACTTCTGGTTGTGGTGGGGATCATCACGCTGCTCGTCGGCCTCTCTCTTCCCGCGCTTGTCAAGGCGCGTGAAGCCGCCTTCGCCAGCCGCTGCGCCAACAACCTGCGCCAGATCGGGCTCTCCTACTTCATGTACGCGCAGATCAACAACGATCTCGTGCCGCTCGGCGTCAGCATGGTCGGCACCGTCCCGCCGCTCACCACCACGCCCGGTCCCGAAGAGCCGCCCGAATATCCGGTCGCGGCGAATCACTTCCTCTACGTGCTGGGGTTTCCGTCGTCGGCGGGCGGTCCGCTCGTCGCCACCGGCATGATCAAGGGCAAGAGCGGAAAGATCTTCTACTGCCCCAGCGAGAATCACGGCAAAGCTTTCCAATACAACTCCGCCGCCAACCCCTGGCCGGAGAATGGGCCGAAGATCACCACGCGCATCAGCTACGCGGTTCGTCCCACGCCTTCGCTGTGGACGTTCGATCTCGACGGCGACGGTTACTCCTGCAACAACATGACCAAGCTCGTGAAGCAGAAGAACTATGCCCTGATGGCCGAGCTCCCGCAGCTCCCGCCGTACAACCACGGTACAGCCGCCAACCCCTGGCTCCACGCCCTCTACGGCGACGGCTCGGTCCGGATCGTCCACGCCAACGACTTTCGCGAAGAAATGAAACGCTACCTCGCCACCGGCAACGCCGCCCCCGGCTACACCAGGCAAAGCGCTGAAGCCTGCTACTCCAAAGATCCGTACGCCCGAACCATCTGGTGGGTGATCGATCGCAACTGAAAATGCTCCACGAGTTTCGAACAGTTTCACGCCTCGAGAGTTGTCATGCTGAGGTACTCCGAAGCATCTGGCCCGCAAAGCGGCTCGACGCAGATCCTTCGGAATACCTCAGGATGACAGCTTCACCGGCTTCGTCATCTCCGGGTACTCCTCTCTTCCCCTCTCCGGGTACTCCGGGAGAGGGCAGGGTGAGCGCTTTTCAACAGACACCACTTCACCTCCGCCAACAAAAGGGGTCCCCCATGTCCCGCACCACCCATTCCCGCGGCTTTTCCCTCACCGAACTCCTCGTCGTGATCGGCATCATCACGCTGCTGATGGGCATCCTCCTCCCGGTCATCACTAAGGCCCGCGCCAGCGCCCGCGCCACTCAGTGCATGAACAACCTCCGCCAAGTCGGCGCGTTCTACATTATGTATTCGCAGCAGAATGAAGAGCATGTGCCGCTGGGGATTTCCGCTTCGCTCAACCTTCCGTACCCGGACATGGAGCGCGAACCTGGGCCCGCCGACGGCGACAACGGCTACTTCACGAACCGCAATCACTACATCTGGGCCTGGGGCCGCCCCTCCGCCGCCGGCGGCCCGCTGGTCTCTGCGGGACTGATCCACAAAGGGAATGCAAAGATGCTCTACTGCCCGTCCGATCTGCACGGAAAAGCGTTCAAGTTCAACGTGCCGGAGAACCCTTGGCCAGACTTGAAAGACGAAGGCAAGAACACCCTCAGCACCCGCATCGACTACGCAGTCCGTCCGGTGCTAGGACAGGGCTGGGGCCATGATGAACTCAACCGCCAGGTGGGCTATCCGGACATGGTCCAGCTCTTCCGCCTGAAGAGTCAGGCGATCCTGGCCGAGCTTCCCCAGGTGCCTCCCGCGAATCATGGCTCCGGCGCGTCCACCTTCATCAACGTTCTTTACGGCGATGGCGCTGTCCGACCCTGCTTCGTCAGCAAGTTTGCCGAGCCGCTGAAACGCTACCTCTCCACGCCGAAGGACGTCCCGCCCGGCGGCTTCGGAAGCGGCAACAAAGTCATCTACCGCACCAGCAGCGTTGCCTGCATCAGCGCCGATCCCAAGGATGTCACCATCTGGGGCGAGCTCGATAAGAATTAGGGCGACTCCGCCATGCGCGACGTCATCACCTGCCCCGCATGTTCGGCTGAATTCCCCTACATGCCCGACCTCGTCGGCATGAAGATCGACTGCCCCACGTGCGCTCACCCGTTCGTCGTGCCCCTCCCCGTCCGACGCGCTGTAACCCAACCCGCCGGCAGATCGCTCGTCCCCGCCGTCGCGGCGTCGCCTCGACCGTCGGAGGATCTCGAGAAGGAGAAGGACGATCTCCCGCCCTTACCCGAATTTAATTTTGAGCCAGAAAGTACGACGCGTGCAGACGCAATCGACTCGCCTGGCAGAGTTCCCGCTGAAAGCCTCAGCGAAGTTAGTCTTGACGACACCCTCGGAGGTGAGGATCTAGCCCCGCCACCAACGACGATCGACTTCGATGAACCTGATCCCCAACCCGCGCCGCTTCCGCCGAAGCCGAAAAAAACGGCCACACCCGCTGCCAGAAAGTCTCAGGCTTCGCTCCGCACGAGCGAGCGCCCGCCGCCCGACCCCAACCGCATCCTCATCGTCGGTCTGCTCTTCACCGCGCTTGGCGCCGCGGCGCTGCTGCTCCCGTTTCTTGGTGTCAGCATCCCG
This sequence comes from Tepidisphaeraceae bacterium, assembly GCA_036387255.1. GTDB lineage: Bacteria > Planctomycetota > Phycisphaerae > Tepidisphaerales > Tepidisphaeraceae > DASVUC01. Next base: position 8,633 of record DASVUC010000190.1, on the reverse strand, counting down.
AAAAACTTCTTGATCCCGCACCTCATCTTCGCCGCCGCCTCGATGATGGTGCTCCTCGGCTGCGTCATCTGCGGCATCGCCTTCTTCCGCGAGAACCTCAAGCTCCTCCTCGCCGGCACCTGTATCGCCATCCTCAGCCTGTACCTCTACTCCGGCGCGTTCTTCTCGCGCACCGCGTCCCCCGCAACCATCGCCGCCGCGCCCCCGAGCCCCGCTAGCGCGCTCGTAAACTCCGCCCCACCCACGACGCCTGCTCACTCCTTCCTCGATCGCTACGAGGTTCTCGCCAGTCGCTACGGGTCGGATAAAGTTGTTCAGGTCAACATCCCCCAGCCCCTCGGCCAGCAGCTCGATCTCGACCTCGCCCAGCAGGTTCACACGCAGCTCCGCCCCCTCGCAAAGAGCTGGTCCGTCACCCCGCGCGCCGATCACCTCCAGCTCCTCTTCGCCCCCGTCGACGACGTCAGCGCTTTCGCCCAATCCCTAAGACCCAAAGGCACCGTCACCAGCATTGACGAAACGAATCGCACGATCACCTTCGCCTTCCCGTCGAGCGACAATTAGTACGCGACGGACGAGGCGCGAGCATGATCAGGTCAAATAACGAAAGAACATCGCAAGGAACAACGCAATGTAAAACGTCCACACCAGCAGCCCCGCTAACCACACCCCGAGCAGCAGCAGCCAATGCCCCACCGACCGAGGTGTCCGCGGCGGCGCTTGCATCTTTAGGCCGAAGGGATCTGGTCCTTGTACCGCGCCCGAAACTCATCCAGCGATGAAACCCCCGCCGGCAGCTTCGCTTCCTCCACCAGCATGACGGGAATCCCATCGCGCACTGGATAGCTCAAGCCGCCGACTTCCGCGATGAGAAAATCGCCTTCTTGGCGCAGCCTGCTCCGCGTCAACGGGCAGCGAAGCAGCTCGAGCAGTTCCGGGTCCAGGGTGTTGGTCGATTCTGACATAGTCATGGTGCTACAAGAACAAGCGCAGGCAGTATAAACAGTCGTACAGCAGGATCAACGAAGCGGCATCGCTGACGGGCTGGCGAAGCTGGAGCGTGTGGAGAATCTGATCCGCCAGCGCCCGCGTCTTCTCATTCCAAATAAACGCGAAGAGTCCAAACGGTTGCGCCGTCGCATGATCCGGCTGAACCGCGTGCAAGTGAAACTTTGTCGCCCGCGCAACCGCCCCCGCAGCCGACCGATCCTCGGCCTGCACCGCATAACTCGCCAGCGCATGCAGCGTCGCGAGCTCGTCATACCACGTGATCTCCGGATGAACCGCTGCGTCGGGCGCCAGGAGTGAACCATCCGCCTGCTGCGTCTGACAGATCGCTCCCATCGCACCCGCCGCGAGATCCGTCCACGGATCCCGGACAAACACCTTCCCCGCCGTATAAAGCGCCAGAGCCGAGAAAGCCACCTGCGGCGTCGACGCGCCCCTTTGCGTCACCGTCGTCTCCAGCAGTTCACACCAGGCCCGCAGCGCCTCATCCCATTGCCCAAATTCCTCCCGCGGCATTGTTTCGAAACGCTGACGGTAATTCAGCAGCCACGCGTACAGCATCAGCGGCAAATAGATCGGCCGCTGATGACCGAGATGATCCACCACCGAGATCTCCCGCAGCCGACCGCTGTTTCCGATTTCCCTTAGACGGTCCACCGACCCTTGCTCGATATTCTGGGGCAGCGCGCGTTCGAGTTGTACGGCAAAGGCGCTTTCCGCCGTAAAGGCGGGCGGCGCTGCGGCTTTTCCTAACACTGTTTCGATTTGCTTCGCATAACCGGTCAAAGCAGAAATGAGCGCCGTAGCACCGTCCATTGCATGAATTGTGCATGAAGGGAAAGCGTAAGAGAAGACACCTTCGCAACCTCGGAATTCAAAGTAGCAAAAGAAGTCTTTTAAAAGTTGCTCCATGGGATGTCTGGCCTATAGTTTTTGGTTTCCCGGGGAGCAGATGCACTTCGCAGGAGAGGCACGGCTTTTCAAATCGCGAGGTGGTTTTTTCGGAGAAGTATCATGCGGATTTTGTTAGCCGACGATCACTCAATGTTTCGCGAGGGTCTGAAGAAGTTGCTGGAGGGCAAGCCCGACTTCGACGTCATCGCTGAAGCCTGCGATGGCCGCCAGGCGGTCGAACTCGCGCAGCAGCTGAACCCCGACGTCGTATTGATGGATGTCTCCATGCCCGGTCTCAACGGCGTCGAGGCTACACGGAAGATTCTCAACGATCAGCCCGGCACGAAGGTGGTGGGGCTCTCGATGCACACCGATCGCCGCTATCCTTCAGAACTGCTCCGCGCCGGCGCAACCGGCTACCTCCCCAAAGACGGCACGTTCGACGAACTGGAAAAATGTGTTCGCACGGTTCTCGCCGGCGAGATCTACATCAGCCCGCGCCTGGTCGACGGGATTGAGCACGAAGGCGTCGGCCATCGCGCCAACGGCACGTCCGCCTTTGATCGGCTTACCCCCCGCGAACGTGAAGTGCTCCAGCTCATGGCCGAAGGGCAGGCCACCAAAGAAATCGCCGCCACCTTGCATGTCAGCGTGAAGACCGTGGAGACGCATCGCCGCCAGATCATGGAAAAGCTCAACATCTACAGTGTCGCGGAACTGACCAAGTATGCCATTCGCGAAGGGCTCACCTCGGTCGAGCTCTAACGCGTCAGCCAAGCTGTCGGGGAAAACCCGATTGTGACGCCTGCGCCCAACTGATACCACAGTTCAAGCACGAGCCAGAAATAAGATCTCCAGGGAGCATGGTGTTTGGCGTTCTGGTCGGGAGCGCCAAAGCCCTCTGCTCCCGTTTTTATTTCCGCGCAGCGTGAACGTCGTTTTCATTGCATTTGCGGTTCCGCGCCCTACCGCTCCTTCGCCCGCCGCTGGTAACTCAGCGCAATCGCCGCATGTGTCGCCATCGACTGCACCAGTGATTCCAATTCACGTGGAAACGCCGTGATCGCGCCCCCCTCCTGGCAGTTGATCAGCTGCAACACCCCCAGCGTCTCACCTTCAGGATTCGTCAGCGGCACCGCCAGCACCGATTGCGTCACGTAATTGTTCTGCTGATCGCGCTGCGGGTTGTGGCGGAAGGGGAGTCGCGGGCTGATCTTCCTCACATCCGGCACATTCACCAGCGTGCCCGTCATGGCGACGTAGCCCACAATCGATCTGTCATTGATCTCCAGCATTGATCGGCAAAAGCGACTGCTGAACTGCGCCGACCCCAGGCGCTCCAGCAGCGTGTCGTTCTGAGCGATGACGAATTCCAGCTTGTCCCCGCTGCAAAGAAACAGAGAACCCGCGTCAGCGCGGGTGAGGCCGCGCGCTTCACGCAGGATCAGGTCCCATAGATCGTGCAGGTTCCGCTGTCGGCTCATCGCCTCGCTGATCCGCAGCAGCGCCCGCGTGCGATTTCGCTCCACCACAGCGAGGTCGCGCTGCCGCCGAATCTCAAACAGCGCCAGCAGAATCACCGCGATCAGCAGCGTCATCCCACCCATCGCGATCATGAACGGAAATGTCACCACCGCAGCCACGACTGAGGCCATCAAGCCGACCGCGACGACGCTCACCGGCACTATGTGCTTCCGCAGCCGCTTGCGCAAAAAATAAAACGTCGTCTGCTTCTGCGCGATCAATGGATCGCCGTCGAGGTAATTCTCAATGTCCGCCGCCAGCTCACCGGCTGAGCTGTAGCGATGCTCGATATCACGACACAGCGCCTTCAGGAGCAGCGCCTCCAGCTCGCGATCCAGCTTCGGATCCACCGCGCGCGGCTGAATGATCTCCTGCTCCTGGATCCGGTACATCACCGCATGGTGCGTCCCGTTCAAATCGTGCGGCCAATGGTTCAGCAGCGCGCGATAGAGCATCACGCCCAGGCTGTAAACATCCGTGCGCGTGTCGATGTGGTCGTGATTTCCGGCCGCCTGCTCCGGCGACATAAACGCCGGCGTCCCCGAAATCTCCCCGGCGAGCGTAAGCTGCTTCGCCTGCCCATCCGCATCAAGCGCCCGCGCCAGCCCGAAATCCAGCAGATGCGGCTGACCATCAGGACTGATCAGCACATTAGAAAACTTCAAATCACGGTGAATGATCCCGTGCTGGTGCGCATGCTGAACCGCCAGCGCCACGAGGCGCACGAGGGAGAGGATCTCCCGCCGCGACAATTGCCGCGACTGCACAAATTCATCCAGCGGCTCCCCGTGCACCAGCTCCATCGCGTAGTAGCAGATCCCCTCATGCACGCCGCTGTCGTAGATGCGCGCGATGTTGGGATGCTCGAGCCGCGCCGTGAGATGCACTTCCCGCTCAAACCGAGATCGAAACGCCTCCGACCCCACGGCCGCCCCCATCAGCTTCAGCGCCACCTTCCGCCGGGTGGACAGCTGCGTCGCTCGCCAAACCGTCGCCATGCCCCCTTCGCCGAGCTTCTCTTCGACGTCGTAGCCATCAATCCGAGGCTTGAACCGCAAAGCCGCCGCCGCCAGCGAAGCGGACGGCCCGGCCGGCGGCAGGATCCCCGTTAAATCGGCCGCGAAGCTGACGTCTTCCGTATCCATCAGAACTTGATTCAGGAATAAAAGGGGAACTTTGGACACCGAACGCTGAACACCGAAGTGTAACGCCGAACATTAAGCCTGGGCGTGCGCTTTGCGGCGATCGAGTCGTTTCCGCACCGCACTCTCGCAGACCCGATGCATATTCAGCGCCCGAAGTTCCCCCATCAGCTCCTCCTCCGTCGCATCCCCCAGCGACCGGATCACCTCTCCCAGCAGCAATTCCGCAAACCGCTCCCGCGCCCGGTGCAGCGTGACACGGATGTTGGTCGCCGTCATGGTCTTCCCCAGCTTTGCCGAAAGCTCCTCCGCCATCTGCTGCGATTCCACCCAGGGGTTCTGCACGTGGAACAGCAGCACCCCATGAAAGTTCGGCTGCGTTTTCTCGAGCGCCGCCCAAGCGTGGTTCATCAGCTCCGCGCGCCAGCTCGCGATGAACTGATCGTCTTCCAGTTCAGCCGAATCCGTTGACAGCGCAGCCGCGTTCTCCGGCAACGTGACGAGCTTCTTCCTGCTGCGGTGATGATCGTTCACAAGGTTGATCAGCACTGTCCGCACATAGTCGCGGAATCGCCCTTTGCGCGCATCGGTGCGCTTGAGGTCTCCGCGAAGAAACCGCAGCGCGAACTCCTGGAAGAGCTCATCCGCCGCCTCTTCATCCCGCAGCGCCCCCAGCAGGTATCGGTGTACCGCGGTGCAGTATCGCTCCATCAGCAGGCGCTGCGCTTCATCAGCGGCATCGTCGCCAGGAGAATTGGCTTGGCGGACCATCGTCCAAATCGTCGCTATTCGGCTAAGCCGCAGCGGATCATCTTGAGCCATAACCTGTTTCCGAGAGACGTGATGCATCCATTTTAATGGATATCGCCCACCCCCTACAACAGAAAGTTCACCACTCCCGGTGGTCTCGAACCCACCGCGTCGTCGTAGCTGTGGATGTTGGTCCATGTTCTCGGTGGGCACACGCCCGGCCAATCACAACAACTCATTCACCAGCCTCTTCCACACCCGGCATTTTCTTTGCGACACCGCCAGTCTCAAAGCCCTCTCCCGCGCGGTGGACACGTGCGCGGCGAGGGTGGTGAAGACGGAGAATCTGCCATGACATTAGCGGAAGGAACGTTCAGTCGGGAACAGTTCGGCATCACCGCCCCTCGCCAGTACACCGGTCGAAGCAACCAGTCTCAACAGGGCTGGGCTAACATCGGTGCCAATGAGCGGGCCGTTTCCGTCGCATCGGGAGCGATTCTTGGCGCGCTGGGTCTGATGCGCGGGGGCTCGCTTGGAGCCGTCATCGCTGCTGTCGGCGGCGACATGCTCTTCCGCGGGGCCAGCGGATATTCGCCCCTCTATCACGCGCTCGGCCTGAACACGCGCGAGCAGGAGGTCGGCAGCCAAGCCCTCGCCCGCCGCGGCATTCGCGTCCAGCAGGCGTTCCTCATCGCCAAACCTGCCGACCAGCTCTACGCGTTTTGGCGTGATTTTACCCGCCTGCCGCAGATCATGACGCACCTCGAGCGCGTCGACATCCTGGAAGGCGGAAAATCTCACTGGGTGGCCAACGTCCGCGCCGTCCCCGGAACCGTCGAGTGGGACGCGCAGATCACGCGCGACGAACCCGATCGCGCAATCGCATGGACATCTTTGCCCGGAGCAGCCGTCCACAACGCCGGCGAAGTCCGCTTTGAACAAGCCATTGGCGACCGAGGCACCATCGTCCGCGCCATGCTCAGCTACGTCCCTCCTGCCGGCGCGCTCGGCGCTGTCGCAGCCAAGCTCTACTCGCCTGCCCTTGAGCGTCAGATCCGCGAAGACATCCGCAACTTCAAGCGCCTCATGGAGACCGGTGAGATCCCAACCGTCTCCGGCCAAACCCGAGGCACCTGCACCGGCCAAGGAAAGTACGAAGCGTGAGTGTCGCAACGAAAACGGCAAGCTGAGATTTCAATCGGAAATATGAACTTTGAAAAATCTCAAATTTGAAATCTGAGATTCGAGATCACCCCGACCATCCGCTACCACAAGGAACCCATCATGAAAGCCCTCATCTGGTGTGCCCCCTACAAAGTCAGCGTTGAAAACGTCCCGGACCCCAAGATCATCAACAAGCGCGACGCCATCGTCCGCATGACCAGCACCGCGATCTGCGGCTCCGACCTGCACCTCGTCGATGGATTCATCCCCTTCATGAAGCCCGGCGACATCCTCGGCCATGAGCCAATGGGCATCGTCGAAGAAGTCGGCCCGGACGTCGACCAGAGCAAGCTCAAAGTCGGCGACCGCGTCGTCATCCCCTTCCCGATCGGCTGCGGCTCATGCTTCTTCTGTAAGAACCAGCTCTGGAGCTGCTGCGATAACACCAATACCAAGCCCTACATCGGCGAAACCATGTTCGGCTATGCGACCGCCGGCATCTATGGCTACTCGCACCTCACCGGCGGTTACGCCGGGGCGCAAGCGCAGTACCTCCGAGTCCCCTTCGCCGACGTGAACTGCCAGGTGATGCCTACGGATCTTACCGACCATCAGCTCCTGTTCCTCTCCGACATCTTCCCCACCGGCTACATGGCGGTGCAGCACTGCAACCCGCGCCCCGACGACACCATCGGCATCTGGGGGTGCGGACCGGTCGGACAGTTCACCATCAAGAGCGCCTTCCTCTGCAACGCCGGCCGCGTCATCGCCATCGACAACGGCAAGATGGTCCCGGAGCGCCTCCAGATGGCGCGGGACGCCGGCGCCATCACCATCGACAACAGCACCGAAGACGTCTACGAGCGCCTGCTCGATCTCACCGGCGGCATCGGCCCTGACATTTGCATCGACGCCGTCGGTATGGAAGCGCACGGCAGCAACACCCTTGAGCACATCTACGACAAAGCCAAGACCATGATGATGGGCGAAACCGAGCGACCCGCCGTCGTCCGCCAGGTGATCGAATGCTGCCGCAAGGCCGGCACCGTCTCCATCGCGGGCGTCTATGGAGGAGCGAGCGACAAGATCCCCGTCGGCGCGCTGATGAACAAAGGTCTTACTATCAAGACCGGCCAGACCCACGTGCACAAGTATGTCCCAGAGTTGCTCGACTTCATTCGTCAGGGCCGCATCGATCCAAGCTTCGTCGTCACGCACCGCATGCCCCTGACGCAAGCGCCGCAGGCGTACCACCTGTTCCGCGAGAAGATCGATCAGTGCATCAAGGTCGTGCTCGACCCGGCAGCGTAATGAAAAGTGCAGCTGAAAGTTAAGGACGCTCGTGAAGGAGAAGGATCATGTTCGGAAATGAAGCATTAGAAGATGTTCAAGGCGCCCGGGGGCTGGGTTGGGCAAGCTTGGGAATCGGCCTGGCGGAAGTGGCCGCACCCCGGCAAGTCGAAAACCTCCTCGGCATCGACGACAGCAAAGAGCAGCGCAATATCCTCCGTGTGCTCGGCGTGCGCGAGCTGATGCACGGCTTCAGCATCCTCACCGAAGACCGGCCCACCCACGCCCTCAAGACCGGCGTCTGGTCACGCGTCGCGGGCGACATGCTCGACACCGCCCTCCTCGGCGTAGCAGCGATGAAGACCAAGAAGCGCGGACGCTTCGCCCTCGTCGCCGCATCCGTCCTGGCCATTGGCGCGCTCGACATGTACTACGCTCAGCGCCTCTCCCGCCACCGCGACCGCCGATGGAGAGTCGTCTAACTGCGCATCTAATTGAGTCATCATCAAAGCTCCGCACGCCCTGCGGAGCTTTTTTGCGTGGCATGGGCGTCTCGCCCATGCTGTTTGAGGTGCATGGGCGAGACGCCCATGCTACGAGCGGACTAGCTTTTCCTTCATCCTTCGCGCCGCCCCCCGAATATCCTCGCAGCTCAAGACAGCAGCCGTCACCGCGATTGCACGAATCCCTGTGGCCCGCACTTCTTCAACATTGTTTTCGGTAATCCCCGCGATCGCTACAGCCGGAATCCTGATCTTCTCCACCGCCTGCCGCGCGTATTCCGCCCCCGCCACAAAATCCCTCGGCTTCGTGGAGCTCTTAAAGAACGGCCCCACGCCGATGTAGTCCGCCCCATCCAGC
>DASVUC010000189.1:0-38000 GCA_036387255.1 Tepidisphaeraceae bacterium | reverse complement strand
CACCGCGAATGGACCCCGGAAAATGGCCGCAACAACGCCCTCCGCATCAACGGCCTGGGCGCCCCCCGCGCCTTCTTCACCCCCCTGCTTCGCAAGATCAACGTCCCCAACACCAGCTACGGCGAAGATTACGCTGTCGGTCTGGCCATCTCCCGCGACTACCAGATCGGCCGAATCTATGACGCCGTCTACCTCTGCCGCCGCTGGGAAGGTAACACCGACGCCAATCTCGATATCGATAAACTCAACAGCTACAACGCCTACAAAGACAAGTTAAGGACGATCGAGATCCTCGCCCGCCAGCAGAAGAACAAGAAGTAGCCCAAACGCCCGCGTCACCCCCCTGTCTTGCGCCGTTCGCCGGGCACTGCCAGGGAGAATCTCGATCACTTCCCCGAACTTCTTTGCTTCCCCCGCCGTCTGATCATAAAATATCGCCAGCGTTAAGTTCCTCAACGGATCATTTGATGTCCTCAGAACTCGTCCTCTCCACCGCTCAGCATCCGCGCCAGACCCCCGGCGACCTCGCCAATGACTGCCACGCGCTCTTGATCCAGCAAAAGCTCACTTGGGAGCTCCTCCGCACCAACTACGCCAACCTTGAGCAGGTCGAGACCCGCTCGATGGAATTTGACCAATGCACAGTCCGGCTCCAGTACAACCCCCACCGCATCGTCTCTTCCGCCGCCAAAGTTGATGACAAGACCATCCGCGAGCGGAAGTGCTTTCTCTGCCCGGGCCACCTCCCGCGAGAGCAGCGAGCCCTACCGTTTGATGATGGCTACCTCATCCTGATCAACCCCTTCCCGATCTTCCCCGAGCACTTAACCATCCCTCACCGCGAGCACCGTCCACAACTGATCGGCGACGCCTTCGGCACCATGCTCGACCTCACCCGTGCGATTGGCTCCCGCTACACCGTTTTCTATAACGGCCCCCGCTGCGGCGCCAGCGCACCCGACCATGTCCATTTCCAAGCCGGAATCCGCCACCTCATGCCCCTGGAGCACGAGCTTACCCGTCTCAAGGCCACCACCGCCCGCGCGCTGTCCGCAAAAGAGGTTGAAGTTCACGCTATATCCGATGGCCTCCGCCGCTTCATCACAATCGAATCACCCAGCGCGGATGCGTTGCAAGCTGCCTTTGACTCTTACTACGCCGCCCACCAAACCATCACCGCCAGCACCGACGAACCAATGCTCAACATCCTCTCCCTGTGGACTGGCGACCGCTGGCAGATCATCCTCTTCCCACGCGCTAAGCACCGCCCGGACATGTTCTTCGCCGAGGGCGACAGCAAGTATCTGCTGAGCCCGGCGTCAGTTGATCTCGGTGGTCTTCTCGTCGTCCCCGTGGAGAAGGACTTCCGCCGACTCACCCCGGATCTTGTCCGCCAGATGTTTGCCGAAGTCTGCCTCTCCGACCAAGCCTTCACGACCCTCGCCAGCGAGCTCCAGCGCCGCCTGTAGGACCGACTCATATCCCGCGTAGAGAAATAGAAGCACCGAAACGATTAGCTCCATGTGGAGCGGAATAATCGATCAAGGTCCAAATAAATTTTTTGACTGACAACCCTCCATGCGCTACGTTAAAGTAGTCTTTTTGAGGGCGAGATCATGAAGTTCATCATTGCCGCTGCCGTTATCCTTTCCTTCACCTTCGGCTACGCGCACACCGCCAAAGCCGCCGCCGATAAAGGCACCGTCGTTGTCGTCGACGCGAAGAAGGACAAGGATCCCAAGGACAAGGAAGATCGTTCCAAGACCAAGCCCCAGAAGGACAACTCCGACGACAACAACAACGGCAAGGGCAACGACGACAAGCAGAAGTAACCCCACATTAGGTCCACCACTGCGAGCGCGGTTAAGATAGCCGCGCTCGTGTCTTTTCCACCCCCAACCGAATCGCGCCCGCTCCGCGTCCTCGACACCGCCATCGAGCTGCTTCTCGTCGCGCTGCTCGCCTTCTCTCCCTTGGCCTTGGGCGCCGTCGAAGCCTGGCGCGAAGGCCTCGCCCTCGCCGCCGGCGCTCTCCTCGCCCTCCTCGTCGCCACGCGCCAGACACTCTTTCCACAACGCGATCATGGCCGATGGATCTACCTCCCCATCGCCGCCTACATCCTCTTCGCCGCCGCTCAACTGATCCCCCTCCCCGCCCCACTGCTCAACCTCCTCTCACCGCGCGCTCTCTCACTGCGCCAGGAACTTCTCAGCGATCTCCCAGACGCGCCCGCGCTACTCCGCCACGCTCCCCTGTCCCTCTACCCCCACGCCACACGTCACGCGCTCTGCATCGTCCTGCTCGCGACGGTCGTCTTCATCACCGTCCTCACCCTCTTCCGTACGACCCGAAGCCTCACCCGTCTGCTCGTCTGGATCGCGCTCCTCGGGGCCATCATCGGCGGCATCGCGCTTGCGCAAGATCTCACCCGCGCACCCGGCATTTACTGGCGCATTCGCATCGGTCACACCGCCTACTCCGGCCCATTCGTCAACCACAGCCACTTCTCGCAGTTCATGAATCTCTGCATCGGCGCCGCCCTCGCCTTGTTCATCGCCAGCCTGCAAAAAACCGGCGGAGGACTGCGCAACGTCGCCTGGTGGACGATCCCCATCATCGTCCTCGGCGGGATCACCATCCCTCTCTCCTTCTCCCGCGGCGGAATAATTGCCATGCTCGCCGGCGGCGCGGCGCTCGCACTGCTGCTGATCCTCCGCGGATCGGTCGGACGCACAGCGATCCTCCTCCTTCTCGTCGGCGCAGTCCCCCTCGCCACGCTCGTCTACTTCGGCGTCGACAAGATCCTTTCCCACGTCCGTTCCGCAGCCACACCCCAAGCCTACGGCATCCGCCTGGAGATGGACAAAGCCGCCGTCCGCGCCTGGCGCGACTTCCCCCTCACCGGCTTTGGACTCGGAGCCCACGAGTACGTCTTTCCGCAATATGAAACCAACCCCACCGTCAGCGTCGCCACGCAACTCGAAAGCGAGTTGCTCCAGTCGCTCGAAGAAACCGGAATATTCGGCGCGCTCTGCGTCCTCGCCTTCATCACGATCATCCTCATCGCCCTCGCCCGCGCCGCCCGCTCGCGCGATCCCTCCGGCGCACTCGCCGTCGGATTAGGCTACAGCTTCGTCGCCGTCTTCTGGCACAGCTTCACCGACTACGGCCAACATCTCCCAGCCATCGCCTCCCTCTCCGCCGCCGTCTGCGGAGCGATCTTGAACGTCGCTCGGACTACGCGCATTTCTCCTCTTCCCCCCTCCCATCACTCCGCTGATCCGCATCTTCCCCTCTCCCAGTACCCCGAAAGAGGGCAGGGTGAGGGCTCTTTTGGGAACCACCAAAGACCTCATTTCTCGAAAGTCCTCCTCAACCGCCTCCTTCCCCTCCCCCTCGGCCTGGCCGTCTCCGCAACCCTCCTCTCCTTCGCCTGGACCAGCTACCAAGCCGAAACCTCCTACAACCGCGCCCGCGAGAGCGGCGACCGCCTCGCCGCCCGCAACTGGCGAGGCACCGACGCCGCCTTCGCCGACCTCCTCGCCTCATCCCAAGCTGCCCTCAACAATCAACGCAACAATATCATATACCATTACTGGCTTGGCGCTTACCGCTGGCGCTCCGTCACCCGCCAGCGCAATGCTCAAGGCAACGTGGAGCTCTCGGGCTCCAATCTCGACCAAGCCCACGCCATCATCTCCGAACTCAACGCCGCCCGGTCCCTCTGCCCCACCTATGGCCCCATCTACTGGTACATCGGCGAGAAAGAGCTGCTCCTCGGCGACACCGACGCCGCCGAACGCCACATCCTCACCGCCGCCCGCTTAGCCCCCGGCAATCCCGATGCGCTCATGCTCGTCGCCCACGTCCACCTTCTGCACGAGCGCTGGGCTGACGCGGCGCAAATCTTCTCCCGAGTGCTCAACCTCGCCCCCGCCCGCCTCGAAGAGATCACCGACGAGTACGTCTATACCTTCAACGAGCTCGACCGCCTGATGGACCTCCTCGGCGACAACTGGCGCCCGCTCCTCCAGGTCTCCGACCGACTCTATCGCGACCCCACCCAGCAAGCCGCCGCCGATCGCGTGCGCGCCAAAGTCCTCGTCATTCTGGAAGAATTAGTTAAACGTCCGGACGCCCCGCACCCCGTGGTGGGCACCCTCGCCATCCTGCGTTTCGGCCAGTCCAATTTCTCCGCCGCTGAACAACTCTTCGCCCGCGTCATTGCCCTCGACCCCAACAACACCGACGCCCACTTCCTGCGAGCCCGCTCCCTGCACCTCCTCGGCCGCGACCCCGAAGCGCGCAGCGAACTCCAGATCGTGTTAAAGCAAAACCCCAACCACCCCGGCGCCAAAGATCTTCTAAAAACGCTGGACAACCCCGCCCGCTAAACACGCCCCTCTCAACCAACCGTTTAGCCGCCACGCGCCGGGCGCTCCGCGGCTGGGTTTCCCCTCTCCCACGTGCTCCGCGAGAGGCAGGGTAATAGCTATTCCCCACCCCCCTTCGATCTGATTTCCCCAGAAATCCACCCCCTCTCCCGTAAGCGGGAGAGAGCCCGGGAGAGGGTCTACCCCCACTCATCCATTCAGACACACAACCCCTACTTCTGCTTCCGTCTCCTCCCCCCCGCCAGCATCATTCCAAACGCCCCGATCACCACCGCGCTGCCGGGTTCCGGAATCACGTAGCTCACCACCACATTGCTTCCACTCTGCCCGACCTTAAACGTGCCACTGGGATTCAACGGGTTCTCATCCGCGAAGCTCGACCAGTCGAGCTGGAAGTTGTCCGATTCGAAGCCCACGATGTTCCCGGCATCCGCCACCACCCACGTCTGCGGCACATTCGGATCAAAGTTGTTCAAGTGCCCGAGCGAATCCAGCTTCAGCTTGAACCGTGCCAGCGCCGTCGCGTTCACCGTCAGCGTCGCCGCCGGCATGTGCAGCACGTCGCCGCTCGTCCCGCCGCCCACCGTGTCGTCCGCAAGGTTCCAGACGTACGTCCCGCCTGCTTCCCATTTCTGCGCTCCGGTCGTCAGCGCCGCGACGGAGGCATCATCGCCCGGCGAAACCGTACCACCATCGTTGACGTTCACCGTCCGGCTGATGCTTCCGTTGCCCGCCAGCTTGCCGTCATCGTTGATGAACAGCTCATCGCCGCCGCCGACGATGCTGCCGGTGACCTTCAGCGTGCCGCTGTTGATCGTCGTCGCTCCGCCGTAGTGATTGACGCCGGAAAGCGTCAGCGTGGTGTTGATGTTGTCGAGCTCAAGCTCTGACGTCGCGCCCGCCAGGTCACCCGCCCAGTTCGAGCTCGTCGAGCTGGTATAGAGAACCGATCCGGTGATCTTGGAAGATCCCGAAGCCGCCGCCAGCGCGCCGGCACCCGAAACCTGCACGCCCGAATTCGCCGTCAGATGCCCGGCCGAGCCGATGTTCAAAGTCCCCCCGGAGACGGTGACGGCACCACCCACGGTGCCGCTCCCGTTCCAGTTTCCACTCGTCACACCGAGCGTCCCGGCGATCTGTCCGGTGCCCAGGTTGATCGTGCCGCCGCTCAGCGTCGCGTTGCCGTTGATATTGCCGTTGCCCGTCAGCGTGCCGCCTGTTTGAACGTCAACCGCGCTGCTGGACGCAATCGTCCCCGCCACTTCCAGCGTGCCGCCGCTGATCACCGTCGCGCCACTGGAGTTGTTTGTGCCGCTCAAACGGAAGTTCCCGCCCGTGCTCTTGATCAGGCTTCCCGCCCCGTTGATCGTCCCGGCAAACGTGCCGCTGTTCGTCACGTTCAACGACATGTTGTTCAGGCTCAGGATGCCGTTGGATCCGCCGCTCAGATTCCGGACGGTCTGGCTCAGCTTCGTCACGTTCGCCGTGCCGTCCACGGTCAAGTCCGCGCTGCTGTTGATCCCGCCGGCATTGTTGAATGTTGCGCCTTCCGCGACCGAAACACCCGAGGTGTTCGTGAGCGAGCCGCTCGACGCCACCGTCAGCGTGCCTGCGCTCACCGTCGTCGCTCCGCCAAAGCTGTTCTGATTGCTCAGCACCACGGTCGCGCCCGGCGCGTTCAGCAGCATCGCCGATGCGCCGCCCGCAATATCGCCCGCCCACGTGCTGTCGCTCGCGCTGGTGTAGGTGAAGTTGCTGGTGATCTTGGAAGTGCTCGCCGCCGCGGCAATCGCGCCCGTGCCGGAAACATTCACCCCGCCCGTCGCCGTCAGGTTGCCCGCCGAGCCAACGGTAAGCGTATTCGCCGTCACATTCGCCGCGCCGCTCACCGTACCCGCGCCGTTCCACCGGCCGCCGGTCGCATTCAACCCCGTGATCGATCCTGTGCCGCTCAGGCTCACCGCGCCATTGCCGGCCAGATTCACCGATCGGCTGATCGTCCCGGTGCCGCCGAGCGTCCCACCCGTCTGCACGTCCACCGCCGAACCGGCGGCATAGCTGCCGTTGATTACCAGCGCACCCGTCTGCACCGTGATCGCCGCGCCGCTGGTGGATGCACCCGTCAACGTCAAAGTTGTGGCGCTGTTGTTCAGCAGCAGCGCCGAAGATCCGCCGGCAATATCGCCGCCAAATGTGCTGGACGCGGAGCTGACATAGGTAATCGGAGCCGTGATTTTTGCCGTGTTCGCGCCCGAAGCCAAAGCACCGGTGCTCGAAACCGTCACACCCGCCGCGCTCGTCAGATTACCCGTCGCGCCGACGGTAAGCGTTCCCGCCGTCACGTTCACGCCGCCGCTCACAGAGCCCGCGCCGTTCCACGCGCCGCCGGTTACGCCGAGCGAGCCAGTGATCGCGCCCGGATTCGTAAAGCTGATTGCCCCGCTCGACATCGTCACATTGCCATTGGCAATGCCGGCGCCCGCCAGCGTGCCACCGCCAACCGAGAAGGTGCCCGTTGAGGTCAGCGTCGCGCCAGAGCCGAGTGTGAACGTTCCGGAGCTGACGGTGACAGCGCCACCAACGTTCCCGACGCCGTTCCAGTTGCCGCCCGTCGCGGTCAGGCCGGAGACGAGAGTTCCACCTGAAGAAAGATTGATGATGCCGCCGCTGATCGCGACGTTCTTGCTCACCGTCCCCGCCCCGCTCAGCGTACCGGTGCCAATCGACAACGATCCGCTGCCGGTCAGCGTTCCGCTCAAGGCGAGCGCGCCGCTGAGGACGTCGCCATCAGTATCGACGGTGGTTGAAATGCTGTTCCCCGTGCCGTTGATGGTAAGGATGCCATTGATCGTCGGCACGATCCCGCTCAGCACGTTGGAGCCGCTCAGCGTTACGCTCTTGTTGATGGTGCCCGCGCCCGCTAAACCGGCGGTGCTCGCCAGGTTAACCCCACCCGCCCCGCCAAGCGTTCCGCTGACCGTGAACGTCGATCCCGAGCTCACCGTCGTCGCGCCGACGACAGAGCCCTGACCCAGCCAGATACCGCCCGTTGCCGACAATGTGTTGTTGATGTTTCCGGTGGAGCCGAAGTTGATCGTGCCGTTGCCGGTGACGCTCGTCGCGCCGCCGACAGTACCCGTGCCCGACAAAGTTCCCGCGGTCGCGATGGAAAATGCGCTGGTTCCCGTCGTCCCGTTCACCTGGAGAACGCCGCCATTGATCGCTGTCGCCGCGGTGTACGTGTTGCTCGCGTTGGAGAGGATGTACGTGCTGGTGCCCGTCTTGGTGATTCCGAGCGGGTTACCGCCGTTGCGGTCCACCAGCGCCCCCGAGAGCGTCACCACACCCGTTCCACTGCCGCCAAGGGTGAGCGTGATGTTGTCGCCGCGAAGAGATGCGCTGATCGTCTGAGCCGATGTCGAGTTCTGCGTGATCGCCGCGCCGGCCGCACCGAAACTCAACTGGCTGCCCCCAATGAAAAACGCGCTGGCCCCGCTGTTGAACGTCAGCGAGTGGATGCTCAGCGGGTTGGCGATGTCTTGATTGAGCGGCGATGCAAGCGTCCCGGTGCGGGTGGCGGTGCCGAAGAAGATGTCCGTCGCAGTGGTGCTGCTGACCGGCTTGGCACTGCCGGACCAGTTAAGCGCAGTCGACCAGCTGTTGTCCCCGCCGGACCCAGTCCACGTGTAGTTCGTCGCCCATACAGGAGCCGACGTCGCCACAACGGCAAAAGCTGCACTGGCAATACAGCGTTTACGCAGAGACACCGGTAGCTGCGTGCAAGAATTGCGCGTTTTTCTTCCCACTCCCGAACTCCCAAACGACTAACCCCGCCTGAGCAGGACTCGCCGTCGCAAAAACTTCTTTCAGAATCAAGTGCCCACAGACTGCCCACGGCACCCGATAATGCTCCTCATTCTGATCTCATCTGTCCCCGCCGTCAAATGTAATTCTCTTGGGCATCTGGAGTTGTAGAAGTGGAATTGGGCGAACCTTGCCGCCCAAGGCGGCACATTAAGGTTCGCTAAGCGTAAGCGAGGACAGGATTTATGAGAACCAAGTGAAAATGTTCAGCCTGCTACAGCTGCCCCACCCAACCCCGCCCCGCCTAAAGAATTTTTTGCGCCTCCCCAGCCTTAACCACTACAAAAGGAATAAGGCGCCTATCCCCTCTGCTTCTTCGCCGACGCCAAATTCGCCCGCGCATCCTCATAGTCAGGCTTCAAATCCAGAGCCCGCCCGAAGCACTCAATCGCTTCGTCCAAGTGATTCTGTGCCGCCAGCGCGCAACCCAACGCGTTGAATGCTGCCCAGGCATCCGGCCGAAGCTCCGTCGCCCGGCGGAACATGCGGGAGGCATCATTGAACCGCTTCATCTGCATGCACACGCCCCCCGCGCTCATGTACGCATCAAAGTTGTTTCGATCCGACTTCAGCGCCGCTTCGACATGGCCAAAAGCTTCTTCGTTTTTTCGCATCCCAAAGAGCAAGCCCGCCATGTTCAAGTGCGCCTGCACCAGCCGTGGGTTGATCTCCAAAGCGCGCTGATAATGCTCCATGGCTTCATCAGTTCGGCCCTCACGCGCCAGCGCGGTGGCGAGGTTGTTCTGCGCGATGTCGTCCTTCGGATTGAGCTGCAACGCTTGGCCGTACAAGTCGATAGCCAGCACACGATTGCCGCGCAGGTTGGCGATGCCCGCAAGGCATCGCACCGGCGATGAGTGATTCGGCAAGCGCTGGCGCCACTGGTTGTACAGCGATTCCGCCTGCGCCAGTTTTCCCTGCCGCTCCAGCGCGGTGCCGTAGAGAAGCATGGACTGGACATCGTCAGGCCGAAGCGCAGCCGCCTTCTGGAGATGCGTTTCAGCGTCCGCGTGCTTCTGGCGCACCAGCAGGATCTGGCCGAGTTCCAGGTTGGCGATGGGTGAATCAGCATCGTAATTCAGGGTGTGCTGCCAGAGCTTTTGGCTGCTGGCGTAGAGCGCGCTCTGATTCCAGGAAAGCGTGGCGCAGCCGGCGAGGATTAGGGCTGCAAACACATAGCGGGCCGGGACTACCATGCGGGCGCGTTCGACCCAGTGCGCGAGCAGCGAGCCAACCAGTGCCAGGATTGCGAGGGCGGCGAGGTATTGGTGTGCGTCGGCGACGTAGCTGGGCGTCTTGGCGAGATTCATCAGAATCGGCCAGGGGAGAAGCAGCAGGATGTACGCCAGGAGAGCAACAACCGCTGGCCGGGCCAGGCGTTGTCGCTTGATCGCGATTGCGATCACCATTGCAACTGCGCCCCCGAGAGCAAGCCAATTAAAAACGTTCGCAACGGACAGGTTCCACTTGGGATAGGCGAAAAGCAGCGGCCAGGGCACCGCGAGCTTGAAGAGCGAAAACCACAAATTGCGCCCGGAGATGAACGCGCGAGATGCAGGCGCAAGCGCCCACTTCTCACCCTGCCACCCCGTCTTCTGCGTCCAGATCGCAAGAACGAATAACACAAATCCGGCCGAAAAGAAGGGAACCAGCGCGAGCTTCTGTCGGCGGGAGAGCTGGTTGTTTTTCCAGCGCGTGAGCAGAACGAGGATGACCGGCAGCGCGCTGACAAATGGATGCGTCAGCAATGCGGCGAGAAAGCAGAGGAAGCAGAAGGCGTAAGTCAGATCGCGGCGCCACTCCGGTGCGTCGATCTCTGGCATTGGGATCGAGGGCGTCGGGTGGATCCTGACGAGCGCGAACCAGAGGACCGTGGAAAGGAGTGCAAAAAAGCTGGCGATGACAATCGGCTGCTGCGTGATCCAGCTCACGGGCTGCACGAGGACCGGGTGAACGGCGAACAGGCCGGCGACGAAGAGGCAGCCCTTCACCTCCAGCCGACGGAGGATTCGCCAGGCGAGGAAGACGTTAGCGAGGTGGAAGGCGAGGGTGACCGCGTGGTAGCCGAAGGGATAGACGGCTTCCCACTGGTTGAACTGGATCCAATAGCTGGTGAAGGCGAGGGGTTGGTAAATGTCGTCAAGGCGGAGGTGCCGCCAATGTGCGAACAGGCCGTGCCAGGAGCTTTGAAATTCGTCGAGTTGGATCGCGGCGGCGTCCTGCCAGACGAAGCCGGAGGTGATCGCCGGGAGGAACGCGACAGCTGCGAGGATCAGGACGAACGCGATCTGGATCCACTCGCGCCAGATCGCCGGGCGGTCATAGGGATCGTGCCAGACGGCATGGTCGTCGTGCAGTGAGTCAGCGGAATGGGTGGGTTGAGTCGTCATCATCGGCGCAAGCACTTAGAGCAGATCGGTCAGAATGGTAGCCATCATGAAGTGGCGGTGAGAGAGGAGGGGCCGATAAACTGGGCCCTGATTTGGGGCGACGGGTAGGTGGCGGTTCGGCGCGGTTGTTGATCGCGGGCTGCTGGGGCTGCGGTTGGGATGTTATGGATAGTGGGCGGATGGTTGTCATCGGTCGTTGGTTAGGACGGTATGGTGAGTAGTAATTCAGAGCCGTCCGGGTGTTTCAATTTGAAAGTGCCTGATGGGGCACGCGTTCCGTGGCTTCAGGGGTGAGGGAATCTGTGGATCGGCACACGTCGTTTCGCGCATTGCGACGGCATGGAAATCTTTATCGGTGTGCGAGCACTTAGCGGCGCGGGTCGAGGAGCCAGGCATTGAGATTTGCGTAGACTTGGGTGAGGGGTTGGGGGAAGGTGGCGTGCTTGCTTTCGTCCCAGGTGAGTTCGACTTGCGCGAATTGGCCGCTGCCGTCGAGCAGCTGGAAGAGGATGCTGCTGCCGAGTTTGATCGCGACGGGACGGACGTTGCAGGAGAAAAGTTGGTGTCCTAAAGGCACCACCCTCCGCAGTTCGTTTAGCTCATAGCTGGCGCTGCTCTCCTCGACCGGTTTCCACTGTTCGGGCCACGATATCTGTGCGAATGGATCTGGTGGCTGCTCGATGTCCACCTCATTCCAGGTGCAGTCAGTGAGACGCAATTGCATGGCTCGCGTCCAAGTCCGATGCGATGACTTTTCGTCTGTCTCGACGCGCTTGCCTCCTTGGACGCGGATGGCAGCACCATCGTGAACCAGTTGGGCAACGTGATCATAAATCCAACCCGGTGATGTGCCGCGCGTTTGGATGCGGGTGATGGAGAAGTCGTGGAGGTTGAGCTGGTAGACTGGGGTTGAGCCGCCCCTTGTCCCGGTATAACCCAAGCCGCCGATGATGTAGATGCGCTCATTGACGAGCGTGGCGGTGTGGAAGTCGGTGGGTGGGAAAATCTCTTTGGGATAGCCGTAGATCGTGAAGCTGAGATCGGGGTGAACGACGATGACGTCGTTGTAGATGCAGAAATCCGGGTCGTAGTAGTCTTCGTGTTCGCCGCCGATGCAGACGATCCGGCCGTCTGGAAGCTGCGTGCGCGTGGGGCCGAAGCGGTTGAAGCACCAAACAGGTGCATCGGCAAGCAGGTCAGCGTCGGGGGCAAACTCTCTCCTTGCTTTGACCGCGGTTTGGCCAGTGACGATCATGTGACGCCAAAAGGGCAAGCTGATTTGCTCCGGGTTCGATGTGCCGAATCGAGGTGGCGCCTGGCGGATGAAGGTTGGCGGGTCGAATAGCGGCATCCGGCAGAATGTAAGGGTGGAGTTCCGCGAAGATCAATTAAGCAGGCGAAGTGCGTTGGTGTTCGAGCGCGTTGGGTTCCGCGGCTTCGCTGACTGCTGCGTGTTCCGCCACTCGTTTAACGTAGGTTGATTGCTCGCTGATCAAATGGTGACATACGTGGGTTTGGCAGCGACTGGTGGCGGAGAGGCTAGTTTGACCCGCGAGTTCAATGCATGGGCAGGACGCCATGCTAAAGGGTGTGGTGACCTTTTGGCTGGGGGCTCCTAGTGTGAGGGTGCGCCGTTCGCGTGCGTATGCCTCTCTCGGAAACGGGAGAGCAGGTGTCATCAAAATAAGAAATATGAGAAGGAGAAGGAACGATGTACAAGACAAAAGCGTATTCGGCCGCGAGCGCGACGGCACAGATGGAGCGGACGTCGATTCCTCGGCGGGAGCCGATGGAGCGGGATGTGCAGATTGAGATTTTGTTTTGCGGGATCTGTCATTCGGATCTGCATTACAAGCGGGATGAGTGGCACGAGGTGATGAAGGCGGTTTATCCGTGTGTGCCGGGGCATGAGATCGTGGGGAGGGTGGTGAAGGTGGGATCCGCGGTGAAGAAGTACAAGGCGGGGGATGTTGTTGGGGTTGGGTGCCTGGTGGATTCCGATCAGAGTTGTCCGCAGTGTCAGCAAGGACTGGAGCAGTATTGCCCGAACGGCGTGCTGACGTACGGGTCGCCGGACAAGCATGGGACGGCGCCGGTGACGTATGGGGGATACTCGGACAGCATCGTGGTGGATGAGCGGTTTGTGCTGCGGATTCCGTCGAACTTGAACCTGGCGGCGGCGGCGCCGCTGCTGTGCGCGGGGATCACGACGTATTCGCCGATGCGGCACTGGAAGGTAGGGAAAGGGAAGAAGGTGGGGATCGTGGGGCTTGGCGGGCTTGGGCATATGGGGGTGAAGTTTGCGCATGCGTTTGGGGCGCATACGGTGGTGTTCACGACGTCGCCGGGGAAGACGGAGGATGCGCTGCGCCTGGGGGCGGATGAGGTGGTGGTTTCGAAGAATGCGGATGAAATGAAGAAGCATGCGGGGAGCTTTGATTTCATTCTGGATTGCGTGGCGGCGCCGCACGACATCAATGCCTACATCGCGCTGCTGGCGCGGGACGGGACGGTGACGATGGTGGGCGCGCCGGACAAGCCGCTGCCGGTGGCGGTGTTTGGGTTGATCCTGGGGCGGAGGAGTTTTGCGGGGTCAGCGATTGGGGGATTGCCCGAGACGCAGGAGATGCTGGATTTTTGTGGGGAGCACAACATCACAGCGGATGTGGAAGTGATTGCGATACAGCAGGTGAATGAGGCGTATGAGCGGATGGTGAGGTCGGATGTGAAGTATCGGTTCTCAATCGATATGGCTTCGCTGAAGGGGGAGTGACGTCAACTGAGGAGAGGTGCTGCGCTGCCGCGGGTGGGCCCTCACCCCTGCCCTCTCCCGGTTACGGGAGAGGGGGTGGATTTGGTGGCGAAGTGAGATCGCCCGGGGTGCGAGGTAGAGCCCTCACCCTGTCCTCTCCCGGAGTACCGGGAGAGGGGAAAAAGTGATGGGGTGGTGAGGGGAAACGCTTAGGATTTTTAGAGCGTGGACGCGAAGAGACGAGCGGCCGATCTGCGTAACATCAGGACAAAGGAGTCTTATGTTGAGCGGTGATGTGACGCGCAGTGATTGGGGTCGGCTGGAGCGGTTTTTTGCGCCCAAGACGGTGGCGGTGATTGGCGCGACGGAGACGGGGGGAAGCGTGGGGCGAACGGTGTTCTGGAATTTGATCAGCAACCCGTTCGGGGGAACGGTTTTTCCGGTGAACCCGAAGCGGTCGAGCGTTCTCGGGATCAAGGCGTATCCGAACATCGCGGCGGTGCCGGAGAAAGTGGATTTGGTGGTGATCGCACTGCCCGCGCCGACGGTGCCGGGGGTGATTGGGGAATGCGTGGATGCGGGGGTGCCGGCGGCGGTAATTATTTCGGCGGGGTTCAAGGAGATGGGTGCTCCAGGGCTGGAGCTTGAGCGCCAGATCATGGAGCAGGCTGGGCGCAACAACATGCGGATTGTTGGGCCGAACTGTTTGGGGGTGATGAGTCCACTGAGTGGGTTGAATGCGACGTTTGCGGCGGGGATGGCTCGGCCGGGGAATGTGGCGTTTTTGTCGCAATCGGGTGCGCTGGGGACGGCGGTGTTGGACTGGTCGCTGCGTGAGCAGGTGGGGTTCAGCGCGTTCGCGTCGCTGGGGTCGATGCTGGATGTGGGATGGGGCGATCTGATTGACTACCTGGGTGACGATCCGCGGACGCAGTCGATCGTGATTTACATGGAGTCAATCGGGGATGCGCGGTCGTTCCTCTCGGCGGCGCGGGAGGTGGCGCTGACGAAGCCGATCATCGTGATCAAGGCGGGACGGACGGAAGCGGCGGCGAAGGCGGCGGCCTCACACACCGGCGCGATGACGGGATCGGACGCGGTATTGGAGGCGGCGTTCCGGCGCGTGGGGGTGCTGCGGGTGGACCGGATCGAGGATTTATTTTCGATGGCGGAGGTACTGGCGAAGCAGCCTAGGCCGAAGGGGCCGCGGCTGACGATCCTGACGAACGCGGGCGGCCCGGGCGTGCTGGCGACGGATGCACTGATTGGAGGAGGCGGCGAGCTGACGAAGATTTCGGACGAGACGTTTACGGCACTCAACGGCGTGCTGCCGGCGCAGTGGTCGCGATCGAATCCAGTGGACATTCTGGGGGATGCGAAGCCGGAGCGTTATGCGAAGGCGCTGGAGATTGCGGGGAAGGATCCGAATGCGGATGGGCTCCTGGTGATCCTGACGCCGCAGGATATGACCGAGCCGACGCAGACGGCTGAGGCGCTGAAGGCGTTTGGGCACCTGGAAGGCAAGCCGGTGCTGGCGAGCTGGATGGGTGGGCCTATCGTGCAGGCGGGGGAAGACATTCTCAATCGGGCGAACATCCCGACGTTCCAGTATCCGGATACGGCGGTGCGGGCGTTCAACTACATGTGGCGGTACAGCTACAACTTGCGCGGGCTGTATGAGACGCCGACGCTGGAGCTGGACAATCCGCGGGCGGCGAAGGCGCGGTCGCAGGCTTCAGAGCTGATCGATCGGGTGCAGGAATCCGGACGGACGCTGCTGACGGAGTTGGAGTCGAAGCAGCTGCTGGCGACGTACAACATTCCGACGGTGCCGACACACTTGGCGACGACGCGGGATGAAGCGGTGCGGATGGCGGAGAAGATCGGGTTTCCGGTGGTGCTGAAGCTGCACTCCAACACGATCACGCACAAAACGGATGTCGGCGGCGTGCAGCTTAATTTGATCAAGGCGCAGGGGGTGGAGAAGGCGTTTGATGCGATTTTGGCGGGTGTGACGGAGAAGGCGGGGAAGGAACATTTCAACGGCGTGACCGTGCAGCCGATGGTGAAGTTGGAGGGTTATGAGCTGATTTTGGGATCGAGCGTGGATCCGCAGTTTGGGCCGGTGCTGCTGTTCGGATCGGGCGGGCAGCTGGTGGAAGTGTATAAGGATCGGGCGCTGTCGCTGCCGCCGCTGACGAGCACACTCGCTCGGCGGATGATGGAGCAGACGAAGATTTATACAGCGCTCAAGGGTGTGCGCGGGCGGAAATCGGTTGACATCAGTGCGCTGGAGCAGTTGCTCGTGCGCTTCAGCTACCTGGTGGTGGAAGATCGGCGGATCAAGGAGATCGATATTAACCCGCTGGTGGTTTCGCCGAACGGACTGCTGGCGCTGGATGCGCGGGTGGTGCTGTACGAGAAATCGACGCCGGCGTCGGCGCTGCCGAAGCCGGCGATTCGGGCGTATCCGGTGCAGTATGTGACGACGGTGAAGGATCAGAAGGACGGAACGGCGATGACGATTCGTCCGATCCGTCCGGAAGATGAGCCGGGGCTCGTGCGCTTCCATGAGACACTGAGCGAGCGCTCGGTGCGGCTGCGGTACTTCCACTTCATGCGGCTGGGGCAGCGCGTGGCGCACGAGCGGTTGATTCGACAGTGCTTTTCGGATTTTGATCGCGAGATGGCGCTGGTGATTGAGCGCGAGGTGGATGGGAAGGCGGAGCTGCTGGGGATCGGGCGGCTGAGCCGGGAACGCGGAGGGTGCGATGCCGAGCTGGCGGTGGTTGTTTCCGACGTGTGGCAGAAGTGCGGACTCGGATCACAGTTGATGAAGCAGCTGTTGCATATCGCGAAGGAAGAGAAGCTGCGGAAGATCACGGCGACGATTCTGCCGGAGAATCGGGAGATGGTGAATTTGTGTCAGCGGTTTGGATTTGCTGTGGAACATGGGCAGGATGAGGTGAGGGCGACGTTGCAGTTGGGATGATGGCATATGGGTACCCGGAAAGGGAAAGTCAGAGGAAGGAAGAAGGGTGTGTCGGAACCGACGTCGCGAGCAGGTCGGTCGCTGCCGGTGCCGCTGTACATCCTTTCGGATTCGACGGGGAATTTGCCGCGGCACATGGTGGCGGCGTTTCTCACGCAGTTTCCTCCGGGGACCTTTGACGTTCGGATGGAGACATTTTTGCAGAACGCAGCGAGGGTGGCCGATGCGCTGGAGAAGATCGCGACGGAGCCGGGGATTGTGTTTCATGCGGTGATTTCGCCGGAGCAGAAGGAGGTGATCGCGGCATTCTGCGCGGAGCGGGATATTGCGGCGCGGGACATCACGGGCGGGTTTGTGGATTTCCTGGCGGAGCATTCGGGTGTGGCGCCTTCGCCGGATGCGAAGAATCTGCATTCGACGGGCGAGGCGTATCAGGCGCGGATTCGGGCGATGGAGTTTACCTTGGAGCATGATGACGGGCTGGGGCTGGGGACGATTGGGGAGGCGGATATCGTGCTGACGGGGATCTCGCGGACGAGCAAGACGCCGACGAGCATTTACCTGGCGCAGCAGGGGTATCGGACGGCGAACGTGGCGCTGGCGATGGAGGTTGCGCCGCCGGCGGAGCTGCTGAAGCTGCCGGGGAGCAAGGTGGTGGGGTTGATCATCGATCCTCTGATGCTGGTGAACATTCGAACGAATCGGCAGACGGGGTGGCGCATGGGGATGTCGAGCTATAACGATCCGAACCACGTGATGGAGGAGATCGATTGGAGCAGGCGGTTGTTTCGGAAGCAGGGGTGGCCGGTGCTGGATGTGACGGGGACGGCGATTGAGGAGACGGCGGCGAAGATTGTGGGATTGTTGGGGTTGGGGGCGGCGGTGTGAGGGGTGGAAGTCTAAAGAGGTCAGACCCTCACCCCTTCCCTCTCCCGGGTACGGGAGAGGGGGTTAAGCCATTGGTGAAGTGGGAGTGACAGTTCGACCGAAAAGAGCCCTCACCCTGCCCTCTCCCGGAGTACCGGGAGAGGGGAAGAGGGAGGAGTACCGGGAGAGGGAAATGCCGGAGATCTTCAGGCTTCGATGTCGGTGGTGACGGGAGGGGCGGGGCGGGGGGAGAGGTTCGTGGAAGCGGTGATTCGGCGCGGGTGGCCGTTGGTGGAACCGTAGCCGTATCCATAACCGTAGCCGTAGCCATAGCCGTAGTAGGCATAGCCGGAGCGGGCGCGGGGGACGTCGTTGACGACGATGCCTAAGACGTTGGCGCCGACAGCCTTCAGCGCTTCGCCGGCATGGGCACTGAGTTTCCTCGTGCTCTTGTCGGCACGAAGCACGAGCACCGTCGCGTCGCAGAAGGCGGCCAAGATGCGCGCGTCGGTTACGGCGACGACGGGGGGCGAGTCGATGATGATCTGGTCGAATTGCGTGGCGAGGACCTTGATCAAGTCGCCGAAGGCGTCGCTGTTGAGCATCTCGGCGGGGTTGGTCGGGAGCGGGCCGCAGGGGAGGATGCTGAGGCGCTCGGCGGGTGACTGCTGGACAGCCTGCTCGAGCGTGGCTTCGCCGGCCAGGACGCTGGAGAGACCGGTTTCGGCCTTGAGGCCGAAGATCACGTGCTGCATCGGCTTGCGCGTGTCGGCGTCGATGAGCAGGACGCGGCGGCCGGTCTGCGCAACCGCGATGGCGAGGTTGCTGGCGAGGGTGGTTTTACCGTCACCAGGAGAGGGACTCGTGACGAGCAATGTCTTGGCGGTGAAGCGCGGGATGCCGAAGTAGATGCTTGTGCGGACGGTGCGATAAGATTCGGCGACGTCGGAGCGCGGGCGAAGATGAACTTCCTGCCCCAGCTCTTTCGGGCGCTGCTTGCCGGAGATGTGGGGAACGACGCCGAGCACCGGCAGGGCGAGCGTCGCCTGAATTTCGTCGGCGGAACGCAAGCGCTGGTCCATCCAGTCCTGTGCGAAGGCGGTGGTCGCGCCGATCATCAAACCGAAGAGCAGCGCGATGCAGAGCGTGGGCGCCTTCTGGGGGGTGACGTCGCGGACATTGGGACGGGCAACTTCAAGAACGGTGACGTTCATCGGGCCGGCGTCCTCGGTCAGGCTGACTTCCTTGATCCGGCTGTCCAGCGTGTCGAGAGTCTTCTCGGCGCGCTTGGCGTCAGCTTCGAGCTGCGAATATTCCGCAGCTTTCACGTTCAGGTCCAGCGCCGCGTGGCGGGCAGCTTCGTGCTGCTTGCGGATCTCGTCTTCCTTGTTCCTGGCTTTGACGTACTGCGTGTGGATGACGGCGCGATATTTCTCGAGCGACTCCACGTCGAGCTGGCCGAGCTCGTTGCGCATGCGATCCAGTTCGGTCTTCATCCGGCGATTGACCGGGTGGTCCGGGCCGTACTGTTCCTTGGACTGCTCGTAGGCGCGGCGCATCTTGCGGTAGTCGGACCAGAGATCGCCGTTGTCGCGGTCGATCTCGATCGGCTCGCGCTGCGTGATTCGCTCAGACGCCAGGAGCTGCTTGAATTTCTGCGGGTCCTTCCCGAACGCGTCGGCGGCATCCATGAGCACCTTCGCGTTGAGCGTGTCGAGCTGCGCCTGCGTGAGCGCTTCGGAAAGCTGCTGAAGGTGGAGGTTGACGATGTTGCCGCGATCGGTCTCGAAGCTGATCGTGCCATTGACGCGCTTAAACTCCACCATCGCCTTCTGCGTGGAGCGCAGCTCGGTTTCGTACTTGTCCTTTTCCTTCTGGAGGATCTTGAGCACCTCGACAGCGGTGTTGCGCTGGCGCTTGCTCTGGTATGCGATGTACGAATCGACGATCGCGTTGACCGCCAGGGCAGCGTCTTCCGGGCTGGCGAGCTGCGCGCTCACCGTAATCACATCGCTGGTCTTGCCGACGGTGGCGGAAAGGTTCTTCTTCAGGAAACCAACGCGGTTCTCCACGCCTTCCAGGCTCTTCATCCGGCGCACTTCGTCCGACTCCAGCGCGCTGGAGAGAATCGCGGTGGAGCGAATCAGATCGCATTGCGTGCTGAGATAGTTGGTCTCGTTGACCTGAACATTGAGCCCGTCAGAGATGATGCGCGGGGCGTTCTGTTGCACATACAGCTTGGACGTGCTGTTGTAGAGCGGCGTCACCTTGGCGAGGTAGACGATGCCGGCGATCAGCGACACGATCACTGTGCCGAAGAACGCGAGGCGCCGTCGCCAGAGCACGGTGGTGACATAGGAGAAGCCCATCGATTCCTGATGGCCCTGCCCCTGTGCCGGAACGTGGACGGTGCGGTGCGATGGCCCCATGCGCGCCATGGGGTGCCCCATCGGCCCGTGGGAATTCAACTGAGACTGCTGACGTCGATCGAGCATATACCTTCCAACCTGGGACGACATCGTAGGCGCTTGCGCCTGTGAATCAGGCAGCCGTGCCTCGTTTCAACTCATGCGATGTTGATCCACGTTCAAAATGAACGATGGCTCGGATTGTGCAACCCATTCACCCAGATCCGTTGGAGGTTGCTGAGACTGCGTTCGTACGAACGAAAGCCGGCGGGGGTTTTTATGTGACGTGGCGGAAGGGGCGGAATCTGTTGCGCAATTTGGCAATGTGAAACTAGGTAGTTATCGGTCCAGCGGAAGCTGGATCGGTCGCTTCTCCTGGGCCGAACGATCGGCGGCGAAGATCACTTCGTGCGTCTTCACCGCGTCGTCGAGATCCGGAAGGACGGGTGCGCCGTCCAGAATACCGGCCACGAGCGCCTCGATCTGACCGTTAAAAGGATGATGAGTGACATCCCCGGAATCGGGGAGGACGGTGGGAATGGTCGCCCAATTGGTCTGGCCGGGGAGTAAGTTTTCGGACCAGAGGCGGTTGTCGCGAATGGTGCCCCTGGTGCCGACCACATCAATGTTGAACTGGTAAGGCATCTTGCAGTCGAGAATAGATGCGGTCTTGCCGATCGCGCCGTCTTTAAAGCGGACAGTCATCAGCGTGGTCGGGTCGTATTGCCAGTCGGGATTGTCGCCGCGGTGCGGGACATTGAGCGCGTTGACCTCCACGATGTCGTTATCGTTGCCGGCGAACCAGCGAAGGGCATCGACGGCATGGCATCCTGCTGAAAGTAGAGACGAGCCGCCCTGCTCCCTTGTGACCGACCAGAGGTACTGCGGGTACCACTTTTTCATACCGTGCCAGTAGTCCACCTCGATGTAGTAAGGCTGGCCGATCGCGCCCTGCTCGATGAGGTTGCGCGTGTTCATGAGCGACGGGTTCCAGTGAAGGACGAAGGAGACGACAGTCTTCACCTTCGACTCGCGGACGACCTTCTGCATCTCAAGGCAACTCCTCCAGTCGAGCGCGATGGGCTTCTCCAGGCAGACATGTTTGCCAGCGCGGGCGGCTCTGATGGTGAGATCAGGATGCGAATCAGGAGGCGTGGTGATGGAGATGATGTCGATATCGGGGCGGGAAAGGAGGGCGCTAAAATCGGTGGTGATGAATGCATCGGGTGCGCCGGCAGCCTGGGCGCATTTCCGGGCGGACTCTTCCTTCCGGCTGCCCACCGCAACGAGCCGGGTGCGGGGGCAGGCTTGATAAGCCTTGGCGTGCTCGCCTGCGACCCAACCGGCTCCGAAGATGGCGGCGCCGAGCACTTGATCTGACGTGGGCATAGGGTTGGGTCAATACCGAAGGGCTGGGCTTGCCGTCAAGCAAATTGGGTCGAACTCCGCCTCAACCGGGGTCGTTTCTGATAGTATTACACCCTGCATGTCTTACATGTTAATGGCTGCACAGCAAACGGCTTGGCTTCAGGCGCTGGGCCGGTTTCATGTGGTGTTGGTGCACTTTCCGATCGCGCTGCTGTTTGTTGCGGCGATGATGGAGGGGTGGCGGATTCTGCGCCGTCAGCCGACGGCATCACCGAATGCTGTGGCGTGCCTGGTTGTTGGCGCTGCGAGTGCGGTTGCGGCGGCAGCGGCCGGTTGGATTCACAACTGGTATTCAAATTTTTCCGGTGAGCAGCTCAAGGTGGATCGACTCCACCAGTGGATGGGCGTAGCGACCGCGGCGGTGGCTCTGCTGGCAATCATCGCGCTGCTGTTCAAGAATCGGGGGCTGAAGCTTTACCGGTATTCCACGATCGCCTGCGCAATCCTGGTCGGGTTGACGGGACATCTGGGTGGAACGCTGACGCATGGGGATGGGTACCTGACGGAACTGCTGTTTCAGAAGAACGGTGACGATGACCTGGCTTCTGCTGCGTCGAGTGCCACGGCCGCGCCAGTCATGCCCATCGCGGCGTTTCCGACGGATGGGAAAATTGACTTCGCGAAGCACGTGCAGCCGATCTTTGCCAATTCGTGTTACGAGTGTCACAGCGTCGCGAAGAAGCGCGGCGGGCTGCGGATGGATTCGAAGAAGATGTTCCTGGAGGGGGGCAACGGCGGGAAGGAAATCGTTCCGGGGAAGAGCGCGGAGAGCCTGCTGCTGAAGCGTGTGCGGGGCGAGGGCAACCAGAAGCGCATGCCGATCGATCACCCGCCGCTGCCGGAAGAGCAGATCAAGATCCTGGCGGCGTGGGTGGATCAGGGTGCAAGCTGGCCGGACAACCTGACGAACGATTCGGCGACGAAGGAGCAGCACTGGGCGTACAAGAAGCCGGAGCGGCCGAAGCTTCCGGAGGTGAAGGACAAGGGGTGGGTGAAGAACGGGATTGACGCGTTTGTGCTGGCGCGCCTGGAGAAGGAAGGATTAAAGCCTTCCGCGGAGGCGGATCGTCCGACGCTGATTCGGCGATTAAGTTTGGATCTGACGGGGCTTCCGCCCAAGCCGGAGGAAGTGGATTCGTTTGTGAACGACCCTCGGCCGGATGCTTATGAGCGGCTGGTGGATCGGTTGCTCGCATCGCCCCACTACGGCGAGCGCTGGGGACGACACTGGCTCGACATCGCCCGCTACGCCGACACCAACGGCTACGAGAAGGACAATCCGCGCAGCATCTGGCCGTACCGCGACTGGGTGATCAAGGCGATCAACGAGGATGTGCCTTACGATCAGTTCGTGATCCAGCAGATCGCCGGCGACATGCTCCCGGGCGCGACGGCGGACCAGAAGATCGCGACCGGGTTCCATCGCAACACGATGTTCAACGAGGAGGGCGGGATCGACGTTGAGGAGTTCCGCTTCAAGTCGGTCGTGGATCGCGTGCAGACGACGAGCACTGCGTTCATGGGTTTGACGATGCACTGCGCGCAGTGCCACAACCACAAGTACGACCAGATCAGCCAGAAGGAGTACTACCAGTTCTTCGCGATGCTGAACAACGCGGATGAGCCGAAGTTCAACGTGCCAAGCCGCGCGACGAATGAGCAGCGGCGCGCGGTGCAGGCGAAGGTGGATCAGCTGACGGGCGAGCTGGCGAGCAAGTTTCCTTCGCGGGATGAATCGATTCGTTGGGAAGTGCTGACGCCGGAGAAGTACACGGCCAAGAGCGATGCGAAGCTGGAGCTTCAGAAGGACAAGTCGCTGCTGGCGACGGGGCCGGTGCCGGACACGGATACCTATGTGATCCAGTCGAAGGCGAAGCTGGATGGGGTGATCGCGGTTCGGCTGGAAGTGCTGACGGATCCCTCGCTGCCGCGGGACGGGCCGGGAAGGCAAGGGTCCAGCGGGAACGAGGGACGGAACAAGAACGGAAATTTTGTTCTGAGCCAGATCCTGCTGGAAGAGGAGCCGATTGTTTCGGCGACGACGAAGCCGGCGAGTCAGTTGGCTGCGACCCAGGGTGCGGCTACGCGTGCTTCGACGCAGGCGAATGCAACGACGAAGGCTCTGGCGACGAGTCAGAAATCTGCAACTACCAGGGAACGCTTCGCTGCTGCGACAAAACCCGCTGCGCCGCGGACGAGGATCAAGATCGAGCGCGCGGAGGCGGATCACTCGCAGAAGGAATTCGACGTCTCCAAGGCGATCGACGATTACTTCACGAACGGCTGGGCGATCGCCGGCGCGGGTCAGACGAACAAGAACCACTACGCGGTTTTCTATACGCCGCAGCTCTCGGGAGAGAAGAACCTCGTCATTACGCTGAAGCAGCTTTACAAGAAGCACACGCTGGGCAAGTTCCGGATCTCGGTGGGTCGCAAGCCGGCGCCGCTGACCACTCAACCGACGCAGGAAGAGCGGACTAAGTTCCTGGCGCAGAAGCTGGAGGAGTGGGAACAGTCGGTTAAGGCGAAGTGTGCGAAATGGACTGTGCTGGATCCGTCACGGTTCACGCGCAAGCATGATGCGACGATCACGAAGCTCGATGACAAGTCGCTGCTGTTCACAGGCGACAGTTTTTACCGTGAAGAATACAAGCTCGAGTTCGACACGGATGTGAAGAACATCACGGCGATGCGTGTGGAGCTGCTGCCGGACGAGGCGCTGCCGAAGGGCGGGCCCGGGCGCGATCCCAACGGCGGATGCTTGATGAGCGAGATGTCGGCGGTGGCGCTAGAGAAAACGCCGAAACCGCCGTCGACGCAGCCGGCGACGCGACCGGTGGAGTTTGCGTCGGCATCAGCGGATGCGGCGCCGGATTCTGTTGCTCGCGCGATCGACGGAGCGGCGGATACACACTGGGCGGTTCCGGGCGGCGCTGCGCGGCGCACGGCGGTGTTCAAGCTGAAGCAGCCGCTGAGCGGGTTTGATGGCGGGACGACGCTGGCGCTGTCGATCCTTCAAAATCAATTTTCTGAAGTGAGCATCGGGCGGATGCGCGTGAGCGTGACGAGCGATGCGCAAGCGGAAGAAGCTTCGGGACTGCCGGATGAGATCGAGAAGATCGTGCTGATTCCGAAGGAGAAGCGCACGGCGGAGCAGACGCTGGCGATCCGGAACTACTTCCTGGGCGTGACCCCCCTGCTCGCGGCACAGCAGCAGGAGATTGCGCAGACGAAGGCGTCGATGCCGCAGTACACGACCACGCTGGTGATGGAAGAGCGATCGAAGCCGCGCGTGACGAAGCTGCATCATCGTGGCGAGTATCTTCAGCCACGCGAACCTGTGGATGCACCGGCGGTTCCTGCGATTCTGCCCGCGCTTCCGGAGGATCAGCCGAAGAATCGCCTGACGCTGGCGCGGTGGCTGGTGGACCAGGACAATCCGCTGATCGGCCGCGTGACGATGAACCGCGTGTGGAACACGTACTTTGGGCGCGGGATCGTCAGCACGATCGACGACTTCGGGATCATGGGGGAAAAGCCTTCGCATCCGGAATTGCTGGATTGGCTGGCGACAGAGTTGCCGCGGCAACACTGGTCGATGAAGGCGATGCATAAGCTGATCGTCACCAGCAGCACCTACCGGCAAAGCTCGCGCGTGACACCTGAGCTTCAGCAGAAAGATCCGCAGAACGTTCTGCTGACGCGCGGCCCTCGGCTGCGCGTGGAGGCGGAAGTGGTGCGGGATATCGCACTGAGCGCCTCAGGGTTGCTCGCGGAAAAGGTCGGCGGGCCGAGCGTGTATCCCCCGCAGCCGCCGGGGATTGAGAATCTGTCGTACGGACCGACGCCATGGGTGACGAGCACCGGGGAGGAGCGCTATCGCCGCGGGATGTATACGTTCCTGAAGCGCACCGCGCTGTACCCGGGATTGACGACGTTTGATGCGCCGACGGCGGAGGTAACGTGCACGCGGCGGATTCGATCGAACACGCCTTTGCAGGCGCTGACGACGTTGAACGATACGGTGTTCGTCGAGGCGGCGCAGCATCTGGCGCAGCGGCTGGTGAAGCTGAATACGGATGTGGATGCGCGGATTCGGGAAGCGTTCCGGCTGTGCATCGCGCGTCCGCCGGAGGCGAAGGAAGTGGAAAAGGTGAAGGGGTTCTATGAATCGCAGTTGAAGCGATTTAAAGACAAGAGTGCGGATCCGATGCCGGTTGCGGGTGTGGATCCGAAGAATCCGCCGGCGGGCATGGATGTGACGGAGCTGGCGGCTTGGACGACGGTTTCCAGAGCGATCTTGAACTTGGATGAGACGGTAACGAGAGAGTAACCAGCGTGGCATGACCGTCTCGGTCATGCGCTCCTGATTGCATGGGCGAGACGCCCATGCCACGAACAGGAAGTGTGCTTGCAACGCAGGAAGAGAAAACCATGAGCTGCTCCCACGATCCTTCACATGCTTGCCGGACGGTTGACGATCTTCGGCTGCTGACTCGGCGGCATTTCTTCAGGGAATGCGGGCTGGGCGTGGGGAAGATCGCGCTGGCGTCCTTGCTGGCGCAGCAGGGGATGCGCGCATTTGGTTCGAGTGCGACGACGCAACCTGCGCCGGCGCTTCCGGCTGGCGTGCAGAAGCTGGCGGCGAAGGCCAAGCACGTGATCTACCTGTTCCAGGTCGGAGCGCCCAGCCAGTTGGATCTCTTTGATTACAAGCCGGCGCTGGTGAAGTACGACGGGCAGCCGATTCCTAACGAGTTTGTGAAGGACCAGCGGTACGCGTTCATCGAAAAGAACGCCGCGCTCATGTCCGGCCGGCACACGTTCAAGCAGCATGGCAAAAGCGGTCAGTGGCTCAGCGATGTGCTGCCGCACCTGGGCGAGGTGGCCGATGACATCTGCGTGATCCGCTCCGTCCACACGGATCAATTCAACCACGCGCCCGCGCAGATCTTCACGATGACCGGCTCGGCGCAGCTCGGCCGGCCAAGCTTTGGGTCGTGGGTCAGCTACGGCCTTGGGACCGAATCCAAAGAGCTTCCCGGTTTTGTCGTCCTTACCAGCGGCAAGGGCACCAGCGGCGGCCCTTCACTCTGGGGCCCAGGCTTCCTGCCGACCGTTCACCAGGGCGTCCTGTTCCGGGCGGCCAAGGATCCAGTGCTGGATGTCGCCAATCCTCCCG
This sequence comes from Tepidisphaeraceae bacterium, assembly GCA_036387255.1. Classification (GTDB taxonomy): domain Bacteria; phylum Planctomycetota; class Phycisphaerae; order Tepidisphaerales; family Tepidisphaeraceae; genus DASVUC01. The sequence goes on along the minus strand of DASVUC010000189.1, from coordinate 11,723 downwards.
GGGTCGATGCGAAGATGCAGCGTGACAGCCTGGACCTGATCCAGTCGCTCAACCAGGATCATTTGCAAGCCGTCGGCGATCCGGAAATCTCGACGCGCATCAACGCCTATGAGATGGCGTACAAGATGCAGACCAGCGCGCCGGAGCTGACGGATCTAAGCAAAGAGGATCCTAAGACGCTGGAGATGTACGGTGTGAAGCCGGGCGAGGCATCGTTTGGAATGAACTGTTTGCTCGCGCGCCGGCTCGTCGAGCGCGGCGTGCGCTTCATCAACCTGTACCACGCCGATTGGGACCATCACTCGGACGTCGGCGGCGGCACAAAGCAGCTCGCCGGTCAGATCGATCAGGCGTCCGCGGCGCTGGTGAAAGATCTCAAGCAGCGCGGCATGCTGGACGACACGCTGGTTGTCTGGGGCGGTGAATTCGGTCGAACGCCCATGGTCGAAACCAACGCCGCCATCGGCCGCTCCATGGGCCGCGATCATCACCCAGTCGCATACACCATCTGGATGGCCGGCGGCGGCGTAAAGCGCGGCTTCAGCTACGGTTCAACCGACGACCTGGGCTTCCGCATCGCCGAGAACCCCGTCCACGTCCACGACCTCCAGGCCACCATCCTCCACCTGCTCGGCATCGAGCACACAAAGCTGACCTACAACTTCCAGGGCAGAGATTTCCGACTCACCGACGTGGCGGGCGAAGTGGTGAAGGCGATCTGCGCGTGACGACTACTTTTTCGCCAGGACGCGCTTGCGCGCGGCTTCGAATTCTTCCGGCGTAAGAATGCCGGCATCGCGCAGGCTCGTCAGCTTGTCGAGTTCCGGGTTTGGCGCGGGGGCGGCGCCAGCACTTTCGAATTTCTTCTTGAACTCCTTCTTCATGGCACGCGGACCCTTCGTCGGGTGACCGTCTCCGTCTGATTTCGAAGCGCTGGCGGGTGCGGCGCTGCTGGCTGCTGCTGCAATGGCTTGCGGAAGCGCGGCCGGCGCCGCTTGCGCCGGCTGGCCATCAGCGCCGTTCTTTTCGCGGTCGTAGGCTTGGCGCATAAGATTGCGCAGGACCATCAGGAGCGTCTCGCTCTCCATGAAGGTCGGGGGCATTCGAAGATAGATCGTCTGCGGGTCGATGACGCTGAGTCGTCCGGGAGCGCCGGCCAAGCCGTTCTGCGCCCCCGCCGCTTCGCGGACAGTCATGATCACGTCCGGGTCTTTCTTGATGATGCTCTCGACGGCGAAGTGGCTGGCGAGGAGACGCAATTCGGTGAGCGCGAGGAGGATGACGACCTGTTTCGGCGGTTCGCCGAAGGCGTCTTTCAGATCCTGCTCGAGCATGTGGAGCATCTCGATGCTGTTGCAGCGCGTGAGGCGGCGGTAGACGTCCATGCGCTGCCGGTCGCCCTCGATGTAGGTCTTGGGGATGAACGCGCTGACGCCGATGTCGACGTGGGCTTCGGGGGAGGTCGGCTTGGGCTGGTTCTTGAGCTGGCGCACGCATTCTTCGAGAAGCTGGCAATACATCTCGTATCCCACCGTGGCGATGTGCCCGGATTGCTCCGGCCCGAGGATGTTGCCCGCGCCGCGGATTTCCAGGTCGCGCATGGCGATCTTGAAACCGGCGCCGAGGTGGGAGTATTCCTCGACGGCCTTGAGGCGCTTTGCGGCGACGGGCGTCACCGGACGATCGGCAGGCAGCAGCAGGTAGCAATACGCGCGGTGCTTCCAACGCCCAACTCGGCCGCGGAGCTGGTGGAGCTCGGAGAGGCCGAAGCGGTCGGCCTGGTTGATGATGATCGTATTGGCGTTGGGGATATCCAGGCCGGATTCGATGATCGTCGTGCACACCAGCACATCCGCCTCGTGCCGGATGAATTTGAGCATCGCCTCTTCCATCTCGCCGCCCTCCATCTGGCCGTGGCCGATGATGATGCGGGCGTCGGGAACCATCTGCTGAATCTCGTCGGCGATCTCGGTGATGTTGTGCACGCGGTTGTGCACGAAGTAGACCTGCCCGTCGCGATTGAGCTCGCGGAGGATGGCCATCTTCACCCGGGCCTTGTCGAAGGGCATCACCTCGGTGACGACGCTGCGCCGGTCCTGCGGCGCGGTGGTGAGCGATGAGATATCCCGCAGCCCCAGCATGGACATGTGCAGCGTGCGCGGGATGGGCGTGGCCGACATCGTCAGCACATCCACCGTCTTGCGCATCTGCTTGAGGCGCTCTTTGTGCGTCACGCCGAAGCGCTGCTCTTCATCGATGACGACGAGGCCGAGATCGGAAAAGTTGATGTCCTTGCTGATCAGCCGGTGGGTGCCGATGAGTACGTCAACTTCACCGGCCTTGGTGCGCTTGATGATGTCCTTCTGCTCGCGTGGGGTTTTAAAGCGGCTGATGGATTCCACGATGAAGGGATAATCCGCCATGCGTTCGCGGAACGAGCGGTAGTGCTGTTCCGCCAGAACGGTCGTGGGGACGAGCACGGCGACCTGCTTCCCATACTCCGCCGCCTTGAAGGCGGCGCGCATGGCGAGCTCGGTCTTTCCATATCCCACGTCGCCGCACAGCAGCCGATCCATCGGGCGCGCCCGCTGCATGTCCTGCTTGATTTCCTCGGCGCTGGTCACCTGGTCTTCCGTCGGCTCGTACGGGAACTCCGCTTCAAACTCGCGCTGCCATTCGGTATCCGGAGGATAAGGCGTTCCCACCTCACTCTGGCGCGCGGCCTGGATCTCGATGAGCTCGGCCGCCATGTCCATGACGGCTTCGGATACTTTCGCCTTCTGCTTCTCCCACACCCCCGAGCCCAGCTTGGAAAGCTGCGGATGCCCGTGGAAGCCGCCGATGTATTTCTGGACAAGGTTGATGCGGGCGGCGGGGACATGCAGGGTTGCGTTGTCGGCAAAGCGCAGCGAGAGGTACTCCTCGTTCTTCCCGTCCTTGGCGATCGTTCGCATGCCGAGGAACTTCGCGATGCCATGCGCGACGTGAACGACGTAATCGCCTTCCTTGAGATCGACGAAGGAGTCGACCGGGCGCGAAGCGATCACCCGCTTGACGCGGCGGCGCATCTCGTAGCGATGGAAGAGCTCGTGATGCCCGACGAGGGCGAGGGGACGGTCGGTAGGAGAACCCACGGCAGAGCCGCGGGCTTTGGTGTCCCAGACGAAGCCGCGATGGAGGTAACCGACGGCGATCGTGAGCTGCTCCCGCAGCCCCGGCGCATCCTGATCGATCAGCTCCGCGAAGCGGTTCGACTCGCCTTCGTTCTCGCAGAAGACGGTGACGTCCTCCGTCTTGGCCAGCTCCGCGAGCTCCCCAATTGCCTTCTTCGCTTCCGTCTCGAACTTCTGAAGCGACCGCACCGGCAGTTCGAACTGCGCCGCCACCTCGCCGGCGATCAGGCTCGTTGTCGCGCCAGTTCCCTGGCCAAACTGCGACAGCTCCAGCCGCGCAAAAGGCTGCACGTTCTTCAAGAGCGCCGCCAGCGGATAGATCCCCTTCACCTCCGGCAGCCGATCGAAATAGCTCTTGGCCTGCTCCTGAATTTCCAGGGGCTCCCAGAGCACGACGATCGTCTCCTCGGGCAGATAGCTGAACAGGTGCGTTGAATTCACGCTGTCCATCTGCCCCTTCAGGTCCATCACGCGAATGCTGTCGAGCGTCTTCCCCGACCCCAGCGTCTCGAGATTGAACGTGCGAATGGATTCAATCTGGTCGCCAAAGAAATCAATGCGAACCGGCAGCCCCACCTGGTCATCGGATTGATCGAACTCGCCGGCGAGGTAGATGTCAACGATGCCTCCGCGCACGGCGAAATCACCCGGCACCTCCACCTGATCCAGCCGGTTATAGCCATGATCCGCCAGCCAGACGATCAGCTTCTCGCTTTCAAGCTCATCCCCAACCTTCAGTGTCCGGACCAGGTTCTTCAGCTCCGACTTCGCCGGCACCGACTGCATCAGCGCCTGAATTGGCGCCACCAGCAGGGGCGACGCCTGCCCCGGTCCCACACTTGCTAATCGCGTGATGAGCCGCAGCCGATTGGCTACCTGCTCTTCGCTCACCCTCCCCATCGCCCCGCCCAGTTCCAGCGCCGGGACCACATCCGGGCGCTGACCCAGGAACAGCTCGATGTCGTCCGCCAGATCATCCCCTTCATCGAGATGCCCGCAGATCAGCACCATTGGCCGCGCCAGTTGCTTGCGCACCGACGCAACCACCGCCGCCACGCTCGATCCCCACAGACCGGAAGCGGTGGCGACCTGCTTTTCAGCCAGTGCCTTGGCCAGTTCTTGAAGCTCGCGCGCAGCGACAAGCTGCCCGAGGGCGTCGGGATGGGCGTTTTCACTCATGTTCGCTGCTATGTTAGGTCGTTTCCTGCGCGTCGTAAAGCGAGCGAGAAGCAGCTTTTGAGGTTGACTCTACGGCATCTTGCCCCGACCATGTCTGCGCCTCCGCATCTCGCAGTTTGGTCGAAACATCGCCGACCTGCACAACCGCGCCCTTCAACAGCCCTCTGGAGATCATTGCATGGAGCTTCCTCGACGCACCCGTGGAGACGAACTTCTTCGCCCCGGCGAACTTCTTGCCCTTCGCTCCCGGCTGCGCGAGCTCGCTTCCTCGCACGACCTCGCCACCGTGATTGCCTGCGCCTTCGATCACCGCACGCGCATGCTCCCCTTCATTTACGCGGACACCCGCATGGCCCCCGCCGGCGTGCGTGCCGTTGGCTCCGCGCTGGTGGACGCCGGCTTCAGCAAAACCCGGATCGTCCTTCAGCAATGGAACAAGCGCTTCCGCCCCTCCAAGATGCAGCTCGACGGCCGCATCCCCGACCTGTTCATGGTCTCCACCATGGGCATGCATTCAGACTGTGCCCTGGAGCTGATCAACGACGCGCGTCGGATCGACCCGGCCCAGCGCCCGCTCATCATCGCCGGCGGCTCGCATGCGATGTACGAACCCCACCTCCTCTTCACCCCTGACCCCCAATGCCCCGGCGGCGCCGACATCGCGGTGACGGGTGAAGAGTTCGTCCTGCTGAGCTTCCTCGAAGCGGTTCTCACCTTCCGCGCCGCCGGCGAGTCCATGCGATCGGCGTTCTTCCGCGCCAAACGTGCCGGCGCGTTGGACGAGATTCCCGGGCTGATTTATCCGGTTGGGGATCAAGATGGCGTCGCCGAGGAACTCGTCGACACTGGCATCCAGCGTCTCCTCTCTGATCTGGATGAACTCCCCCATCCCGCCCTGGGCTACCGGTTGCTCGAGCCGCCCAGTCGGTCCAGCACGCTCGCGTCCAAGGCGCTTGCTCCGAACAAGGTCCGGCGTCATTCGCCGATCAGCTCCCTGGTCATGACCTTCGGGTGCAAGTTCGCCTGTCCGTATTGCCCGATCCCCGCTTACAACCAGCGACAGCATCGCCTCAAAAGCGGGGAGCGCATCGCGGAAGAAATGCATCGCCTGAACAAAGAGTACGGCCTCCGCTACTTCTTCGGCGTCGATGACAACTTCTTCAACAGCAAAGCGCGCACGCTCGAGATCGTCGAGACCCTGGCCAGCATCGAATTCGAGGGCAAGCCGCTGCGCAGGACCGCGCGCTGGTACACGGAAGTGACCGTACACGACACGCTTCAGATGAAGGAGCACTTGCCGCTCGTGCGCAAAGCCGGCTGTCGCGCCCTCTGGCTGGGCGTCGAGGACATGACCGCGACCCTTGTCAACAAGGGTCAGAGCGTCGACAAAACTTCCGAAGCCTTCCGCCTCATGCGCGACAACGGCATCTGCCCCATGCCGATGATGATGCACCACGACACGCAGCCCCTCTACTCTCCAGGCACTAACTACGGACTGATCAACCAGATTCGCCTGCTGCGCAAGGCCGGCGCCGTCTCGCTACAAGTGCTGATGATGACCCCTTCCCCCGGTACCAAGCTATACGAAGGCACGTTTACCGATGGATTGGTGCTGAAGAACGCGGGAGGTCGTGAAGTCCGCCCTTACATGCTGGACGGCAACTACGTCATCGCTTCCAAGCACGAGCGCCCTTGGAAAAAGCAGCTCAACCTGCTCACGGGCTATCTCTACTTTTACAACCCCATCTGGCTGATGGTCGCCTTCTGGAATCGCAAGACACGCGTTGGCATGAAGCCCGCCTGGATGCAAATCGTCGGCATGTTTGGCGTGGTGCAGACCATCCGGCGAACCCTCGGCTGGGCGCTGCGCCTGCGCTTCGCGAAGATCGAACGACTCAACACCCCGCCCACCAGCTCCATCCCCATCCGAAGCCTGCATCAGAACCTGTCGCGAGAAATCCCCATCTCGGTCACGATTCCATCACGGAAGAAACGATCCGTCTCGCTTGAGGTTGCAAGCTGAACGCGACCTAAACGCGACCTAGACCAGCGCCTTTTCCTGCTCCTTGCGCCTGAGCTGCCCGCATGCCGCGTCAATGTCGCGCCCGCGCGATTTGCGGACGTGCGCGTTCACACCACTGTTGCGAAGGATGCTCTGGAACGTCACCACGTCCTCGCTCCTGGGACGGCCGTACGGCAACCCCTGTACTTCGTTGTAGCGGATCAGGTTGACGTTGGCGCGCATCGTCCTGCAAACCTTCACCAGCTCGCGCGCGTGCTCCGGCCGATCGTTGACTCCCGCCAGCAGGATATACTCCAGCGTGATCTCGCGACCCGTCTTGTCGAAGTAGTAGCGGGCGGCGTCCAGGATCTCGTCCAGCGCAAAATGCTCCGCCCAGGGGATGAGCTTCTTCCGCAACGGCTCGTTCGGCGCGTGCAGCGAAATCGCCAGGTTGATCGGCAAATCCTCGCGCGCCAGATCACGCATCTTGGGAGGAACGCCTACCGTTGAGATCGTGATCCGCCGCGCGCTCATGTTCAGGCACTTCGGATCATGCAGCACCCGAATCGCCTGCATCACATTCGCATAGTTCGCCAGCGGCTCACCCATGCCCATAAAGACCACGTTGGTAATGTGCTCCTGCTGCGGCGAAAGAATCTGATTCAGGCGGTAAATCTGCTCCACGATCTGCGACGCATCCAGGTTTCCCTTTACCCCATTCACGCCGCTGGCGCAGAACGTACATCCCACCGGACAACCCACTTGAGAGCTCACGCAAGCGGTCCGACGATCACCGTCTGGGATCATCACGGTCTCGGCGTTCGCGCCCGGCCAGGTGATCAGCAGCTTGCGCGTGCCGTCGCTGCTGTGCTGGTGCTTGGTGATCTCCCCATCTGCGAAAGTGACCCGCTGCTCCAGCGCCGCCCGGTCTGCTTTGGAAAGATTCGTCATCCCCTCCGGGCGGTCCACCAGCTTCTGATACACCCAGTCCCGCACCTGCCCCGCGCGGAACGCCGGCCAGCCCCAGGTCTTGGCCAAGGTCTCCCACTGCCCGGCAGAAAAACCGAGGAAGCGCGCTTTTTCAAGATTGAGAACGGGCAGAGGCATAGTATTTGTACGACTATGGGGTGATGAGGACCGACAAAACATCATCCGGCGCTGGCGGTTTTTCCGTTGACCCCAGCCACGATAGCTGGTCTGTTACTGCCGTGCCAATGAGTATCTCCGCGCACAACCGCGATCGTGAGCAGCATCCGGGGGATGGTCATAGTGCGCCACCAGATCGGGGGGCTGAAAAGATCGATCCTGATGCCGATGGCGGCTCCAGGCTCCCCCAGCGAAACGCGGGGGAGCCCACTGACGAACAGCTTCTCATGGAGTACCGCGAAGGCGATCGCTCCAGCTTCACGAAGCTTATGGGCCGCTATCAGCGGGAGTTATATCACTTCCTGGTTCGCTTCCTTGGCGACCGCGCTGCGGCGGAAGACGTTTTCCAGGAGGCCTTCCTCCAAGTTCACCAGTCCGCAGCCCAGTTTGATCCCACCCGGCGTTTCCGCCCTTGGCTGTTCACCATTGCCGCCAATAAGGCGCGCGACCTCATCCGCTCGCAAGCTCGCCGCCCAACGAATCCGCTCCAAGCCTCTATTTCTGGTGATGACGAATCTGGCGAATTTATCGATTTGATGGAGGCAGCCTCTTCGCTGCCGGGGGAGCCGCTCGAACGCGAAGAGCTGCAACAGCAGGTGCAGAAGACAGTTATGGCGATGCCCGAGCACCTTCGCGAAATTCTTTTGCTCTCCTATTTCCACCAGTTTCCCTACAAGCAGATCGGGGACATCCTCGATATTCCACTGGGAACCGTAAAATCGCGACTCCATGCCGCGGTTGCATATTTTGCCGATCGCTGGAGGGCGGCGAACCACGGGAAGATGGCGTCGTAGGGACTCCTGAGTAGTGTCGTTGCTAGGCACATCGGACGATAGGTTTTAAGACGCAGCAACTCTGGAAGCGGTCGCAATGATGCGGTAATCTTGCCCTCGCCTTTTCCAGCAGCGTCATCTCAGAGGAATTTATGACCCGCAAATTGAATGCAGAGGATCGTCAGGCGGTTGACTTGGTGATGGATCGCGCAACTGCCGCTCAAGGCGATGGCGTGGTGGCGATGGCTACGGCTCAGCCCCGCGTCCAGTCGGTTGAGAAGATCCTCAACGTGCTCGCGAACATGCCCGCCATCGAACCCCCCGCGGATCTGATGGCTCGCACCCTTCGCCGGATCGAGCAGACGGCTGCTCAGCCGATGGAAGCCCGCCAGATCCCGCCCTACCTCGGGCCCGGACAGTTGCCGGCTTAATGAGCCGTAGCATGGGCACTTTGCCCATCAGGTTTGAATGAGCGACACGGGCAGGATGTCCGTGTTATACGAAAGCATCAGCCGATGTGGCTTGGGTCACATCGGCTTCTTTTTTGCGCTGATGATCAGGCTCAAAAGCTGCTGGACCTGCTCATCCGAATGGCTTGCGGAGAGCGTGACGCGCAGGCGGCTGGAACCCTTGGGAACCGTCGGCGGACGCACAGCCGAGACGAGCAGCCCCTGGTCGTGAAGATGTTGCGATAGCGCCAGGGCGTCTTCTTCCGTGCCGATCATGATGGGAATGATGGGGGAATCGCCGGGCGGAAGGACGAAGTCTTCCAAGGCGAGTGTGCTGCGGACCTGCTTGGCCAGTTGCCGGACGCGCTGCTGGCGCTGCGGCTCTTCCCGCATGATCTGAATCGATGCTTCCGCGGCGGCGGCGAGGAAGGTAGGGATGGCTGTGGAGTAGATGTACGCGCGGGAGAAATTTTCCACGAGCTGGCAGAGAGACTTCGACCCGCAGACCGCACCCCCCACGCAGCCAAGCGCCTTGGAGAGCGTGACGACAAAGACGTCCACTTGATCCGTTAGTCCCACCTCTGCCGCGTAGCCATTTCCGTGCGGGCCGTAGACACCGCTGCCGTGCGCTTCATCGAGGATCAGGATGGCGTTGTGCTGCTGCTTAAGCGCCACGATTTCGGCGAGTTTTGCGGCGTCGCCGTCCATGCTGAAGATCGATTCGGTGACGATCACCTGAAGCTGCTCCGCGCTTTCGTGCTCGTTGAGCAGGCGCGACAGCTTCGCGAGATCGTTGTGACCAAAGACGCGATACGCCTGATCGCAGCCGCGGACGGCATCAATGAGCGACGCGTGGACCAGCTTGTCCATCAGGAAGCGCACCGCCCGCCCGGCCGCGACGGCCGCCCCGGCAATTGCCTGGATCGCCGCGACATTCGCCTGGTAGCCGCTCGGCAAGAGCACCACGCCTTCGGTCCCCTTCCATGCCGCGATGAGGCCTTCGGCGCGAGCGTGCGCGGTGGAGTAGCCGGTCATCAAGCCGGAAGCGCCGCTGCCCGATCCGGTCTCGCGCACGGACGCTGCAATGGCGTCGGTCAATTTGGGGTGATGGCTGATGCCCAGGTAGTCGTTGGAAGAGAAGTTGACGAAGCGCCTGCCGTCGATCACGACATGCGCGGAGTCGGCTCGCTCGACCGTCCGGCGGCGGCGCAGGAGATGCGCGCTGGTTCGCTCTTCCAGAGCGCGTGCGGCGATTCGCTGAAGTTCCGATTCCACAGATTGCTCCCCCGCCTATGAAGCGAGCACGGTGGCCCGTGCTCGTTGTTCTTTCTCTTCCGTCAAGATCGTGTTACGCGCCCGCTTGCTCGCTGGCGTTTTCTTCTTCTTCCTCGTGCTCCTCCTCGTCATGGAGGTCGGACATTTCGGCCACGTCCTTGGCTTCGTCGTCGATCGCTGCGCCGGTCATCTCCGCCAGCCGCTGCTTCATCAATCGGCCTACCTTGAACTTCACCGTGCGCTTTTCGGGAACTTCAACCGGCTCCAGCGTCTTGGGGTTCTGCGCTTTTCGCGCTTTGCGAACCTTTGTTTCAAACACGCCGAAGTCGCGGAACTCGAGGCGGTTTCCGGTGCCCAGCTCTCGAACCACCTCATCGAGGAACTGCTGCACCACGCGCTTCACCTGAACCCGCTTCGCGCCCGTGCGCTCAGCGATTCGGTCAATCAATTCCTTCTTCGTCCTGGTGGCCATTTTCTGCCCTCGAAGATTGGTAACATTCGGTGGTTAACAGACTTAATCACTATGACCGCGGCCCAAACGAAATTCAAGAAAATTCATAACTCCAGTAAGTCGTTAGATCAATGACAGCGGATATGGGGGAGCGGTTATTCCGTTTCTACCGCTAGATCTGAAAATCCACCACAAATTGTTGCTCTCGCATCGACCGGGGGCGGCGGTCGCGGTACTTGAGCTTGGGTGGCTCGGCGCTGACCTGCGTCAGGGGCGGTACGCTGCTGGTGATGAAGACATTGCCGCCGATCGTTGCCCCCCGGCCGATGCGGGTGTCGCCGCCCAGGATCGTGGCGCCGGCGTAGATCGTAACGTCATCCTCAATGGTTGGATGCCGCTTCTGACCGCGCAGGAGTTGCCCGAATCCCGGGGCAAGGGCGCCGAGGGTGACGCCCTGGTAGATCTTCACGTTGTTGCCAATCTCCGTGGTCTCGCCGATCACGACCCCGGTGCCATGGTCGATAAAAAGACGCCGGCCCAACGTCGCGCCCGGGTGGATGTCGATCCCGGTCAGGCTGTGCGCGTACTCCGTCATGATTCGCGGCAGCAGCGGAACCTGGAGCTTGTGGAACTCATTTGCCAGGCGCTGCACGCTGATCGCGAAGAGGCCCGGGTAGGAAAACACCGTTTCATCTGTACTGCGGGCCGCGGGATCGCCGTCGAACGCAGCTTGAACGTCGTCGGCGAGAAGCTCGCGCACAGCGGGAATGCGATCGAAAAATGTCGAGACAATTGCAGCGGCTTCTTTGTCGCAGTGATCACAGCGCTCGGTGTCGCCATTGGTTCCGGGAAGTTCATCCCGATAGCGCAGGCAGTGCCGCACTTGCTCGTAAAGAACATCAGAGAGTTCAATGACCAGCTCGCCAATGCGAAACGGAAGGTTCTCGCGCGTTAGCCCCTGCTTTCCGAAGTAGCCCGGAAAAACCAGTTCCCGAAGCTTCTTGATGCATTCGACAATGGCATCCCGGCTCGGCAGGTAGACCCGGTTCAGGTGCTGGAGCCGAGGCTGATTCACCACGCTTTCGACAATCGATTCGACAACCTTCGGCAGACTTTCGTTCAGCTGTTTGCGATCCATATTGCACCGGAAGAGATTTACGCTGGCATGGGTCGAGTCGAAGATGAGGGAGGTGCGGCGGTCGCGGATTCTAATACCCGCGACCCATACACATGCAGGTGAGCATGCGTGGAAGGTGGTGCATCGAAGTGATTATA
>DASVUC010000188.1:0-19311 GCA_036387255.1 Tepidisphaeraceae bacterium | reverse complement strand
TTGGGTCTCGGGGCCAGGTGAATCGCCCGCGCGGGATCGATCCCGTTTGCTGCCAGCGTCTCGTTCAGCGCGTCAAAGTAGCGCGTGGTGCTCGGCGCGAAGTGGATGAGCGGCGAGATCTTCATGGACTGCCAACTGCTCGGCCAGTGGTTGTACCACGCCGTCAGCAGCATCACGTCCGGATGCCGATCCGCCAGCACCTTAAAGGCTCGGATGACAACGTCCTGCCCTTTGCGAAATTCAAACTTGCCGCCGGAGAAAACCACAAACTTGTCCGGGAGGATGCGGTTCTCCACCTCGTGCGGAAAGAACAGCGAAGGATCGACGCCCTGGAGAATCGTCGTCACGTTCTCCAGCCCGTGATCACGAAGAATCTGCGTGCACCATGCTGATGGAGTAACGACCGTCTGATACCGCTGTTTCGCCGTCTCGATCGCTTGAGGGCGCAGGTGATTCTCCTCCAGCGCCGTGTACCCGATCGTCTTCGTTGACGCGTACTGCGGCTCCGTCGGCAGGAGGCTCGACCCCACAATCCCTTGAAGCAGCGGGCTTTTCGGCAAATCCACCAGTTCTTCCGCCGTCGCGCGAAGCTGATTCAGCCGGTAATGCTCGAATTCCTCCCCAACATCTTTAGCCGTGAAATCCGGCGTCACCAGCCGAATCGGAGCCAAAGCGGCGAGCTCGCGGGTAAAGTATTTTCCCACCATCCCCCAGCCATAGTCCCCGCCAATCGGAACGTTCACGTAGATCACGACGGGATTCTCAGCACGTCTCGTGACCTTTGCAAGGGTGCTACGGCGTCAGCAGCTTCAGGAACCCTTCCGCCGTCTTGCGCCACGTCAGCCCGCTCATCATCTCCGCCGCGCGCTGCGCCAGCGGCTTAAGCGCATCGCGATTCTGATACGCCTGCTCCAGCAATTCGATCGCCTGCTCGAGATTCGGCTCCGGCCAATCCGCCACGTGCGCGCCCTGCTGATCGCGAATCGGCGTTGTCGTCGGAGACAAGATCACCAGCGCGTTCTCTTTCGAAACCACGTCCGAATGCCCCGTCGAATCCGTCGCGATCACCGGCCGGCCGCACGCCATGTACTCCATCAGCACCAGGTTGGTCCCGCCTTCGCAGCGATTGGGGAACATGCCAACGTCAGTGTTGCGATAAATGTTCGCGAAGGTCTGGTTCGATCGCGGCGCAAGGTTGATTGTTCGGTTGATGTCGATGCCGTTGTCGGCATAGATCTGCGCCAGCGCCTCAAAGTAGTTGTTCGAGCGCGGCGCGAAGCGGATGTGCGGCGAATTCCGCATCGTCTGCCAGGAAAATCCCCACTGGTTGAACCACGCCGTCACCAGCAGCACGTCCGCGTGCCGGTCCTGAAGCACCTTGAATGCGCGGAGAACGATGTCCTGTCCCTTGCGATGTTCGAACTTCCCGCCTGAGAAGACGACGAATCGGTCGCCGAAAATCTTCCGCGCCGGCTCGTGCGGGAAAAAAATGTTGGGATCGATCCCCTGGATCACCGTCGCCACGTTCGGCAGCTTGTGCTCTTGCAGCACCTTGGTGCACCACGATGATCCGGTCGCGACCACCTCGTAGAACTGCCGGCCGGCAGCCAGGGCTTCGGAGCTGATGATGCTGTCTTCAAAGAAGGTGTACCCCACCGTGCGCGTGCCGCGCATTTGTGGATGAATCGGCCGAAGGTCACTCCCCCCGATCGCCTGGAGCAGTGGGTTGCGCAACAGCTCATCCACCGTCGCCTGGTCGACCGGCAAAAGCTGACGCAGCCGCGCGAACTCAAACTCGTCAGTCACCACCTGCGGCGTGAGGTTTTCCGTGATCAAACAGACCGGCGTGAGATTCGCCATCTCCCGCGCAACGTATTTCCCGCAAACACCCCAGCCGAAGTTGTCGCCCACGGGCAGGTCAAGATAGATCACGAGTTCATTCTACTGCGCGCACTTATTCGCAGCGAACGACTCTCATTCACCTACGCCGGCTGCACCGCCGCCTTGTGCTCATCCGCATACTGCATCGCCGCCTGCACCAGCCCCAGAAACAATGGGCTCGGCCGCAAGGGCCGGCTCGTCAGCTCCGGGTGCGCCTGCGTGCCAATGAAATAGGGATGCCCCACCCCGCGGGTCTCCTGCCCCAATTCCAGAATCTGCATGATCGGCTGTTGCGGGTGCTTGCCCGAGAAGATCATCCCCGCCTCCTCAAGCTGGGGGATGAACTTCGGGTCCACCTCATATCGATGACGAAACCGCAGCCGAATTCGCGTCTGGTTGTCGAACAGCTTGAAAGCCAGCGTGTCCGGCTTGATCTCGACGTCCTTCCCCCCCAGCCGCATGTTGCCGCCAAGACCCTCGATCTTCTTCTGTTCCGGCAGGATGTCGATCACCGGCGACTTGCTCCGCGGATCAAATTCAGTGCTGTCGGCGTCCGCGATCCCCGCGACATTCCGCGCGAACTCGATCACCGCCATCTGAAAACCGAGGCACAGTCCGAGGTACGGGATCTTGTTCTCCCGCGCATAGCGGATGCACTCGATCTTCCCCTCGGTGCCGCGAATGCCGAAGCCGCCCGGCACGATAATCCCATGCACATCGCGCAGGTGCCGCGTGACGGTATCCGGGTCGACGCTGGTGGTGTCAATCCACTTGATGTTGACGTTTACGCCCGCGTGTACGCCCGAGTGTTCAAGCGCCTTGATGACGCTTGCATACGCATCTCGCAGCGTGGTGTACTTTCCGGTGATGGCGACGTTCACTTCCTTCTTCGCTTTGCCGATGCGGTTGACAAACCACAGCCATTTGCTGCGGGCCTTGTCTTCGCTGCGCTGGTTGACGCGATCGTGGAGGTTGAGCAGCGTCAGCACTTCCCGATCGATCCCCGCCTCGCGCATTGATTCGGGAATCAGGTAGATGCTCTCGACATCGTGCATCGAAAACACCCGCTTCATCGGCACGTTGGTGTACATGCTGATCTTCTCGCGCACCGATTCCTTCACCGGATGCGCCGCCCGGCAGGCGATCATGTTGGGCATGATCCCCATCTCCATCAGCCGCTTGATCCCGAGCTGCGCCGCCTTGGATTTCTGCTCCCCCAGCGAGCCCGGTTCCAGCACGTACGTGAGCGCGACGAAGATCACAGCACCTTCGCCCTCCTCATAAGCAAGTTGTCGGCATGCTTCGAGGTAGGCATTGTTTTCGTAATCGCCGACGGTGCCGCCGACTTCCACGAAGACTACATCCGCTTCACTTTTGGCGGCCAGCTCCCGCAGCTTCAGCTTGATCTCACCCGTCACGTGCGGGATGAACTGCACATCCCTCCCGAGGTAGGATCCCTCGCGCTCCTTCTTCAGCACCGCGGACATGATCTGGCCATTGGTCGTAAAATTCGCCGCCGACAAGTCCTGGTCCAGGATGCGCTCGTACGTTCCCAGATCCATATCCGTCTCGACACCATCATCCAGCACGAACACTTCGCCGTGTCGATAAGGATTCAGCGTCCCGGAATCGATATTCAGGTACCCCTCCATCTTGATCGGCGCCACCTTCAGTCCCTTGTCCTGAAGCAGCTTCGCAAGCGACGAGGAGAATATCCCCTTCCCCAGCCCCGACATGACGGTGCCCACGACGACGACATACCGCGGATGCCCGGGGCGGTAGCCGGCGGGCATGGGGGTGTAGAACTCGGTTTCGTCTGTCGAACTCGCCAGACTCGCCAGTAACTCTTCGCTGCTCATGTCTTCGCCTTCCACCGTTTCACAAACGCCTGATACTGCTCCGCTGTATCGATGCCGTGGGATGCGCGCTCGACCTTGAGCACGAAAATGCTCCTGCCGCGTTCCAACGCCCGCAGTTGCTCCAGCTTCTCCGCCCGCTCGTACGGAGACGGCTTCCAGCTTGCAAAGTCAAGCAGGAACCGCCGCTGGTAGGCGTAAATTCCTAAATGGAGATAGTAGGGGGGAGGTCCCTCTGATTCCTTAGCTGTTTCTTGATCCCGCCAAAAGGGAATCGCTGAGCGGGAAAAGTACAGCGCATTCCCATTGTGGCCCATTACCACCTTCACCAGGTTTGGATTCGCCACATCCGCGCCGGGCGGGAACGGCGTCGCCGCCGTCGCCATGTCATCGTCGCGCTCCTCGAGCCGCTGGATCAAGCCATCGATAATCGCCGGCTCAATCTCCGGCTCATCTCCCTGCACATTCACGACGATGTCGTCTTCAAGCTTCTCCGCCACCTCCGCCATCCGATCCGTGCCGCTCTGGTGAGCAGGGGAGGTCATCACCACTTTCGTTTCGAACGGCTCCAGCGCTTTTGCAATGCGTTGATCATCCGCCGCCACGATGATCTCGCGCACGCGCGTGCACTGGCGCACCTGGTCAACCACGTGCTGCACGAGCGGGCGGCCGGTCGCCGAAGCGATGATCTTCGCCGGAAATCGAGTGGAAGCGTAACGCGCGGGAATGATGACAGTCGCAGCCAAAGTCGGCCCTCACAACGGGACAGCAGGTCAACTTCAAACTGCGGGGCGAGGGTAATGGGATGGGGAGGGAGTGTCAAACCACCTCCCACAACCCCGGGCCAAGCCTGGGCGCTTTAGCCCTGGGTTCGTCGCTGAGCGCGTTACCTCAACAAAAAAGTCCACCATCACGCATTCGCCTCCTCTTGATCTTCGCGCAAAACCAACTACCCTTTCCTGCGCGTCCAATGGATGGACCACTTCGGCAAACGAAAGGAGTCGTTATGCGTCTCGCGCAATTCGGAATGGTGCTGGGTCTTGTCTTTCTGGCGGTGGGGTGCCAGAACAAAATGCACGATGAAAATCAGGCGCTCTGGCGGCAAAACCGCGAGCTTCAGGCCAAGCTACAGGAAGCTTCGGCGCAGCCAAAGGCCGTCCCGACTGACACCGCGCAACTCGCCGCGCTTCAGCAGCAGATCGCCGAGCGCGATGCCAAGATCAACGAGCTTCAGAACCAGCTCCGCCAGCCCGCTCCGGGCGCGGCACCCGATCCCAAGCTCGCTGGTATCGAAACCAGCTACGACAAAGCCAGCGGCAAGATGACCGTCAACGTCCCTGGCGACGTCCTCTTCGCCCCCGGCGACGCCAGCATCCGCGAGGAAGCCAAGAGCACCCTCGACAAGGTCGCCAACTCGCTGAAGAAGGATTACGCCGGCAAGCAGATCCGCATCAACGGCCACACCGACGCTGATCCCATTAAGTTCAGCAAGTGGAAGAGCAACCAGGACCTGAGCGAGGCCCGCGCCGCCGCCGTTCGCACATACCTCGTCAAGAAGGGTGTCAGCCCCACCATCATCTCCACCCACGGCTACGGCGCCGACAAGCCCAAGGCCAAGGAAAAGAGCGTCAACCGGCGCGTCGAAATCGTCGTCGCCACCCGCTGATTCCAGCAACCGAACAAGCCAACAACGATCTCGATCCGGCTCAACCCGGGTCGAGATTCTTTCTGCGCGCTCGCATCTCACCATGCTATAATTTGGCCGGAGCGATCATGCCTCTGACCATCCCTGACGACGTCCTTAAACAAGTCGGTCTTTCTGAGCGGGAAGCCCTCATCGAGTTCGCGTGCCGCCTCTTCGATGCAGGCAAGATCTCGCTTCCCATGGCCGGAAAGCTCGCCCAGTTAGAACGCCCGGAGATGGAAAGAGAACTCTTCCAGCGGAAGATTCCGGCGTATCGGCCCACCCTTGAGGATCTGGAAAATGATCTGAGAGCGTTGGATCTATTGGGGATCTGACGTGATCGTCGTCGTCGTCAGTGACACCTCGCCGATCCGTTGCTTGGTTCACATCAGCCACATTGACATCCTGCCGGCGTTGTTTGGCAAAGTTCTCGTTCCACCCGCGGTCGTTAACGAACTGGCGAATCCGAGCGGCGCGTTTGCGCCCATTGATTTCCAGACTCTGCCTGGGCTCATCCTCCAGGCCCCGCACACGCTTGCTCACGTGCAACCACGCTACGGAGTCCTCCATCCAGGAGAAACTGAAGCGCTTGCGCTTGCGATTGAACTGGGCGCAAACGCTCTCCTTATGGATGATCAGGCAGGTCGCTCAGCCGCTGAACTGGCTGGGATCCAACCGATCGGGACGATCGGCATTTTGTTGAGAGCGAAGAAGCGCAATCTAATCCAGTCGGTCAAGCCGATCCTCGATAAGCTCATTCTCGACCTGAACTTCTTCGTGTCCACAGAACTCCGCCAGCGCGCGCTTTCGCTGGCCAACGAGACAGATTGAGGAACTCCAAAGATGTCCATTGCAATCGTCGACTACGGCATGGCCAACCTTCGCTCGGTACAAAAAGCATTTGAGCAGGTCGGCCATCGCGCCGACATCATTTCCAAAGCCGAAGATGTCGCCAAAGCGGATAAGGTTGTCCTCCCCGGCGTCGGCGCTTTCGCCGACGCGGTCGCCACCCTCCGCGACAGCGGCCTTGCCGATCCGATCATCCAGCACATCAACAACGGCAAGCCCTTCCTGGGCATCTGCCTCGGGCTGCAGATGCTGTTCGACGTCGGCTACGAGGACGGCGAGCACCGCGGCCTCGGCGTCCTCAAAGGCAAGTGCGTCCGCTTCGACGTTGACGAGCGCCTGAAGCTCAAAGTGCCGCACATGGGCTGGAATCAACTCGACGTTCAGAAGAAATCCCCGCTGCTCAAGGACCTGCCCGATAACGCCGGCGTCTACTTCGTCCATAGCTACCACGTCGTCCCCGCCGACCCCAACGTGATCGCCACCACCACCAGCTACGGCGATTCCTTCGTCAGCAGCATCTGGCGCGACAACATTATGGCCACGCAATTCCACCCCGAAAAAAGCCAGCGCGTTGGCCTGAAGATGCTCCAGAACTTCGCCGAGATGTAGCTCACCCCTGTAGGGGTGACCGCGTCATGCAAGGCGCCCACTACCTTCGAAGTCTCTAATTGATCAGGCGGATGATTTGATCCCGTGCCTTCTGAAACTCCTGCTCGTCCAGTGCTGGCGCTGTCCGCAGAATATCCACCGGCGGCTCCAGCGGCACCCAACTCTTGCACCCGGCGTAGGCGGGGGTATTTACGATGAGCTGCGGAACTTCAAGCCGGTATGCCCGGATCAGCAGGAGGTACAGCGGATTTTCGGGCCGGTAGTTGAAGCGCATGTCGATCAGCGGCGGCGTCCAGATGTGTTGATTTTCGAGCCTGTCCATCTGCTGGCGTGATTGGAGCTGAATGATGTCGGTCACGACGCCAGCTGCGGAGATGATGATCTCGCCGGGCTCGGTAACGCGTTTGTCAACCGCATCGCGCAGGTTCGGCTTCACCATCTCCCGGTCCTGGTGGAGGTACGTGGGGAACAGCAGAAACTCGGCATGTTCCACCTCGAACTCACCGGCGGCTTCGTAGATCCCGCCTTTGCGCAGAAGGATGATTTGCGTGCCAGCGGCAAGCGCATTGCAGACGACCGCCCACTCCTTCAGCGCGATCTTCATTGAACTCGGGAGAGACACGCGAAATCTCCACTACTGCTGATCTTCAGGCTTCTCATTCAACAGGCGCCAGAGCTCTTCCAGAAGCGATTCCACGCCTTGCCGGCTGACGCCGGAGATGGCAAAGATCGCTTTGTCTTCGAGCTCGCGCATCAACTCTTCGAACGGCTCGTTGTCTATGGCGATGTCCATCTTGTTCGCAGCGATGATCTCTCGCTTGCCCGCCAGTTCCGGGCTGAAGGCCTCCAGTTCCTTGCGGATCTTCCGATAGTTTTCGGCCGGATTTGAATTGTCGCTGGGGAACATGTCCAGCATGTGGACGATGATCTTGGTCCGCTCGATGTGGCGCAGGAACGCGTGTCCAAGACCCGCACCGTGCTGCGCGCCTTCAATCAAGCCGGGGATATCAGCGACGACAACGCGGCGATCCTGGCCCAGCTCGACGATGCCGAGCTGCGGCTCAAGCGTGGTGAAAGGGTAGTCGGCGATCTTCGGTCGCGCCGCGGAGATCACGCTGAGCAGCGTGCTCTTGCCCGCGTTGGGCATGCCGACGAGTCCAACGTCGGCGATGAGCTTAAGCTCGAGGCGGAGGTTGCGTTCCTGCCCTTCGCCGCCAGGTTCGGCATAGCGCGGCGCCTGGTTGGTAGGGGTGCGGAAGTGCCAGTTCCCGCGGCCCCCGCGTCCGCCGCGCGCGATGGTCACGCGCTTTCCCGGCTCCTTCATGTCGACCAGAATGTTGCCGTGTTCGGCGTCCAGAATCATGGTTCCCGGTGGGACGTTGATCTGAAGATCTTCGCCGGCGATGCCCGCCATCTTCTTCCCCATGCCGGCTTCGCCGCGCTGGGCGTGCCAGTGATGCCGGCCCTTGAAATCAAGCAACGTGTTCTTGTTAGGATCCGCCACGAAGATCACGGACCCGCCGTTGCCCCCGTCGCCGCCGTCCGGGCCGCCTTTGGGAATGTACTTCTCCCGTCGAAAGGAGACGCACCCGGCGCCGCCGTCGCCTGCCTTGATGTGAATGACTGCTTCATCAACAAACATGTTAGCTGCTGCTCCGAATCCTCTGCGGCCACTATATGCCACCCGGGGTGGGGGAGCTAAGGGGATTTCCTCTTAGAACGCTTTGACGTTCGAGCGGACCCGCTTGATATCATCGCCGCACACGTCAATCTCAACCGTGCCGCTGTATCCCGACTCGAAGTAGCAATCCGCGTCGCGCGTGAGAGAAGCCGTATGTGTGCCAATGCGGTAGATCAGCGTGACGTGGGAATCGCCTGTGCAGCGAATGTTAACGCTCTTCGTTTCGCCCGGCTTGAGATCGCCGAGTAACTTTTCCGCACCTGTGACGCGCACGATGACGCCGCTGAGGGAATCGGCTCCGTCGTTAGTCACTTGCACCGAGACGCTGCCCAGCTTCGCCGCATAACGGACCACCGGCCAGGCGGAGACGCCGGAAATCAGCAATATCACAATCAGTGCGATTGCGTGCCGACGCCGTTCGTGTGGAGAGACTGGCGTGTCAACGACCACCATTTCTCGAGCCAATTTGATTTAGCGCAAAAGAAAAGCGGCCCATAAGACCGCTTTGTCACATTACTGATTCAAGACCTGCTTAAGCCGTCGCCGCGGTGCGGACGTGGACCTTTCGGCCCTGAAACTCAACGGTGCCATCTTTGAGCGCGAAGATCGTGTAGTCGCTGCCGAGGCCGACATTGAAGCCCGGTTCGAACTTGGTACCGCGCTGGCGGATGATAATTGAGCCGGCGGTGACGAGTTGACCACCGTACGCCTTGACGCCGCGATATTGCGGGTTGCTGTCGCGGCCGTTCTTGGTGGAGCCTTGACCTTTCTTATGTGCCATGGAAGCATACCTCTCTTGTTCTATCTCGTTATCTGATCAGGAGTTCCCGCAGAATAAGCCGGGACAGGAGTAGAACGCTCCACGGCCCGTGCAGGTTCAGCGGAAGGGGAAGAAAAGTAGCGGGGGCGGGCGCAAAAAGCAAGGGCATGGCCGATGTCGTGCGTGAGTGAAACCGAGCTCTACCCATGAAAGTGGTGCTTCGGCACCCCGGTTGCTGCCTCTGGAGCGATTGAACCGGAGGTCTCTTGGCGATCCGACTTCGGCCACTTCAACAGCAGGTGATAGTGATCACAGGGGCGTCGAGCGGCATCGGTCTCACCACGGCGCGCATGGCTGCCAAAGCGGGAGCAAAGCTTGTCCTCGGGTCGCGTAACGAGCAGGCGCTGCGGAACCTGGAGCAGGAGATCAGCGCCGCCGGCGGGGAAGCGATTGCGGTGGTGACGGATGTCGGGAATGAAGGCGACTGCAACCGGCTCGCGGATGCGGCCGTCGCGCGGTTCGGCGGGTTCGACACGTGGATCAACAACGCCGGCGTATCTGTCTACGGCAAATTGAATGATGTACCGGTTGAAGATTACCGCCGGCTCTTTGAGACAAACTTCTGGGGCGTCGTCTACGGGTCGCGTGCGGCGCTGAACGTTTTGACGAAGCGGGGCGGCGCGCTCATCAACGTTGGTTCAACCCTCTCAGATCGAGCGATCCCGTACCAGGGAATGTACTGCGCGAGCAAGTTTGCGGTGCGGGCATTTACCGATTCGCTGCGGATGGAGATCGAAGCGGACAAGCTGCCGGTCTCCGTGACGCTGGTGAAGCCCGGCGCCATTGATACGCCTTACACGGAGCACGCGCGGAACTATCTGCCGAACGAGCCGAAGAATCCGCCGCCGGTGTATGCGCCGGAGACGGTGGCTCGGGCGATCCTGCACGCCTGCGTGCATCCAGTTCGCGATGTGTTCGTTGGCTCCAGCGCCAAGACCTTCAGCGTGATGGAGAAGCTGGCGCCGCGCATGACCGATCGTGTCATGGAAAAGACGATGTATTCGCAGCAGCAGTCGGGCGAGCGCTCGAGCGGCCGGCGGTTAGATGGACTGTATCGCCCCGGCGAGGGTGGTCGCGAGCGCGGGAACTACAACGGCTATGTCATGCGGCATAGCTTCTACACCACGGCCACGCTGCATCCGTTTGCAGCGGCCGCCATCTTTGGATTGCTCGGCCTCGCCACGGCGGCGGTGCTGGGGACAGAGCTCGCACGCGAACCTCGAAAACAAACTGTTGGCCTTTAGACCCTTGTTCTTAGCTGGAGGTTGTTATGTACAAGCCGATTTCGACGAAGATGCACGGCATTCTGGATTTTCTGACGGTGGGCGCGTTCCTTACCGTGCCGCGCTTGCTGCCTTGCAAGCAGGAGACGCGCGATGCAATCACTGCGCTGGCGCTGGGCAAGCTTGGTTACGCGCTGCTGACCCGGCATGAACTGGGCCTCTACAAGCTGATCCCGATGAAGGCGCACCTGGTAATGGACAGCGTCGGCGGCGCTTCGCTGGCGGCGATTCCGTTCGTGACGGATGAAGATGATTTCAGCACCACCGCGTTTTGCCTCGGCATGGGCATGTTCGACATCGCCGCCGCCCCGATGACCGAGACGCAAATGCCGGCGGATCATTATGCGGTGAACGAGGATGATCTGGCGCAATACCGCGTTTCGCAGAATCGAAGCGCGAATCGAGGGACGGCGCAAGGCCTGCCCGCGAGCAGCATGCGCGACACCGGCGCCCATGCTACGTCGGGGCTGTAAATGACCCTGACGGCGGACGAGTCTCGGGCGCTGTGGCGGCAACGTCGCGAAGAGCGACGAGCCAAGCAGCGCGAGCAGAATGTCCACCGCGCCGCGGCAATGCATCAGGCTCGCCTGCTTCTCGAAAAGGAGCAGGCGGGCCTCGCTTATAGACGGCCAAAGCTCACGGGCAAATTCTTCATCGGCTGCTCGGGTTGGTACTACTGGCACTGGAAAAACTGCTTTTATCCGGAAGGTTCGCCGAGCAGTCAGTGGTTCAACTTCTACGCGAGCCAGTTTTCAACGGTGGAACTGAACGCCCCGTTTTACTCCTGGCCCACGCTGAAGACGGTGGAGACGTGGAACCGCCAGGCGACGAGCGCGAAGTTCATCTACACGATCAAAGCCAACGAAATGATCACGCACACCAAGCGCTTCGTCGGGACGAAGACGCTGGTGAAGGATTTTTATCTGATCGCGCAGTTGCTGGGGAAACGAATGGGCTGTTTCCTGTTCCAGTTGCCGCCAAGCTTTCGGTACTCAAAGGCGAGCCTGAAGCGCATCGTGGGGCAGCTCGATCCCGCGTACCGCAACGTGGTCGAGTTTCGGCACAAGAGTTGGTGGCGCGAGGACGTGTATCAGGCCTTTCGCGACGCCAACATCACGTTCTGCTCGTGCAGCGGCCCGAGGTTGCCGGATGAACTGGTGAAGACGACGGATGAGCTTTATTTGCGATTTCACGGCACGCAGCGATGGTATCGGCATAATTACTCGCCGGAAGAACTGGCGGTGTGGACGCAGCGCGTGAAAGACAGCGGCGCGGACAAAGTCTGGGCCTACTTCAACAATGATCGCGAAGGCTACGCGATCCACAACGCGCGCAGCTTTCTTTCGCAGCTGAAGCGCATCCGCAGGTGTGCCGCTGCGAGCAAAGCAGGACCCAACGACAAAGCCCCTGGATAGCTATCCGGGGGCTTCTGAGATTCAATTTTTTGGAATCGAGTTGCCTACAGAACTACTTCTTCCAGCTCTTGCTCTTGAAGTCGTTCAGTGCCTGCTTGAGCTGATTTTCCAGATCATCCGTCAGCTCCTTCTTCTCCGCGAGGGTGGTGCGAAGGCCTGACGCGCTCTGGTCGACGTAGGCCAGGAACGCCGTTTGGAATTCCTGGATGCGGTTGACCGGCACGTCGTCCATGTACCCCTTGGTGCCGGCGTAGATGACCATGACTTCCTGCTCGAAGGGGAAGGGCTTGTACTGCGGCTGCTTGAGGAGCTCCACCAGACGAGCGCCGCGGTCGAGCTGCGTTTGCGTCGCCTTGTCCAGTTCCGTTCCGAGCTGTGCGAAGGCTTCGAGCTCGCGATAGGCGGCGAGGTCGAGTCGCAGCGAGCCGGCGATCTTCTTCATGGCCTTGGTCTGAGCGTTACCGCCGACGCGGGAGACGCTGATGCCAACGTTCACCGCCGGTCGGACGCCGGCGAAGAAGAGCTCCGGCTCGAGATAGATCTGGCCGTCGGTGATGCTGATGACGTTGGTGGGGATGTATGCCGAGACGTCGCCGTCCTGCGTTTCGATGATGGGAAGCGCGGTGAGCGATCCACCTCCCTGATCCTTGCTGAGCTTAACGGCGCGCTCGAGGAGGCGGCTGTGCAAGTAGAACACGTCGCCGGGGAACGCCTCGCGGCCGGGCGGGCGGCGAAGGAGCAGCGAAAGCTGGCGGTAAGCGGCGGCCTGCTTGGAAAGATCGTCGTACACGCAGAGGGTGTGCTCGCCCTTCCACATGAAGTATTCGGCCATCGCGCAGCCGGCGTAGGGGGCGATGTATTGGAGCGGTGCAGGGTCGGCGGCGGAGGCGATGACAACGGTCGTGTATTCCATCGCGCCGTTGGCGCGGAGCACTTCAACGATGCCGGCGACGGTGGATTCCTTGGAGCCGACGGCGACGTAGAAGCATTTTACGCCCTTGCCCTTTTGCGCGATGATGGTGTCGAGGGCGATGGCGGTCTTGCCGGTTTTGCGGTCGCCGATGATGAGCTCGCGCTGGCCGCGGCCGATGGGGATCATGGCGTCGATGGCCTTGATACCGGTCTGGAGCGGCTCGTGGACGGGCTGTCGTTCGGCGATGCCGGGGGCGACGATGTCGACCTTGCGGGTTTCAGATGACTGAATCGGGGGACCGCCGTCGAGGGGCTCACCGAGCGGGTTGACGACGCGGCCGACGACGTTGGGGCCGACGGGGACTTCGAGAAGCCTGCCGGTGGCGCGGACGGTGTCGCCTTCCTTGATCTTGAGATAGTCGCCGAAGATGACGGCGCCGATGGAGTCTTCTTCGAGGTTGAAGACCTGGCCCATGATGTTACCGGTGAACTCGAGGAGTTCGCCGGCCATGGCGTTTTGCAGGCCGTAGATTCGGGCGATGCCGTCGCCGACTTCGATCACGGTGCCGACTTCGGAGACCTGCACCTTCTGCTCGAAGTTTGAGATTTCGCGTTTCAGGACGTTGGTGATTTCTGCCACGTTGATGGCCATGCTGCTCTCCGGTTTCGTTTCGTGGCACGGGTTTTCAACCCGTGGTTCCTAATTCTTCAAAAGACACGGGTTACAAACCCGTGCCACGGGTTAAGCCTCAGTTACTGGTACTTCGAGGAGTTTCTGTTTTAGGGCTTGGAGCTGGTAGCGGGCGCTGGCGTCGATGAGACGATCGCCGACACGAAGGATCAGGCCGCCGATGATGGTCTCGTCGACGTACTGATGAACCACCGCATCCTTCTTCAAGGCGCTGCTGACTCGCTGGCGCACCTGCTCGAGCTGCTCGGGCGGGAGGCGCTTGGCGACGTAAACATCGACCTCGATCTTCCCCAACTGCGTTTCAAGCAGATCATCATAGGCATCGATCATCGGTTCGAGAATGCGAAGCCGATTATGGTCGTTGACGACGCCGAGGAAGTTGAAGATCAGCGGGCTGATGTTGTTGCGGAAGATGCGATCCATCGCCTCGCGCCGCTCGACGGCGCCAATGCCTGGGTCGGCGAGGTACATGCGGAAGGTGGGATTGTCCTTCAGCACCTGGGCGATTCCGGCGAGCTCCTGCTGGGTGGACTCTGCGGCGTTCTGCTGGTTTGCGAGGTCGAGCAGGGCTTGGGCATAGGATTGGGCGGTGGGGGATTTGTGGGTTTGACGGGACATTTGCGAACCTGCGCGTTTGGTTGTCGAAGAAGAGCCCTCACCCTGCCCTCTCCCGGAGTACCGGGAGAGGGGAAGAGCGTCTCTAGGCGTTGACGCTTTCCAGTTGGTCGAGACTGCGATTGACGAGGTCGAGTTGGTCTTGCTCGTTGAGGTTGCGGCGGAGGATTTGTTCGGCGGCGCTGGTGGCGACGGTGGCGGCGTACTGCCGGAACTCGGCCATGGCCTGCTTGCGCGCTGCGTCCAGCTCCCGGCTGGTCCGCTCCTTAATTTCTTCCGCTTCCTGCTGGGCCTGCATGCGGATGCTCGTGGCGATCTTCTCCGCGTCGGCCGAAGCCTTCGCGAGCATCTCGCGCACGCGGCCTTCCGCGCCGGCGAGCTGGGTGTTGTATTCACGCAGCGTGGATTCGGCTCGCGTGCGAGCGGCTTCGGCGTCAGTGATGTCCTGGCGGATGCGCTGCTCGCGCGCCTTTAGTCCGGCGAGCACTTGCTTCCAAGCGGTCTTGTAGAGGATCGCCAGCATCACGCAGAAGATGATCAGCACCCAGACCGCCGAGACGATGGTGTCGCGGCTGGGGGGGATGGGGACGAGGCGTTCGTCGCCTTCGACGTGAGAGCTGTGGGCTTTGCCTTCGTGGGGGGCGGCGCTGGCGCCGGTGACACGGCCACCTTCGGCTGCGGGGCTGGCGGCTGCGCCGACGCGATCAGAAGCGTGTTCCGCGCCGCGAGCGGCGGTGTCCGCGGTTTGGGAATGGCCGCCGTCGGCGGCGTAGGCGCGACCGACGAGCAGGGCCAGGGTGGTGATGAGAATTGCCAGCGTGCGTTTGAACATGCTCATGTCCTTCGAAGATCTTTTAAGGCGCCGCTTCGGTTGTTCACCGGAGCAGCGCTGGTTGTCCTGGGTTCGGCGCTCCGCAAGCGGAGCAGCTAAACGTTGGAGACAGAGTTAGAACTTGCCGCCCATTTGGAAGCAGATGAGCAGGGCGAAGAAGGTGAAACCTTCGATCAGCGCGGCGGCGATGATCATGTTGGTACCGATACGGCCGCCGGCTTCCGGCTGGCGGGCGATGCCTTCCATCGCCTGACCGGCGAGGTGACCGATGCCGCGAGCGGAACCGATACAGATGAGACCAGCGCCGATGCCGGCGCCGAGGGCGAGCAGGCCCTTATCGCCCATCAGTGCGCCGCCGGCGGTGGTGGCCGCATTGGCGCCCGCCTGTGCAAGAAGACTCAACATTTCAGACTCCTCCGGATTGAATCCGGAAACTGTGCAGACCTGCGATCAAGACGATGCGATCGGAAGTCCGCGGATGTATAGGTGCCGATCTTAAGTAAAAGTGCCCCGGCGTCGGCTGCTCATGGGCGTTGGATCGTTAATGCTCCGGTGCGACTGCGCTGGCGATGAAAAGCGTCGCCAGGAAGGTAAAGATGTACGCTTGGAGGAACGCCACGAAGAGTTCAAGAATTCGGATCAAGAGGCTCAGCACCGTCACGGGGATGCCGACGCCGACCTGACCTGCAACTGACGGGACAGCGGCGATGAGTCCAACAAGGGCGGCGAGGACGATGTGGCCGGCGGTCATGTTGGCGAAGAGACGAACCATCAATGCGAACGGCTTGATGAGCGCGCCAATCAATTCAAGGATCAGCAGGAACGCCCACATCCCGGTGTCCAGCACGTACATCAGAGGGTTTCCGCCGGGGCCAGGCTTGAACGGGTGGGGCGCGAAATTCCAGAAATAAAGCGGCGCCGCCAGGATCGCCGCCGTCGCGGGATCTTTCCCTTTGCCGTGCAAGTGGGCGTGGTTCAGCGTCCCGTGCTGATGCTGCCCGTGGCGCAGGTTCTCATCATCACGATAATGATGTGTGGGGTCACCCATTGCTTTGAAGTTGTTTGGAACGTCCGCGGCGAGGGCTTCGCCGCGGACGTGCTCCAGATCATGGGCAGCTTCGTGCCCCTTTGAACCGTCGGACGTGTGCTCTTCGTGATGATCGTGATGCCCGTAGGTGCCGTCACGCAGCGCCTGGAACACCTGCATGATCCCGCTGACGTGGATGACGAAGAAGGTGAGGATCGCCAGCGCGCCGGTCGTGGCGATGGTGCCGGTCGCGGTGCTGCCGATATGGGTTTCGACTTTCCCGCCGGTGATCAGGGCGATGGTTTCGTTGATGGGGAGCTGTCCCAGCAGATTGCAGAAGAGGATGAAGAAGAACAGCGTCCAGAGGAACGGGACGAACCGATCCGTGTTCTCTTTCAGTGCGGGACGGATGACTTCCACGCGAAGGAATTCGAGGATGGATTCGAAGAAGTTCCGCGCGCCGGTCGGCGCTTCCGCGGCCCTGAGCCCGCCCTCGGCCGCAGTCTTGAAAAGGCGCGGGAAAATCAGCAGCATCAGGATGGCGGCGACAAGCGCCATGACCATCTGATTGCTGACCTTGATCCCGGCGACTTCAAACAAATAGTGCGGCAGGACGTGCGTCAAAGGATCGGCGATGAGAAGGATGTTCATGAACATGATCTAGTGTTTTTCCGTTGGTCCAGACGCCGCGGCGACGGGCGCCGCCTTTAACCGGCGCACCAGCTCACTCACCAGCGCGCCCAGAGAAACGAAGTACATCAGCATCAGCCAGTAGGAAAACGCGAGCGTGACGGGGAATTTGCCCAGGAAGATAACGGCCGTCGCGATCACGCAGCCGAAGAGGTGGATCATCGTCGCAACCAGCGCCGCCTGCGCCATCACCGCCTGCGAGGCGTGCCGCACGAACAGCATCAGCACCAACCCAAGCTCTCCGGCGACCCCAGCGACTGCGACAGCGAGCATCATCTCGCGCGTGTGAATGTTCCAATCCATTGCACGACACAGCGCCGTCGCCACGCCAGCCACGATCAGGCAGAGGATTGGGATCTTCAGCAGTCCGAGCATTGAAACGTGTCAATCCTTATTGGCGCGCATGCCTTCCTTGATCAGCAGATACATCCCACCGGCCAGGCCGAGCATCACGCAGGCGAAGGTTCCCCACGGCTCCCACCCGTAGCGCCGATCGAGGAAACGGCCCACCGCGATGCCCAATCCCACGCCGACGGCAACTTCAAGCCCGATCCCGAGATAACGACCCCAATTGACGTCATCATCCTTTGGCATCGGTCGGCGGCTCCGGAGAGGCGGTTCGTGCCTTTTTGCACGAGCGGGCGGTAGGGTACGGGGAGCGGGGAAAAGGGTCAAGAAGAGCAGCGCGATCAGGTTGACGATCAAAAGCGATGCGCGATCTCGATGAGCCGACGCATCAATCGCCACTTCCTGGGGGTTCGTCAATTTCCTGCCGCCCCGTTACACTCTGCCGCCATGACCGATGCGCGGCGGCGGGTTGTGTTGGCGGGGCTGATGGCGGTGGCGGCATTGATATTCCTGCTGGGGATCAACTGGGGCCTGCCGAGCAGTCGCGTCAGAAGCTATCTTTATGGCAGCGAATTTCCCTGGTCCGGCGAAACGCTCTACCTCCTCGCCGGAGGTTGGGACGGGGGCGGATCCGGCTTGGGCGCCGACGTGGATCGCACCCCTCTGGCGCAACGGACTGAACCGGTCCTGCTCAATGGCTCCAACCGCGAGCGCGCCGAGATCATCCGCCGGTATCTGCTCTATTCGTATCAGCCGGACGAGATGATCACCTTCCGCGCGCTCGCCGCGATGGGATCAAGCTGGGATCCCAAGCTGTATCAGTACGGCGGTCTGTGGATCTACCCGGCGGGCGCATTCGTGCGCGTCGGCATGGCCCTGCACCTCATCGCCAAGCCGCCCGGTGAAACCAACGCGCTGGTCTACTACCTGGAGAACCCGGATGCCTTCGCGCGTTTTTACGTCGCCGCGAGATTGTACAGCGCGCTGTGGGGTATCGCCGGCGTGTGGGCTGTTTGGTGGCTGGCGCGCCGACTCACCGGCGACCCGCTCATTGCCGGCGCGGCGGCGCTGGCGTACGTGTTCCTACCCGTCGTCATCAATGGCGCGCATGAAGCCAAGCCACACCTCCCCGGCGTCGTGCTCATGTTGATGGCCATCGTCGCCGCAGTGAAATATGTCGAAGAAGCGCAGCCAAAACGCGAGTGGCTCTGGGCCCTCCTCGCCGGCGCGCTGTGTGGCGCAGCGCTTGGCATGGTCATCTCATCGCTGCTCATCTTCACCATCCTCCCGGTGATGATTTGGCGGAGAACTCGCGACGCTATCGCGCAGCGGCTGATTGTGCTTCTCGCCGCGATCGGCGTGGGTGTGGCGGTCTATGTCGTGACCAATCCTTATGTCCTGATCAACGCGCTCAACAGCACCTCCCCCGGCGGGTTGGCCCTGCGGTCGAACCTGAAGAACTCGACCAACATGTACCAGCTCTCCCCCCGCGGACTGAAAGATGCCGCCGTTCTCATCGGACTTGGCGCCAGCCCGCTAATTGCAATCCTGGGAATCGCCGGCGCTGTCGCGGTCGTGGTGCTGGCGCGAAAGAAACGCGACCGATTCAGCGACGAAGCAGCGCCTGCGGAAGGTGCCTCGTCGCGATTGGCTTCACCCTCGCACGGGGTCGACACCGCCTGGGTCCTGCTGACTCCCGCCGCGTTGATCCTCATCCAGTTCATCCTTCTCGCCGCGGGCAAACCACCCGAATATGCCCGCTTTGGCATGCTCCCCGACATCGCGCTGCTCCTGCTCGCCGCTTGGGCGGGTTCGATGCTGGTGGGGCGGGATCCCATGTTCAAGCAGCTCCTCGCGGCCCTGTTGGTGATCGGCGCGCTCCCGTATGGGTTGGCCTACTCGCGCGCGTTCGTTCGCGATTCCGGGTTCAACGCCACGACCAGCCGCTTCCAGGCCGCCGATGAGCTTCCGGTGACCGGGCGCATTCTGCTCACCGCCGAGCCGGGACCGTACAACACGCCCCCGGTGAACTTGTTCTCGCGCGATCTGGTGCTGTTGCCTCAGGGCACCGATCAGGTTCTCGTGCCTGGCGATCTTCTGGTTTATCCCGTGGATTCC
>DASVUC010000187.1:0-6589 GCA_036387255.1 Tepidisphaeraceae bacterium | reverse complement strand
AAGCTGACCTTCGAGGGGGTTCGGCGGATTGCCGCGCACGACCTGGATGAAGGTTGGCTGGGTGGTGGGGGGGTGCAGGTCGACGGGCGCGGGGTTGTCAGCCTTGAGGGGGACGCTGATGCTGAAGGCGATGAAGAATTCGAGCGTCCAGGGGAGCACGAGGAAGTAGACGAACAGCATCCCGGAGATCAGCAATGAGATGCTGAGCGGGACGTACTTGGTGATGTACTTGCGTTCCTGCGGGTAGAGACCGGCGGCGATGAATTTCCAGAACTGCCAGACGATCCAGGGCGCGCCCAGAGCGGCGGCGCAGATCAGGCTGATCTCGATGAAGCTGGTGAAGACGTCCTGGACCTGGTCACTGTGGAGCTGGGGGGAGAGGCCGTACTTCTGGAGCGAGTCGACGAGGGGCTTGCAGAAGACAGGGATGATGACATCCCGCCCCATGGCAAGACAAATGATCGCTGCGACCGCGAAGCCGCCGAGGGCAAGGATCAGGCGATGGCGGAGCTCTTCCAGGTGTTCCCCCACCGTCATGCGGTAGTGCTCGGGATCGAAATCGTGAGCGGGCTTGGGTTCGGAAGGCACAATCGACGTCATCGCGGCCGTATTCTAGGAGCAGGGGCGGGCGTGCGACAGTCGGTCGGCATTTCCGGGCCGGCTCATGGTCAACCGATCGCGGAGCGTACGCACTGGTGACGTGTTGTTTTGCGGGTGTTCCGCGGACCTATGGGTGCGGGCTATTGAGCGGGGGCAGATTGCACTTCAACAAGATTCGAAACGCAGGACGCCGGTGCAGCGAGGTTTAGCTCGAGCTGCACCGGCGTAATCTGGGCAGATTTCTGTTTCCGCAAATGCGTTACATTGCCAGCCGGTCATGATGGCGGGAAGCGCCGTGGGCGGGGACGCGCTGGCTGAGGAGGACGACACCGATTTCGAGCAGGCCGAAGGTAACGTGCGGCCAGACGATGCGGTCGGCGAAGCCGAACAGCCAGGGCGAGGCGAGCAGCAGCAGGCCGCTGCAGAAGTCGATGGCCAGGTGTGCGCCCATCGGCAGCACGCGGAAGGCGCCCAGCTCATAATCCGTCATGAGGCTGTAGAGGATCGCGCTGCACCCGAGCGTGAAGGGCACCCACGTGGCGGGGGCGTTGTCATTGAAGCCGATCAGCCAGGGGGCGACGATGAGGATCAGCCCGACGGCATAGTCGAGCATTCCGTGAACGCGAGTGGGGATAAGGTTCATACAGCCTCCGAAGATCCGGTTAAAACACCACATCATCCTGTTGCGCCTCATGCGAAGCGTCAGCGGCGATGCTGGCGAAAGAGTGGCAAGGTGTGTGCCGAAGTGCAGCAGTTGCGCAATTCCTGAGAGCCAAGGACCGGGCTCAGGTCTCCTCTGGCGCGGAAACTTCTGGCGTGGTACGATGTTGGTCCCACTAAAGGAGGCTTATGAACCAGCAACCGATCAGCCGTCGCACCGCGCTTGCGGGCGCGGCCGCCACCGTTACCGCCGCCGCACTGTCACGCGTGGCGATCGCGCAGGATGCATCAAGCGGAGAGAAAATCGTGCAGAAGGGTCGGCTGAACCAATCGTTCTGCCGCTGGTGCTATGGCAAGATTGATCTGGAGACGCTGGCGGCGCATGCGAAGAAGATTGGGTTGGTCGGCATCGACCTCCTGGGAGCGGATGAGTTTCCGGTGGTGAAGAAGCACGGCATCGAGTGCACGATGACGACCTCGCACGGCATCGCGAAAGGCCTGAATCGAAAAGAGAACTGGGACGAGTGCCTGGACAAGATCCGCAAGTCGATCGATGCGACAGCGGAGGCGGGGTTCAAGAACGTGATCTGCTTCTCGGGCAACACGGAAGGGATGGACCCGCAGGAGGGGATGAAGAACTGTGCCGAGGCGCTCAAGCAGGTGATGTCGCAGGCAGAGCAGAAGAAGGTGACGGTGCAGATGGAGCTGCTGAACTCCAAGCGCAACCACCAGGATTACATGTGCGACAACAGCAAGTGGGGCGTGGCGCTGGTGAAGATGGTGGGGTCGGAGCGCTTCAAGCTGCTGTACGACATCTATCACATGCAGATCGATGAAGGGGACGTGATCGCGACGATCAAAGAGAATAAGGACTACTACGGCCATTACCACACGGGCGGCGTTCCGGGCCGGCATGAGATCGACGAGACGCAGGAGCTGTATTACCCGGCGATCGCGAAGGCGATCATTGATACGGGGTTCAAGGGGTATTTTGCGCACGAGTTTGTGCCGAAGAAGGATCCGCTGACGAGCTTGAATGCGGCGGTGAAACTTTGTGACGTTTGATGCTCGCTCTCGGTTTTGGTTCACCCTCTCCCGGTACGCCGGGAGAGGGCAGGGTGAGGGTGCTTCTTCGCGATTCGGATGATCGACCTCTATTCAGACACGCTGACGAAACCGTCGCCCGGAATGCGCCGCGCGATTGTTGAGGCGCAGGTGGCGGACGAGCAGCGGCGGGAAGACCCGACGACGAATCGCCTTCAGCAGCGCGTGGCGGAGATGCTGGGGAAGGAAGCGGGAGTTTTCCTGCCGAGCGGGGCGATGTGCAATGCGGTGGCGATCAAGACGCACACGAACCCGGGGGAGGCGATCTTGTGCGATCGCCTGGCGCACATTTCGCGGTCGGAATTTGGCGGCCCGGCGGTGTTGTCTGGGGTCACGGTTGAGCCAATTGAGGGTGATCGCGGGCGGTTTACGGCGGAGCAACTCGCGGCGTCGCTTGCGAACTTTGGCCACTATGGCCCGATCCCACGCCTGGTGTGTGTCGAGCAGACGCACAATTTCGGCGCGGGCGCGATCTGGCCGCTGGAGCAGTTGCGAGAGGTGTGTGAGCTGGCGCATCGTCGCGGGCTCAAGACGCACATGGATGGGGCGCGGCTGTTCAATGCGAGCGTCGCGACGGGTGTTGCCGTGGGCGATTATGCAGCGGGGTGCGATTCAGTGTGGATCGACTTGAGCAAGGGCTTGGGTTGCCCCATCGGCGCGGTGCTCGCGGGGTCGAGTGAATTCATTACGCGGGCGTGGAGGTGGAAGCACACGTTTGGCGGGGCGATGCGCCAGAGCGGCATCCTCGCGGCTGCGGGACTCTATGCGCTGGAGCACAACATTGAGCGTTTGAAGGATGACCACGCCAGCGCGAAACGACTGGCTCAGGGACTGGCGACAATCAAGGGGGTGCGGGTCAGTCCAGCTGACGTCGAAACGAACATCGTCTTTTTCGAGACGAGCGAAGCCGGAGTTTCGCCCGCGGATTTTGTTGCGAAGCTTCTGGCGCGGGGGGTGCGGATGGGGAACATCAGCGGGCGCGTTCGCGCGGTGACGCATCTGGATGTCACGCCGGACGACATTGATCGGACGATCGAGATTGTTCGCGACATGCTGCGTGGATAAGTGGGCGCAAAGAAAGACCCAGGGAGCGAGCTCCCTGGGCTATTGTGTTGCAGCAGTCGCGTTTAGGCGCGGCTGAGGTAACCGCGGGTTTCGGTGCTGACGCGGATCACTTCGCCCTGCTCGATAAACGGCGGGACGCGGGTCTTCAGCCCGGTCTCGAGCGTGGCGTCCTTCATCTGGTTGGTGGCGGTAGCGCCTTTGATGCCGGGCGCGGTTTCCGTCACTTGCAGGTCGACGGTCTTGGGAAGTTCGTAGCTGACGACTTTCCCCTCGTGGAACATGGCCATCATCGGCGTGTTGGGCTTGAGGAAGAGGATGTCGTCGCCAAAGACTTCCTTGGGGATGGTGTTCTGGTCGTAAGTTTCCAGATCCATCAGCACGTGGCCGTCGTTGTCGCTGTAGAGGTACTCGACCTGCCGGCGGTCCAGCGTGGCGGTCTCGATGTCATCGGTAGCGCCGACGCGCTTGTCCTGGATGGTGCCCTTGACGACGTCGCGCAGCTTGAACTGCACCTTGGCCCGGAGGTTACCGGGGGTGTTGTGGTCGGCATTGGTGACGACATAGAGCTTGCCGTCCATCATGACGGCCTGGCCCCGACGAATATCGCTCGCTCGCATGACTTTCCTCTAACTTCAGTAAGAACCAAGACTAACGGGGGAGACGCCCCAAGAATCCATACGGCTTGGGGCGGCTAAGGGTCCGGAAATGTAACGGAAGCGGCAGGGTGGGTCAAACGATGAAGGCGGCTGCTTGCGGGAAGCGTAACGCGAGAGGCAGCAATAACCACGGCAGAGCCGTGGGCTTTAGCGATGGAGGTTTTAAGAGGCTAGATCAGTCGGGGTCCATTTCGATGTCGATCGGACCGCCGACGTTGGACTCGTCGCGCTTGACGCGGACGCCTTCGGGGAATGTTTTCTGGATCTCTTCTATGGGGTGATCGGGCAACCCGTCGGCGGCCTGGGGGGCGGCGGGATTGAGCTTGTCCTGACGGAGGTTGCGCTCGTTCTGCGGCGAAGAACCGGCATCTTCCGTGGCAGCGTGTACTTCGCTTTTCTGGGTCTGCTCGGGAGGTGTGTGTTGGTCGGCCATAGGAACTCCTTGCGCCAGTGCCTGCAAGGCAGGTGCCGGTTGAGGGCGTGACGCTTCTTATGTTGGTTTTAGGCTGAAGTGTGCTGTAAAAGCATTACCTTGATGAGTGAAACTAGCGAAGTCATCAGCGTTCGGTGCAACCACTGCGGCGCGCCGCTGGAAGTGTCGCGGACGTCGCGATTTGTGACGTGCTCGTATTGCAAGTCGCAGCTTGAGATCCGCCGATCTGGAAGCGCGGTTTACACGGAAGTGTTAGAACAGATCGAGCAGCGCACGCAGCGCATCGAGGAAGACGTTCAGGCCATCAAGCTTCAGAACGAGATCGAAGCGCTGGATCGAGAATGGGAAGCGCAGCGGCAGTCCTTGATGGTTCGAAACAAGCACGGGGTGGCCCAGATGCCGAGTGTGGTAGGAGGGGCGATCGGGGCCGTCTTCGCGGTGGTTGTGGGAATCG
Organism: Tepidisphaeraceae bacterium; assembly: GCA_036387255.1. Classification (GTDB taxonomy): domain Bacteria; phylum Planctomycetota; class Phycisphaerae; order Tepidisphaerales; family Tepidisphaeraceae; genus DASVUC01. The sequence goes on along the minus strand of DASVUC010000187.1, from coordinate 1,617 downwards.
GCTGGATTGCGATCACGACATCATTCGGTGCGCCGGGATTTTTCCCGCTGTTCGGCGTGCTGTTTATCCTGCTGGGCGTGGTCGGCGGGATCACCAGCATGGTCAAGGCTGGCGCTTATCAGAATGCGGAGGCGGACTATCTTCGCAGGCGCGAGAAGCTGCGGGCGCAGACGAGATCCGATCCCATTCAGCGGCAGGATTAAACGGCGGCGGGCGCGGTGGCGATGAGCGGCCGATCTTCGGCGGCTTTCTTGGCACCGCGCGGAAGGCCGATGGTCTTGGCGCTGATCTTGTCCTGGAGGCGCATGATGCCTTCCATGAGGGCTTCGGGGCGGGGGGGACAGCCGGGGACGTAGACGTCGACGGGGACGACGAGGTCGACGCCTTTGACGACGTTGTAGCCGTACTTGAAGTAAGGGCCGCCGCCGACGGTGCAGGCGCCCATGGCGATGACGTACTTGGGGTCGGGCATCTGGTGGTAGAGGCGCTTGAGGCGCGAGGCCATTTTGTAATTCACGGTGCCGGCCACGATCATCAGATCGGATTGGCGCGGGGTGGCACGAAACGCGCCGGCGCCGAAGCGGTCGAGATCAAAGCGGGAGGCGCCCACGGCCATCATCTCGATGGCGCAGCAGGCGAGGCCAAAGGTCATGGGCCAGAGGGAGTTCTTGCGGGCCCAGTTGATGGCGAAGTCGAGGCTGGTGACGACGAGGCCTTCTTCGAATCGGTTTTCAATCCAGCTCATAAGCGCGGGCCCTTTCTCGGGGGACGAACAATTATCTAAGGGGGCTGGCGTAAACTCAAGCTGGCTCGACGGAATCGCGCGGATTGGAAAGTTGATATACTTCGGGGATGAAGACCATCCAGGCCATCTATGAAAATGGGGTATTTCGGCCGAAGGAGCGGGTGGATTTGCCGGAGCATTCGGAGGTGGAGTTTGAGCCTCGGCCGGTCAATGGAAATAGCGCGGATAAGTCGCAGGACGAAGTATATCGGGTGCTCGGGGAGCGGTATGACTCTGGTGAATCCGATGTGTCGGAGCGTCACAACGAACACCAGCCATGAATGCGGTTTTTCTTGATACGGCTGGCTTGCTGGCGGTTTGGGACACGCGTGATCAGTGGCACGCGCAAGCCGATCGAGTTTTCAGGGGCCTGCTTGCCTCGCGCGCGCGGCTTCTGACGTCTACGTTTGTGCTGCTGGAATGCGGAAATGCGGCAGCACGTCGGCCTTATCGACAAGCTGTGGTTCATCTGGGTGTTGCTCTGGAGCGGTCGAACGCTTTGATCGTGCCGACGGATGAGGATTGGCGGACAGGGTGGAGTGGCTATGAGCGCGTGGGCGCGCATTCTGCAGGACTTGTCGATCATATCTCATTCGCAATCATGCGCCGGTTGAACATGACAACAGCGTTCACGCACGACAAGCATTTTCGCATAACGCGATTTCAGGCGTTAGTGTAACTGGCGCTTCGGAGCTGCTGATGATGCCACGCATTCTCGGGATTGTGGTTGTCGCGGTGGCTGGGATTTCGCTGCTGGTCTGGAGCCAGCATCGGCGGGAGTCGCTGAAGGTTTCGGGGTTTATTGAGGCGGATGAGATTCGGGTGGGGTCGCG
>DASVUC010000186.1:0-6465 GCA_036387255.1 Tepidisphaeraceae bacterium | reverse complement strand
ATCCACCAGCGACACCCGAAAATCCGGTACCTCCCGCTGATCCCGGCCGTCATCACCGAGCGCCCCCAGATCGACCTTCCCCGTACGCACCCAATCAAACGCCGTCTTCGGCAACCGCACCAGTAAACTCGGCACCTGCCGCACCCGATCCAGCACGCGCTGAGGCCCCATCAAATACAAAATGCTCCGCTGCTGAAGCCGACGCGCCAGTTGTTTCGTCAGCGGATTCACGTCCACCCCTGGCTGCGGCGCTTCCATCGCCCGCAAGTTCTCCACCAGCCGATCCGCTTCCCGCCGATCGTTCTCGATCGGCCCAAGCACCTGATCGTGCAGCCGATCGAGCAGATCCGCCGCCCGATTCTTCAGCCCCACCTGATGCTGCGCCGCCTCCACGCCCGGCAAATTCTTCAGCGTCTCCGACAGCGCCCCCAGATTCCGCCCCTCCTCCGCTTGAAATGGCGAATCATCCCGCCCAACCGCAAACACGCTCGCGCCCGCAAACCCATGACCCGCCAGTTGCTCCGCGTAATCCCGCGCCGCCTCCGCCTCCTCCACCTTGTTCATCACAAACACCGCCGGCACCGCATACCGCCGCGCCAGCCGGTAGTACGGAATCAGCTCCGTCATCTGGTACTTCTCAGGCGTCACCAGGAACACGATCCCCTCCGCCCACCGGAACGCCCGATCCGCCTGCGCATGATGCGCCGGCTGATCCCCATCCAAGTCTGGCGTGTCCACCAGCACCAGCCGCTCCGTCACCTCCGACACGTGCTCCACAACGATCAACCGATCCGCCTCCCCCCGAGCCGGCTGACTCTCCGCCACCGCATGAGGCACATCCAGCCACCCCTCCGCCACATCCGCGCGCTGCGCAGCGACCGCAACTGCCCCCGCCGTAAACGTCCGCCGAAAGCTGGCCGCCGTCACATCCGCCCCCAGCAACCGATTCACAATCGTGCTCTTTCCCGTCCCCGTTCCCCCGAGCACCACCACCATTCGCTTCGCCCCATCCCGCCGCCGCAGATGAAACCGCAGTGCATTCGCCGCCGCCCGCCACCGCTCAATCGCTTCCCCCACCGCCCCCCGGGCCGGCACAGACGCAACCGCCTCAACCAAACCCAGGATCTTCGCCTCGCTCAATCCCATCGTCGCGTCCTATACCACAAACCGCCCCTACATCCCTGCATTCGATCCTGTTACCTTCCCATTCTTGAAAACTACGGCAGATTCCACATCCCGTCGCTGGCTCCTCGCCATCCTCCTCCTCGCGCTGATCCTCCGCCTCGCCTGGTCACTCACGCGGCCCACAACTGAATCGTCTCTCAGCGCCCTCCCTGATCAGCGCGAATATCTCGCCTGCGCCCGCAACCTCATCCACGAGCACACCCTCTACTTCGTAGATCCCCGCTTCAACGATCCTGTTTATGCGTTTCGAACGCCGGGGTATCCGCTTTTTGTCGCGGCATGCGGGGCGCGTTTGACCACGGTGCGCATTGCGCAATCCTTACTCGACACGCTCACCGCCCTCGGCGCCTATCTCCTGGCCCGCCGGTGGCTTACGCCACGGGCTTGCCTCTTCGCGTCCGCGATGTGCGCCCTGAACCCCTTTCTCTTCTACTTCACAGGCCTCATCCTCACCGAAATCCTTTTTACATCACTACTTACGTGGGGGCTGGTCCTGCTGGTCACGCGCAACGGGCGCTACTGGATCGCGGGCGCGGCAGTCCTGGCGCTGTCCGTGCTCGTGCGACCGGGTGCGATCGCCTTACCCGTTGTGCTTTCTCTACTTGCGGCAATCGCGAACCGCCACCACCCCCGCCCGTACCATCGCTGGCCGCTCCCGGTCGGCGCCACCACATTAGCCCTGACGCTGCTGGTGCTGCTGCCTTGGTCGTTCCGCAACTATCGTGTTGTGGGCCAGTGGGTCTGGACGAGTACCAACGCGGGATTTACGGCTTTTGATGGGTTCAATCGGGATGCGACAGGGGCGAGCGATCAGCGGTTCGTGGAGAACATGCCGCAACTCCGGAGTATGAATGAAGTTAGCCGCAGCGAGTATCTGGCGGCGGCGGCGAAGGAGTTTATGCGAAGCAGTCCGGGCGCGTGCGCCCGGTTGATGCTGGTGAAGCTCGGGCGCACGTGGAGTCCTGCGCCCCTGAGCGCCGATTTTGCCCGCCCGCTGTATGTCGCAGTCGCCTTAGCCTTCTCGCTGCCGGTTTACTTCTTGATCCTGCTGGGTTTAGCCAAAGGAAACCTTCCCATTTCCGCCAAACTCTTTCTGCTCGCAACGGCGATATATCTGAGTGTGGGCGCCATGTTGAGCGTGGGCTCGTTGCGGTATCGGATTCCGGCGGAAGCGCCCCTGGCTGTGCTGGCGGCAGCGGGCGCGGATCGCATCGTGCGCCTGTTCACGGAGCAGCTTCCCTTCCGCCGCGTCACGGTCTCCACAATCGAGAATTCGCCGCCGCAGTAGTTGTTCAATGTCGCAGTCGTTTTTAACTCCCGACCGTTTGTTCGACCGACCGTGGCAACCGGGCCACGCGTTTGGCCGAAAGACTTCGCTGCTGCGCCGCGCGCTGATGATGGTGCTGTTCCTGGTTCTATGCTCGATCATCGCGGGGTACCTGTACCTGACGGATGCGGACCGGGTGCGGACGATGGCGCAGCAGTACCTGACGCAGCTGATCGGGGGGAAGATCACGGTGGGGGGCGCGAATCTTTCGATCTTTGAAGGGTTGCGGCTGAAAGACGTGAAGATCGCGGTGGATGGGAGCGATGCACCGGATGCGACGCTGTTTTCGGCGCAGCAGTTTCATATCAAGTATGGAATCCGGGAACTGCTGGCGGGGCGGATCGAGGCGGCGCAGATCGTAGCGGTGGAGCCGCACGTTTACCTGACGGAGAACGTGGATTCGGGGACATGGAATTACCAGCGCCTGACGCGGCAGCCGCGCGGCACGTCGAAGCCGAGCAGGAGCGCGCGGACGCTGGTGCTTCCGGAAATCATGCTGCGCAATGCGCAGGTGGATTACACGGAGGTGCGTAACGGGGAGGCGAACAAGCGGGCATCGGTGGCGATCGAGGCGCACTGCATCCCGAGCGCTGACAGTCAGCGGTTCAAGTTTGAGCTGCAAAGCCGGGCGGACGATTCAGCCACGCTGAGCACAATGGGGCCGACCGCGAGCGGCTGGATCGATCGCGACATGAAAGCAGTGACGGTGATCGTACACGACATCGAGCTGCTTCGGCTGAGCTCCATGCTGCCGAACCAGGTGCGCGAGTTTACCGAGCGACACAAGCTCCGAGGGCGGGTTGATGTGCCGGTGCTGGTGTATCAACCGGCGCGGGACGGGCATGAGCCGAACTTTCGGGTTGTGATGAAGCTGGGTGATGTGAAGCTGAGGGTGCAGCCGCACGAGTGGCTGTCGACGAAAGAGCTTGCGCGGCAGCAGTGGACGATTGATGCGCTGCGGACGATGTCGCTGGCGGGGATGAACAGCCAGGGCAGCGTGGATTACCTGACGTCACTGGTGGAAGCGGCGCCGATCGAGCTGGATAAGGTGTCGGGCGAGTTCGAATTCACGCAGGAGGGGATCGCGATCCGCGGGATGAAGGGGCGGATCGAGGAAAACTTCCTGAACATCGACGGCGAGATCAAAGGGTATTCACCGACGTCCCCGGTGAGCATTCGCGTCGCATCAGATCCGGCGGAGCACATCGTGATTCCGACGGCGCCGCGTTACGTGAGCGCGCTGCCTCGGGGCGTGCTGGATATTTATGACGCTGTTCGGCCGTGGGGGAAGTGCGATTTGAAGGTGGCGCTGGAGCGGCGATCGGAAGATTCGCGGCTGGAAGTGGCGGGGGCAGTGGACATCGTGGACGGCGGGTTGTGCTACAACAAGTTCGCGTATCCGCTGCGCAACGCGCATGGGCGGATCCAGTTTGGCCCGGATTCTGAAAGCGGAATGGATTGTGTGAAGCTTGTGAACATCCAGGGGAAGGGCGTGAAGGGTGGGCCGAATGAGAATGTCGTGGTGACGGTGAACGGTTTGATCGGCCCGCTGCCGGGTGAGCCGGCGGTGGACGTGAGGGTTTCGGCGGAGCAGGTGACGAGCGAGGCGGCGCTGACGCGGGCGTTTCCGTCGGAGGTTCACGAGGCGTTCAAGTTCCTGGATGCGGATGGGAAGGGGCTGCTGCCGACATTTACGGCTTCGTTCGTGTGCAAGGTTCACAAGAACATCGATGCGCACAAGGTGAACATCGATACGACGGTGGAGCTGCACGATGCGGAGGGGAAGATTTCGATCTTCCCGTACCCGCTTCAGCACGTGGCGGGGACGCTGCACATCGTGGACGGCGCGGTGGATATTCGCAATGCACACATGAAGCGCAGCGGCGGCGAGCTGGCGATCGACGGGAATGTCTCTTGGCGCGCGGGGGTGGGTCGGGCGCTGGAGAAGGGGGAGAAGCCTGGGGAGCTGACGAAGGTTCGGCCGGACATCAAGATCAGCGCGAAGAATGTGCCGGTGGATCACGACCTTCTGACGGCGCTACCGGGCGCGCATCGGGCGTGGTTGCAGAAGCTGGGGGCGGCGGGGCGGTTTGATCTGGATGGGCGCGTGCATTCGATGAGCCCATCGATCAGCCAGACGGAAGAGATCACGCATGAGTTTGAGATTGCGCTGCGCGATGCGTCGCTCTATCCAGTTGGAAAGAGTTACGCGGTGACGAACTTGAGCGGGAGCCTTCATTTGGCGCCAAGCCGGTTGGAGTTGCGGTCGCTGAAAGGGAAGCGCGGGGCGGGGGATCTTGCGGTATCGGGCGCCGTGGATTGGACAACGAGTGCTGCGACGCTGGCGCTGAGAATGCTGGGGCAGAACATCACGCTCGATCCGATGGTTTATCAGATTCTGCCGGAGGGGGCGCGGAACGCGTGGGACCATATCCATCCGGAGGGGACGGTGGATGCGGAGGTTTCGTACAGCGGCTCGGTGGCGCTGTCGGGGAATGATGACACGAGTGCGAAGACGCAGGCGTCAACACATCCATCCGGGGCGCTGGCGGGATTGAACGTGTCGATCCGACCGCGAAATCTGGCGGTGACGTTGTCAGCGTTTCCGCTGCGGCTCGAAGATGTGCAGGGGCTGGTGACACTGAAGGATAATCAGGTTTCGCTCCAGAGCGTGACGGCGAAGCACGGGAAGGCGACGCTGGCGGTGAGCGGATCGGGCGTGGCGTCGAACGTAAGCTGGGATCTGAAGCTGCACGCAGAGAACGTTCCGCTGGACGCGGAGGTGAAGAAGGCGATTCCGGCGGGGCTGGCAGCGGTGCTGGATTCGATGAAGCTGGCGGGGACGTACAGCATTGATTTTCCGAAGCTGGTGATTCGGGAATCGCCGGCGCCGGCGACGACGGAGCCGCAGGGAAGTGCGGTTGCGAAGGCGGGGGATCATTCGACGCCGCTGGATGTGGATTTCGTGACGCGGATCACGGGGACGAGTGTGTCAGCTGACGTTGCGGTGGCGGTCGCGGATTGCAATCCAACGATCGAGCTGGCGGGCGTGGTGCGGCGGAGCAAATTGGATTCGCTGGCGGGTCCGATCGACGCGCCGGCGGCGATGATCTCGAGCCGGCCGGTGAAGAATCTTCACCTGGAGCTCTACAAGCCGAGCGGGCATGACGGGCTGCGGATCGGGAACCTGCGCGGGCAGATCGCGTCGGGGGAAATCGCGGGGAATGTGGATGTGGTTTACCCGGACAATGCGCCTTCGAAGTATCAGATGAACCTTGTGCTGAAGGGAGCGGATTGCCGGCAGCTGACCGGCGAAGCGGACATCGCGGGTGAGCTCAACGCGTCGCTGGCGCTGGAAGGCGAGCTGGGGAATCCGAATGTGCGGCGCGGTCGGGGCGACGTGTCGGTGGGCGGCAAGACGCTGTACAAGATGCCGCTGGTTCTGGGGCTGCTTCAGATCACGAACCTGTCGCTGCCGCTGTCGAGTCCATTCAATGAAGGATCCGCGCGTTACAACGTGACAGGGCAGAAGGTGACGTTTGAATCGATCGAAGTCCGCGCAAAGGACCTGCTGATCAGCGGGTCGGGCCAGCTGGACTTCGGGACGAAGAAGGTGAACCTGACGTTCACGACGGAGAATCCGAACTGGCCGAAGGTTCCGCTGCTGGGAGATCTGGTTCAGAGCGCGAAGCAGGAGTTGTTGCAGATTCACGTGAAGGGGACGTTGCAGGAGCCGAAGGTGAGCGCGACGGCGATGACGACGCTGACGACGACGGTGGATGAGGTGTTGAAGGGGGAGGGCAGGTAGGGGGGAAGGGAAGAGTGAGGCGGGGATGGGTGACGACGGGGCGGTGTTCGCGTATTAATGGGCTTGATGCTTCGGACGTTGTTGGCCCATCCCCTTACTCGTCAATTGGACATTGATGATCCGCGCACCACTGCGCTGCGAAGGA
>DASVUC010000185.1:0-36534 GCA_036387255.1 Tepidisphaeraceae bacterium | reverse complement strand
CAGCGGCCGATCGCGCAGCGCGAGGTCGAACGCGTCGATCTTGAAGGCTCCCGCCGCCTTAATCGGCTGACCGGTCTGATCCACCGGGGCAGCCTGCACCTTCAACCCCTCGTCGCCGGGCCTGGTGATGTCGAGATCCGTCGGCCCGGTTCCTCGACCCAGCTTCAGCGCGTGGATGGTAAACAGACGATCAAGCTGCGCCCCCGGAAGGACAGGCACTGTCGTGGCGCGAGCTTCCATGGATCGAAGTGACGCACGAGCGCCCTCAAGCTCCCGCTTGAGCTGATCCACCTGCCCGCTGAGTTCCTGATTCTGCTTGCGCAGCGTGATATTCGCGGCGCTGGGACTGCCGCAGCCAACGGTGAGCAAGCCCATGACTGTAAAAACGAGCACCGCGAGAGCGCGAGCTGTTTCGATGTTCCCACCGCCGAACCGGCTAGCGCATTTGAAAGACGTCATCCTGAGCGGTACTCCGCGAAGGATCCGGGCCTTGAGACGACTGATGCCAGATGCTTTAAGGTCGCGCAGCATGACACCAATTTGAGCGTTACCGCACCACTGACGACTACGCCTTCTCCGTCTCGTCATCATCCTCATCCCGGCGGCGGGGGGTCAGGCCTTCCGGGGCTCGCTCGAGCACTCGGTCGGCGCAGCCATACTCTACTGCTTCTTCGGCGAAGAGCCACTTGTTGCGGTCAAAGTCGCGGTGGATCACGTCCGTGCTCTTGCCGGTGGCTTCGGCGAGCATTTTGTACAGTCGATCGCGCAGGCGGAGCATGTGCTTGGCTTCAATGCCGAGATCGGTCGCCGGCCCCTGCATCACGCCGCCGATCAGCGGCTGGTGCAGCATGACCTGCGAGTTGGGCAGACAGAAGCGCTTGCCCTTCGTTCCCATGGAAAGCAGTGCGGCGCCCATGGAGGCGGCCATGCCGATGCACGTCGTCGCGACGTCGCAGCGCAGGTAGCGCATGGTGTCGATAATGCCGAAGCCCGCGCTCACGGAACCGCCGGGCGAGTTGATGTAAAACTGGATGTCCGACTTCGGATCATCGTTGGAGAGAAACAGCATCTGCGCGATGATGGTACCGGCCGAATCGTCGGTTACCGGGCCGTTGAGCAGGATGATGCGGTCTTTGAGCAGGCGTGAGTAAATGTCGTAAGCGCGTTCGCCGCGACCGCTCTTTTCGATGACGATGGGAACGAGTTGATTGCTGGTCATGATAGACTTTCCTAAGACGCGCCGGGCGTAGGCTCGGCGGCTAAGTTCGAGCTGTCGCGTGATTACGTCTGCGGTGCTCCGGTCGCTCCCGCATCCGCGGCGGTGACACCCGTCTCTTCGCCGATGATCTCATCGCAAATGCCATAGGCGACGGAACCTTTGGCGTCGAAGAAGCGGTCGCGCTCGGAATCCTCCTGCACCTTCTCCGGCGCCTGGCCGGTGCACTTGGCCATGATGTTGACCAGGGTCTGCTTGGTCTTGAGGATTTCCTCGGCCTGGATCTCGATATCGGCAGCCTGACCGTACACGCCGCCGTAGGGCTGGTGGATCATCACCTTCGCGTTGGGCAGGATGAAGCGTTTGCCCTTGGTGCCGGCCATGAAGACGATCGCGCCGCCGGATTCGGCCCGGCCGATGCAGTACGTATTGACCGGACAGGAGAGAAACTTCATCACGTCATAAATGGCCAGCGTGTCGTCGACGACGCCGCCGGGCGAATTGATGTACAGGTGGATGTCCTGATCGCGTTTCACGCTTTGCAGGTAGAGCATCTGCATGTAGATGCGGGCTGCGGAGACGTGGTTGATTTCGCCGACGAGGAACAGCACGCGGTTTTCGAGGAGCATCTCCTCGAGGGTCATTTCGCGATATCGGTTGTAAGGCCCGCCGCCCGGAGGGCCAGGCATGGAAACGGGCATCGAGACGGGACCGCGGCCGGGGATGATGGAGGGAAGACCAGGTTGAGACTGAGCCGCCCGCTGAATCAGGCGTGGATCAACGTTCTGAGGATCTAAGTGAATCATTCTGCTCCTTGCGGCTTTTGCGCGCGAGGGATCGTACGCCTCACCTTTCGGAGCGTCAACGAACCGAGGTTATGGGACGTTCACCGGCATGAGGTGACGCGGGCGTCCTGCCCGTGCGGTGTGCGTCAAGCGACTCAAGATCGTCGGGTTCTAAAATCACCAGGCTCGGGCAAGGATGCCCGTGTCAAAGACGCGCCTCCTGGTAAAGTTGAAATTCGTTGTGCACCCTCTACAACTTCGTACGTGCCTGATCTCTCCGTCAACCTCGCCGGACTTTCGCTGAAGAATCCCACAATGACCTGCTCGGGCACGTGCGGGTATGCGTTCGAATACGCCGACTTCATGGATCTCTCGCGCCTTGGCGCCTTCGTCACCAAATCGATCACGCGCGAAGAGCGGAAGGGGAACGAGCCCACGCGCATCGTCGAAACCCGCGCGGGTATGCTGAACGCCATCGGGCTTGCCAACGTCGGCCTGGAGCGCTTCCTGAAGGAAAAAGTGCCGCTGCTCGAAAAGATGCCGTGCCCGGTCATCGTCAACGTCGCCGGCCACTCGTTTGATGATTACACCGAGACTGTCGGTGCGGTGGGGGGGCTTGGTTGCGTCGCCGGGGTCGAGCTCAACGTCTCCTGTCCTAACGTCAAAGATGGTCTCACCTTCGGCACACATCCCGGACGACTGAAAGAACTCGTCGCTGAAGTAAAAAAGGCGCTCCCGACGAAGCCCCTCATCGTCAAGCTCTCGCCCAACGTCGAAGACATCACCCTCACCGCCAAGGGCGCTGTCGAGGGCGGCGCCGACATCCTCTCGCTCGTGAACACCTTCACCGCGATGTCGGTCGACGTTTACAAACGCAGGCCGCGCCTCGCCAACGTCACGGGCGGTCTCTCCGGGCCGGCGATCAAGCCGATCGCGATTCACATGGTCAGCCGGGTGTATCGTAACGTGGCCCGACACGCCAACGTGCCGATCATCGGCATGGGCGGCATTCAAACGTGGCAGGACGCCGCCGAGTTCATCCTCGCAGGCGCGACGGGATTGGGGATCGGCACCGCGCTGTTCGTGGACCCGTCCGCACCCAACAAAATTGTCGACGGCCTCTCCGCGTACCTCGACAAGATCGGCGTCTTCCGCCTCAGCGACTTGGTCGGCGCCTTAGAAATGCCCGGCGACGAACCCCGCAAAGCCCCCTATCCGTGATCCTCTGCGTGGCATGGGCGTCTCGCCCATGCATCTGCTCCAGCGCGCATGGGCGAGACGCCCATGCCACGCCCGGCTTTAGAAAAACGCGATACGATCCGCTCTTCCCACTCGCTTCAGCTCAGCCTCGAGTAGCGCAACATACGGATCTGAAATCGCCGGCGCATCCCCCAGCCCCAACTTCTCCTTCAACTCCAGAATCACCTGTTCCCCCGGCCCCTCAATCTCCAAAAACATTCCCAGCATCGGCAGCTCATCCAGCACAATCTCGCACGCTCCAAGCTTCCAAGTCTCCCTCCGCTTCTCAAAGCTCAGCGTGACGGCATACCCAATGGCCTCCATCACCCGAACCATCTGCTCACGGTTCTCGACGACCACTTCAACTTCTTCCCGCTTCTTCACCGTCCCCGCCTGCCGAGGCCCCTTGTACGTCACCACATGTTGAGCGGAACCCGTCGCCTGATCCACATTCGTCCGCAGCCGCAGTCCCCGATCCCCGCGCAGCAGCTCGTGATCCGCTGTGTCGAGAAACGTATTAACCTCCAGCACCTTGGACACAAACTCAGCCCCCAGCGCGCGCAGCTTCTCGCGCACCGCCTCGTGCCCCTCCACCTTCACCTTCACTTCAATCTCTACTGCCATCTCAGCGTGGCATGGGCGGCCCGCCCATGCACCTTCCGATGTTTTTAAACCACAACGAAATTCACCAGCTTCTTCGGCACATACAGCCGCTTCTTGATCTCCTTGCCATTAATCCAAGGCTGCACCGCCGTCGACTTCTCCGCGGTACTCAAGATCGTCTGCTCCGTCGCGTCCGAAGCGACGATGATCCTGTCGCGGACCTTGCCGTTCACCTGCACCGGCAATTCCATCGACGCTTCCACCAGCGCCGCCGCCTCGTACCGCGGCCAAGCCTCGCGCGCCAGCGACTGCTGATGCCCCAGCATCTGCCAAAGCTCCTCAGCCATGTGCGGCGCAAACGGAGCCAGCATCAGCACGAGCGCCTCCTTCAGATACCGCGGCACCGACTCGCGCCCGGTCAGCTCGTTGTTCAACTTGATCAGCTCCGCGATCGCCACGTTGAACCGCAGCGTCTCGACGTCCTCCGCAACCTTCTTGATCGTCCGGTGCAGCTGATTATGCACCGGCTCATTGAGCTGCTTCTCCTCGCCCGTCGGCTTCTCCGCGACATTGCGCCAAACCGAATTGAGAAACCGCGTCATCCCCACAATGTCGCGCGTATTCCAAGGCTTCTGCATCTCCAACGGCCCCATATACATCACGTACAGCCGCAGCGCATCGGCCCCGTAATCCCGCACCAGGTCATCGGGGTTCGCAACGTTCCCCCGGCTCTTGGACATCTTGAAGCTGCGCGCATCGACACGGATGCTCGGATTGCTCTTCAGCACGTACTCTGCGCCGCGCTTCTCCACGTCCTCTTCGGACAAGCGCCGCCCGCGAACCTTCTGTCCAGTTGCCGCAACCTTCGCCACCATCTGCACGCCGGATTCCTGCGCCTCTTCTCCAACCTCCGTCAGGTCTGCCGCCGTGACCATCAGCTGGTCATCCGTCTCAAACGCGTGATACTCCATCTCCCCCAGGATGAGTCCCTGATTCACCAGCCGCAAAAACGGCTCCGGCGTCGTCACGTGACCCAGGTCGTACAGCACCTTGTGCCAGAACCGTGCATACAGCAGGTGCAGCACCGCGTGCTCCACGCCGCCGACGTACAAGTCCACCGGCATCCAGTACTGCTCTTTCTCCGCCGACACGAACCGATCGCTGTTCTTCGGATCCAGGAAGCGCAGGTAATACCAGCACGATCCCGCCCACTGCGGCATCGTGTTCGTCTCGCGCGTGTACGTCTTCCCATCCCGCGTCACCTTCAACCAATCGCTCGCCTTGCTCAGCGGCGGCTCCGGCGTTCCCGTCGGCTTGTAATCCGAGATCTGTGGCAACGTCACCGGCAGCTCGCTCTCGTCCACTGCGTAGGCGTTCCCCTCCTCGTCCAGCAGAATCGGGAACGGCTCACCCCAATATCGCTGCCGGCTGAACAGCCAATCGCGCAGCTTGTAGTTCACGCTCCGCCGCGCGTTCCCCTCGCGGGATAGCACATCGATCGCCTTCTCCTTCGCCTCCGCGGTCGGCAACCCGTCGAAGAGCGCGGAGTTGATCGCAACCCCCTCCGACTCAAACGCCCGATCCTGCGGCATCTCCCCGCTCACCGGCTTCACCACGTACCGGATCGGCAGATCAAATTTCTTGGCGAAGTCATAGTCCCGCTGATCATGCGCCGGCACCGCCATGATCGCGCCGGTGCCGTATCCCATCAGCACGTAGTCGGCGATGTAAATGGGAATCCGCTCGTCGTTGATCGGATTGATCGCATACGCCCCGGTGAAGACGCCCGTCTTCTCCTTCGTATCCGCCATGCGATCGCGCTCGGACTGCGCCGCGACCTGCTTGCGATACGCCTCGATCGTCTCGCGATGCGTGGGCGTGGTGATGCGATCCACCAGCGGATGCTCCGGAGCCAGCACCATGTAGGTTGCGCCGTACAAGGTGTCGGGACGCGTGGTGAACACCGTGAGCGTCAGATCATCGTCATCCCCATCGTCCGCCGCCGTCGTCACCTGAGTCGCCAGCGCGGGATCACGTTCGGGTTGCCTTTCCGACCCCTGCGCAAACTGGTCGACGCCACCGCCGGGAATGGTGGCCGGATCGATCTCAAACTCGACCTGCGCCCCCGTCGACTTCCCGATCCAGTTCCGCTGCATTTCCTTCAGCGATTCCGGCCAATGGAGCATGTCCAAATCATCAATCAGTCGATCCGCGTACGCGGTGATGCGCAGCATCCACTGCCGCATCGGCCGGCGCTCCACCGGGAAGCCACCCACTTCCGACCGCCCATCGATGACTTCCTCATTGGCCAGCACCGTCCCCAGCGCCGGGCACCAGTTCACCGGCACCTCATCCATGTAAGCCAACCGTTGCCCATCAATTACGCCGCGCTGCTCGTCCGGATCCAGCTCGCGCCACAATCGCTCCACGCGTAAGTCGCCGCTGATCCGCTCCATCCCCTCCTGCACGGGATTGATGACCACTTCGCCATCGGGCGCGACGACGAGATTCTCGTTCGCCAGCTCATTCAGCAGATGCGCGATTGGCTTGGCCTGACCGTCGGTCTTGTCGAAGTAGCTGTTGAACAGTTGCAGGAAGATCCACTGCGTCCACTTCGTGTAGTTGGGGTCCGTCGTGTCGATTTCACGGTCCCAGTCATAGCTCATCCCCATCATCTGGATCTGCCGACGGAAATTGTCGATGTTCGCCGCCGTGAACTCGCGGGGATGCCGGTTGTTCTTGATCGCGTATTGCTCGGCTGGCAACCCAAAGGCATCCCACCCGGTCGGATGCAGCACATTAAAACCCTTCATCCGCTGATAGCGCGAGATGATGTCCGTGGCCGTGTAATTCTCCACATGCCCCACATGCAGCCCCGCGCCGCTGGGGTACGGGAACATATCCAGCACATAACTCTTGGGCATCTGCCCCGCATCGCGCGGGTCCAGCGCTCGAAAGGAGCGGTTCTCCCGCCAGTGCTGCTGCCACTTCTTCTCAATCGCAGTAAAGTTGTAAGCCATAACGCGCGCCATCATATCCACACCCCCCAAACGCGTAAGGGCGCAAGTCATCACCGGCAGGCGCCAGTCCTGCTCTCTTCCCCTCTCCTGGTACTCCGGGAGAGGGCGGGGTGAGGGTTCTTCTTCAACGACGACAGATCCCGCCTCGCCAATCGGCACGTCCGATAACTTCCCCTGCACTCAATTTCTCAAGATTTCCTGCGACCCCCAACTCAACTGTTCCGATAACGAAAATAGGAAATGGGATAGATTTTCCGAAAGGTGAGTCCAATGACTCTGCTTTACACCGAACCTTCCGACGAGCTAATAGAAGCTGGAGAGCTTCACTCTGAGCGCCGCCGAGGCTTGCGCATCCGCCAGGCGCGCCCGTGCAAAATCTTCGAGCCCGCCGCCTCGCGCTACTACGGCGGCCAAACCGCCGACATCAGCGCCACCGGCCTGCGCATCGAACTCCCCGCCTCCGCCCCCATCACCGAAGGCGAAATCCTGAGCATTCACGTCGGCCCCAGCGCCACCGGCAGCGGCCTCGCCAACCGTCGGCAGATGATGCCCGCGCGCGTTGTGTGGGTCGAACGCAACACCTTCATCAAAACCGGCCGCATGTTTGCAGGCGTCGAGTTTCTCTCCAGCATCTCCGCCCAACTTCACGCCGCCTAGTCCAAGCGTGCCTCTTACCCCTTCTCCCGGTACTCCGGGAGAAGGCAGGGATGAGGGCTCTTCCCACCCAACAAGAAGTCCGGCCTTCGCCAACCCGCGCTCACTTCACCCGCGCCGTCGCGACCCCCGCCTCCCCAACAACCCCAATCCTACAGCCATCACCGCCAAGCCCCCCGGCTCCGGCGTCGTTCTCAGCGTGCCCCCGCTCATCAGCGCCGTCGTATCCCACTGCTGCCCCCCGGGCAGCGGCGGCAGATCAAAGCTGCTGAAACTCCCCGACATCGTCCCCGCATTAATAAAGTCAAACGTCTGTCCATCCGCAGGCACAAAGCCATCCACCAGCAGGATGCGCAGCGTTCCGTTCAACGTCGCCGTGCCGCTCACGTCCAGCACATCAAACTCCGTCCCCGGCGTCACGCCGCCCAACTCGATCTCCAGCACCGATGTCGAACTCTGCGTCAGATTCCCCAGGATCGTCAGCACGCCGGGCGACTCACCCGGACTGATCGTCCCGTCGCTGATGACCGTGGCCTGAATCGTCCCTTTCCCCTTGAGCTTTGCGGTTGAGGTGTTCGTCAGCGTGTACGTCTCCCCGGGATCATTCCACACCGTGAAGGTGGAGTTCTTTCCGACCGTCAGCGTGCCGGAGTTGCTGAAGTTGTTCTCCACAACCCAGTTCCGCCCATTCTTGATTGTGAACTTCCCCGTGTTGCTGCTGAACCGGAACCCATCATCCAGCGCCGGAAACTGCGAGCCCGGCCCATCCATCGTCACATCCGCCGCGTTGATGTCATACGTCCGGTCGACGCCGATCAGCATCTTCGAGTTCGCGCCGACGACGATCTTGCCTGCCGAAGACGGCAAGCTCGTGGTGGTGTTGAACACGCCGTAATTGACGACGACGGTTCCGCCGTTCTTCGCCTGAAGCGTACCGTTGGTGTTGTCGAACCCCCCGAAGCTCGAACTGCTTGCGATCGTGAGCGTCTTGCCTGCCGTTTCAGCGCTGACCAAGCCTTTGTTGATGATCGGGCCGACCAGCTTTCCTCCCTCGGGGCCCGTCTGCACCGTGATGCCCGGCCCCAGCACCAGGGCGTTGGACGAACCTGCGGCCTGCACAGAATTGCCGCTGCTCCCGCTGAAGCTGATCGTGCCGGTCCCGGTCAGGGTGTTCTGGTTGTTTAGATTCTGCACAGCCAGGAGCGTGCTCGAGGTCGGGGCGCTGCTCGAGCCGTTTAAAACGATATTGGTGTTCTCCAGCGTCAGCACCGCCGGCGTAAGCACCACGCTCCCCGGCGCCACGTTCAGGTTCGTCGCCAGCGACATGGAGCTGCTTAAGGTGCTGGTGGTCCCTGTCACGCTGAAAATCTGATATCCAGGCTCCGCCGTCACGCGCCCCGCCTTCACCGACCCACCCGCCAAGTACAGCGACCCAATCCCGCTGTCGAGGTTCAGCGTTCCCGTCCCCAGATCCAGCGTCCCCGCCGGCGCCACGCCCAGCTTGTTCGTCGCCGCCGGCAGCGCGCGGTACTCCGCCTCTGTCATGGTCCGGGCGATGTACAGGTTCGAGTTCGTAACCGAAATCGTTCCCGTATTCGTCAGCGGATTGATCCCCCAGTTCAACGTCCCGTTGTTGACTGAGATCGTCCCAGTGTTGGTCCACGTGCCCGCCAGCGTCAGGATACCGCCGTCCTTTGCCTCAATCGTACCGTTGTTGGCGATCTTCCCGCTCACCCGCATCGTCCGCCCGGCGGTGTTGGAGCGGATGATCCCGTTGTTCACGATCGTCGCCCCGCTGAAGACCCCGCTGATGGAGGACGTCGCGGTACTCGTCGAACTCGGCGTTCGCACCACGATGCCGGGCCCCAGCGTCAGCGTCTTGACGTCCTGCGACACCGTCACGCCTGATGAGCCGGTCCCCGTGCCCAGCACGACTTCGCCGGTGCCGGTCAGCGCCTGATCGGTTGTATCCCCAAAGTGCAGACTTGCTCCCTGCTGCGTCAGTGTCTTTCCCGACAGCGCCAGTGATCCCTGAACCGTCAGCGTACCCTGCGTGCTTGCATCGGTCGCCAGGATCATGTTCCGCAGCACGGCTCCGCTGACGCCCGCAACCCGATTCGTCAGCGGCGCCGCGATTGTGCCGCCAATGTACGTCGCACCAGTGCTCAGCAGCGTGCCGAACGTGTCGAGGTTCAGCGTCGAGCCTGTGAGGTCCAGCGTTCCGCTCACCGTCGTCATCGGCGATGTGTAATTCCCCAACTGCGCCAGCGTGTGCGATCCGCTGACGGTTACACCCAGAGGTCCCCCGGTGATCGTGCCGGTGTTGCCCACCATGTTCGTTATGGTCATCCGTCCCCACGGATTGGCGTTAATCGTCCCGGTGTTGTAGACGCGAATCATCGTGAGCGCGGCCGTTTCAGAATTCAGCGTGCCAGAATTGGTAAACGTGCCGGTGCCTGTTGCGCCGCTGCCGTCGAGCGTCAGCGCGATATTGGGCGCGACATTCTCGTCCGTGATGATGCGCCCGTAGTTCGTCACCCCATCCAGCTTCATCGTCACGCCGCCCGAAAGGGAAGTGAACGCCCCCACCCGTCCCGGCCGCACCGTCACGCCCGAACTGATCGCAGCACCCGGAGAAAAACTCACCGTCGCCCCGCGGTCCACATAGACGTCTCCGGTCCCCGCGATGCCCGTTCCATTTGCAAGCGACACCACGTAGCTCGACGCGCCGCCAAACCCGTTAAACCCCAGCGTGGCATTCGCCAGCGTCAGCCCATTCTGCACCGCCAGCGTCCGCGTGCCCAGCGTCAGGCTGCCGGCGAACGTCACGTTGTTCAGCGTCCCACCCAGACCCGGATTGAAGAACTGACCCCCCGAGCCGGTCACGCGCGTGTTCGTCAGGGTCCCGCCGCTGAGCTGATACGTACCGCCCTTCAAATCAAACAGCGTGGGTGCGAAGGTTCCTGCGTAATGCGCCAGCGTCGATCCCGCCGCGGTGTTCAGCGTCAGGTGATCAACGGCGATGTCTGTCCCCAGATCAATGATGTAGGAGCCCGGCTGAGCGATGGTCACGTCATAAGTTGCACCCGCCGGCGTACCATTGTTGGGATAATTCGGGTTGCTCGACCACCGCACTGGATCGGTCCAGTTCCCGCTCATCGACGCCGACCAAGTGACGACCGTCTGCCCCCACGCCGACAGCGCGCAGTTAAAAACCGAACCAGCCGCCAGAACGATCGCGCTGCTCCGCCCGCGCCACTGCTTCGTTTTCATCAACTTCTCCGCCGAAACTGCAAGACGTGATCGAGGCCTAATCATCCCCCATTCCCCGCGGCGGATCAAGAAAAAACGGGCTCTATCGGGGCTCAACCACCCTCACATCCGGCACCTTTTGCCCCGCCGCGCGTGCCTGTGACAGCGCTTTGAGCCGCTCGGCTGCTTCGCGGGCTTTCTCCGTCGGCGGGTAATACTTCGGTTCACGCGCCGACACCAGTGGCACGCCGGTAGAGACCACGTGCACAAACACGCTCGTCAGGGCCACGAGCACGACGCTGGCGATCAGGCGATCCATCCCCCGATGCTAACCCGCACCTTCACTTGGCGCGAAGGCTTTCTAAATACCGCCCGTTCACGCCGCAGTCGCGTCGCCGCAGGAATTCGACCATCTTCTTCACGTGCGGGTTGATGCCGTTCTGCAAGTCGAACTCCGTCAGCGTCACGCTGAAGGGCTTTTCCTTGTTCACAAAGAGCCGGCGAATCGCCTGCTCCAGCGCCTCGATATCCGCTTCCAGAAATCCCGCCCGCCGCAATCCCACGGCATTGAGTGCGCGAATCTTGTCGGCGTCTCCGACTTTCACGAAGGGCGGAATATCGTGGTGAATGCGCGCGTAGCCGGCGATGTACGCGTAGTCGCCGATCGTGACGAAGTGATGAATCCCCACGCCTCCCATGATCGCCACGTTGTCCCCGCAAATCACATGGCCCGCGAACATGACGTTGTTGGCGATAATGCAGCGGTTCCCCAGATGCACGTCATGGCCGATATGCGCATTGACCATCAGCAAATTGTTCGATCCCACGCGGGTGAGGCCACCGCCTTTTTCCGTGCCGGTGTGAATCGTCACCGCTTCGCGGACCTGGTTGTTGTCGCCGATTTCGAGCTTGGTGGGGGCGCCGCGGTATTTCAGGTCTTGCGGATAGTTGCCAATCACGCTATGCGGATGAAACGTGTTGCCCCTGCCGACCGTCGTATGTCCTGTGAGCACGACGTGCGAGATCAGGCGGTTGCCCGCCCCCACGACCACATCCGGCCCGATGGTGCAGAAGGGACCAACCTCCACGTCCTCAGCTAGTTGCGCCTTGGGGTCGATGACCGACAGGGGTGAAATCTTAGGCATCTTCTGGGGCGGCCCAATGGGTCCGCTCCTTTAAGAGAACAACCGATTCACGTCACGGCGGAATCGATCGGGCGAGAGAAGGCAATGCCCACTCCCACGCAAGGGATACGAAGCCGGATAAACGTTCGGCTCCGCGCTCATACCGGTTCTGCGTCAACCAGCATGAACTTAATATCGGCCTCGGCGGCCAATTTATCTTGGACAAAAGCTTTGCAACGGACGTGACCCGTGCGGCTCTTCACTCTCACCGCGATCGCCTCGAGGATCAGTTGATCCCCGGGAACGACTGGTTGCCGCATCTTCACCTTATCCATCGAAAGCAAGACCGCAAGCTTGCCCGTGTGCTCGAGTTTCTGGCTCAGCAAAATCCCACCGAGCTGAGCCATCGCCTCCACGATCAGCACGCCCGGCATGATGGGGGTGCCGGGGTAGTGGCCCTGAAAAAAGATGTCGTTGAACGTTACGTTCTTGATACCAATGGCTTTAGAGTCGCCGACGATCTGGAGAACCCGGTCCACCAGCAGCATCGGATAGCGGTGGGGGAGGATCCTCTGGATCGATCGCGTATCCATGGCGGCTTCGCGCCCGAGCAAGGATTCACGGGAATTGGCGTCATCCTGCTGAAGCAGCCGCCGAGCGAGCTGATGGTTGAGCTCGTGGCCCGATTTGTGCGCGACCAAGCGGCCGCAGAGGGGCCGGCCAATCAGGTACAGGTCACCGATCAGGTCGAGAATTTTGTGCCGGACGCACTCGTTCGGCCAACGGAACTCGTTGTCCAGCGGTCCGTTAGGCGAAATGACCAGCAAATCTTTCGGCGTCAGGTGCTTCCCCAGCCCCCGAGCCCGCAGTTCCTGCGCCTCGTGCTCAAACACAAACGTCCGCGCCGGCGCGAGCTGCTCAATAAAATTATCCCCATCTGTCGCCGACGGCGCGGCTTGATTTAAATGGAACGAATACGTCTGCCGCCCAACCGGCGCCGCCGCCTCGAATTCATAAAGAATCTCGAGATGATCGGTCGGCCCGGGCAGCGCCGCCAGCGTCGCGTCGCCATGGGAGACCTGCACCGGCTTGGTGATGACCAGCGGCAAGCGATCCGCCTCCTGTTCCACCGTTCCGGCGTCCGCCAGCACGTCCACGAAAGGTTTGCTTGACCCATCGCCCCCGGGAATTTCCCCGACGTGCCCGCCTGAAACCTTCACGACGGCATTGTCGATCCCCATCCCGATCAGGGCGGCCATGCAATGCTCGACCGTTTCGACGAAGAGCGTGCCGTTGCGCAAGCACGTTCGCCGCGGGCGTTTGAGCACGTTGGATACGTGCGCGGGAATCGTCGCTACCTTCCCGTCCTGCTCGCGCACAAACGTGATCCCGCTGCCGGGTGACGCCGGCGCAAAGGTCAGCGTCGCCTGCTCGCCGGAAAAAAGTCCCGGCCCAGCCAGCGAAACCTCACGAGAAATGGTGCGTTGAAGCAATGCCACAGCGTCTACATCGTCCGAAACCGCGATTATACCGCTAATTCAATCAAGGGCGAGAGACCGCAGGATCGCGTCGAATACTCCCGGCTCTTGTTCTGTGCGCCTATTTTGCTTCGCTCACCTCACAAACACGGCTCGATGAATCGGCACCGGATACACCGCATCCTCCCCCTTCATCGCCGCCCACAAAATCCGGTTCAGCTCATCCTCCGGCGCTTCGTCATATTCATCGAAATCCATCGCCGCCGATGCCTTGGCTCCCGGCGCGTCCGGCTTGTTCACGGCCGCCAGGTTCACCTGCGGCCGCAGCGCCTTGTACGGCGTGATCACCGCCTGATTCCCGAAGCACTTGAACATCGGCGTCGCCGCGGCGTCGTACTGCGTCAGCGGCGGCAAGCCCAGGATCAGCTCCATGGTTCGGATCATGCTGGTCGTCGTGTAAGGCGTGCTGTCGATCATCCCACGCTTGATGTACGGACTGATGACCAGGCCCACCGTCCGATGCGCATCCACATGATCCGGCCCGTTCTGCGCGTCGTCCTCGATGATGAAGATCGCCATCTCCTTCCAGAATTTACTCGCGACCGCCGCCTCGACGATTTTTCCCACCGCCAGATCATTGCTCGCCACGCACGCCGCCGGCGTGAAGGCGCCGGGCGTGGTGCCCGCGGTGTGATTCTCCCCGAGCTGCATGATCGTAAACCGCGGCAGCTCGCCCCCTTTCTCTGCCGCGCGCAGATCGTTGATCCAGTTCTCCACGCGCTCGTAATCGCGCCTCCCCGCCCACTTGCCGCGATTGTTGGCCGGCACGTGGGCGACGCCCTCGCCGTAGTTGCGGAAGCTGACCCCGTGCCGCTTGCACAAGTCCCAGAGAAACCCGCTGCTCGGCACGGACATGTCGCGGTTTCCTGGCAGCGTACCGTGCCCGCTGTACATCAGCGTCCATGCCCGCTGGCGATAATCGGTCGCGATCGCGCCGTCACACCACGAGTGCCCGTCGTACGACACCTCTGAGTTGCAATACAAGTTGTCGAACAGCACGTAGCTCCGCGCCAGCTCATGCTGGTTCGGCGTGATGGTTTGGCCGAACAGGGTCAGGTTTGGATCGCCGTTGCCGATTCGCTTGCCGTTGCGATCTGTCATGTCCCCCAGGACCTGGTCGTAGGTACGGTTCTCCTTGATGATGTACAGCACGTACTTGATCGCACACGCCTCGCCCACCTTCGCCGGGATGATGCAATCCGGCGGCCGGCTCGCCGCCTCGCGCAGCGTCGCGGGTGTGTAGGGGGAGTTGTCCCGCACCTGCCTGGTGTACGCCGCCAGCTCAGCCCCCGTGGGCTCTTTCACGATCGACACGTGCCCCTCGATCAGCCCTGTCGGATGGTTGTACCTGGTCCCGAGCAGCGTTCGCGGCTCGCTGCCGCGCGTCGAGGGCGACGGTCCGAAATTTCCCAGTCCTTTGCCCGTCGCCACCAGCAGCGACTTCCCGTCCGTCACTACCGCCGTGGGGTACCAGCCCGTTGGCACGAAGCCCACCACTGTCGACACCTCGGGATTGCTGATGTCCACCACCGCCACGTCGTTGTTATCCGCATTGGCCACGAACAGCGCCTTGCCGTCCGGTGAGACCGCTACGCCACTCGGCGTCGATCCTTCGGGGGAATCGGGGTAGAGCGACGTGGAGATGATCTCACTCGCCTGCTGCGGTGGGGGGGTCGCCTCATCCGTCAGCTCATTGACTTCCGGCGCTGCCGCGTTGATGACGTGAACCGTGTTGTCTCCCGCGCACGCGACGAACACCCGGCCGTCACTGCTGACCGCCATGTCGTTGGGCCGAATCCCCACCGGCACCATCGCCACCTGCTTGCCGCCATTGCGGCGCGGGTCGATGATCGAGACGTTCCGGCTCCCCCAGTTGGACACGAACAGAAACTTCCCATCCCGCGTGAACAGGCACGTGTGCGGATGCTCGCCTGTCCGCAGCTTCTTCTCCACCTTGCCGCTCTCCGGATCCACCGCCCAAACCTCGCCCACCCCTTCATTGCAGACGTACAGCTTCCCCGTCCTGGGGTTGACCGCAATGGAGGAGAAGAAGTTCTCGTTCGCCTCGCCGCGCTTCGGTTTGTTCTCCGGATCCAGATCCAAGCTCTTTAAAGGCGAGAGCCTTCCCCCATCCCACCCCAGCACGTGCAGCGAGTTGGAGTTCCCGCCGCTCACGAACAGCTTCTTCCCATCGGCGGCAAATGCGATCCCATTCCAGCAGTGACGCAGCGGCATGAACTGCACCGCCTTGCGTGTCGAAACCTCGACCACCGCCACGCCCGTCGTGTGCCCTCCGCAAACCGCCAGCACGAACCTTCCATCCGGCGACAGCACCATCTTCAGGGGCATGTCCTCCACCCGCACGTGCTCGCCCGCCGGCGTCAGCTTCCAACCGTTAAATAGCCGCTCACCCTCCGCGGCGTCCGCGCTCCGCGCCGCGCCCGAAGCCGCGAGCAACAACCAGGAAAACAATACGAATCGCATCGCCCCTAACTACCACCCGCGCCCCCCGGCGTTCAAATCCGCTGCCCGATCGCCTAATCCTCGCGAATGCGGCGCTCCGGCCTCTGTCGCGAGCGAATCCATTCGCTTCCGCGGGACGTCAGTCGACAGGCGTCGCTGGCACGCTCAAACGTCAGCAAGCGCTTTCGGCACAGGTTCCAAACGATGCGCCTGACGTCGGCGGCGCTTTGCCCCACCTTTGACCCCAGCGCTGTGCAGTTCACGACCCCGCTCGCCCGCCACTGCCCCGCCTCCCCAAGCGCCACCAGAAAGTCCCCCTCCGCCCGCGCCAGCGTCAGAAGCGTGGTGCTGTAAAGAAGCGAGTGTCTCATAGTGATCCAGTCAGAACCGGCCCCGTCTCCGCAGCGACAACCACCCTACGCCGTTCACCCCCGCGACCGCAGCGCCCAAAGCACGAGGGCATGAGATGCCGCTGAACAATCAATTGCCGATATTATGGTCGAGCGTGCCCCGCATCTACCAAATCACCCAACCCCTCGCACCGGACGACCCGCTCATCTTGAATCTCGTCAGCGTCTGGCGAGACGCGCGCCAGAAGTATCTCCAGTTCCTCGTCGACCTCCACACCGAGGGCGAAGATCGCAACTATTTCAGCCACATGCTGCTTCCCCACAACCAGGTTTGGGTCGCCGAGGTCGATGCAAGCCCCCGACGCCTGCCCCTTGGCTTCATCGCCTTCTCGAGCGGCTGGGTCAACCAGCTCTACATCGCCCCTTCCGCCCAGCGCCAAGGTCTCGGCCAGCGGTTGCTCGACTTCGCCAAGCGCCATCACCCCACGCTCGACCTCTGGGTCTTCGAGGAAAACCCCCACGCCTTGCGCTTCTACCAGCGCGAAGGTTTTCAGATCATCGAGCGCACGGACGGCGCAACCAACGAAGCCCATCGCCCCGACCTGCGCCTGCGCTGGCTCGAGTAACGACACTGTGTGTGATCGGACCGTCCCGCCCTCGCTTCGCGCCCCCTTCGCGTCTTCGCCCCCTGGCGTCTGTTCTTCCCCCGCAACCCTCTCGCCTCCCCGCACCTTGTCCCGATGCGCAACTTCCGCACAATGCCCCTTCGCAACGAAAGGACCTGACATCAATGAACCTCGCCGCTCCCTACGCCGATTTCGGCCTCGTCCGCGACATGCTCGCCACGCCGGACGTCATTGCGCGCTTTGACACCGATCAAGCTACCGACACCGCCGCCGCCATCGCGAAGGTGGGCAAACTGCTGCTCACCGGCGAAGGCTCCAGCCGCATCTTTCCGGCCAAGCACGCGATCATGCAGGCGCGCCGCGCGGGTTCATCGCTCACGCTGCACACCGACGCCGGACGCCAGAGCCAGGAGTACGACCTGAAAGACTGGGCCGTCTTCGCCGCCTCCAACTCCGGCAAGACCTCGGAGGTGATCAAGCTCTTCACCACGCTCAAGGAGCACCACCACGCCCACCGCTACGGCCTGAGCGCCTCGGCGAACTCCAAGCTCGAGGAACTCTCCACCCGAGCCTACGTGCTCACGTGCGGCCCCGAGGGCGCTGTCGCTGCCACCAAGAGCGTCGTCGAGCAGGCCCTCTTCTACCACGCGCTGCTCGAGCACGCGGCAGGCCGCGCCGCGTTGAAGGGCAAGCTGCAAACCCTCGCCGATCAGTTCCGCAGCGCGCTGACCGTCGGGATCGATCCCGCGATCACGGAAAAGATCGCCGCCGCCGGCACCATCTACTTCGCCGGCCGCAACGACGGCGTCGCCGAGGAACTCGCCCTCAAGACCAACGAGATCACACGCAAGAAGAGCGACTACCTTGAAGGCACCTACGCCGTCCACGGCATCGAGGAGGTCATGAACAAAGACGATGTCGTCATCTGGCTCGACCCCTACGAGGACTCCATCGCCAAGTTCACCGACGTCCTCGTCAAAGGCGTCGGGCTCACCGTCGTCGCCGTCTCGAGCAATCCCACACCCGCGCCCAAACCCTTCCCTACGGTGCAGGTCCCGCAGACGGACCCAGCGCTCAGCAGCTACATCCAGATGGCCGCCGGCTGGAATTTGCTGGTCGAAGCGGGCATCAAGCTCAAGATCAACCTGGACAAACCCGTGCGCGCGAGAAAAGTCGGCAATGAGTTCACGGGGTGAGACCGGAAGGGGGGCCATGAACCACGTTCAACAGAATCAATCAAAGCAGCAAAGGCGCAAAGAGAAGAGAAGCTTGTTCAACAGCCGAGGTGCGTCCGCGGATCGGTCTATGACTCCGCCTCCGCCTCGGCTTCCGCCGCACCCGCGCCCGCGTCAGCGGCATCTTCTAAACCGGCGTCACCCGCGTCACCCGCGTCTCCCGCGCCTTCCGCGCCCACACCCTCCCCCGCGCCCGCGCTCTCTCCCGCGCCCGCCTCGGGCGGCATTGCGCCGCTCTTCTGGTTCCACCCCTCATAGTAAAGGCTCGCCAGCGCCAGCCAGCCCGCCGTCTCGGCGCTGCGGGCGGCCGGCTGGCTCCACAGGTCCACACGCACGCGGCCGGAGAGTTCCCCCAGCATCTTTCCCTTGATCGCCTCCACCAGCGCCCCCGCAAAGCGCTCGTGGCCGGTCATCTCGCTCACCAGCACCAGCCGGTTCACGCGGGTGAAATTCACGGCGTTGGCGAAGCCGGTCGAGAGGTGCGTGATCATCAGCTTCATCGCCTCATCGTTCGGATCGAACTTCCCCGCGCGCTCGCTCAGCGTCTCACCGCGCACGCCGTGGCGGTGGAGAAACTGCGTCGAGCAGATCCGCTCCAGACATCCCGGATGCCCGCAGAAGCAGGTCTCGGTATCCACCGGCAGCCGCGTGTGACCCAGCTCGTTGGCCCCGGTCACCACGCCGCGGTTGGGCCGCCCGCCGATGAGCATGGCCGCGCCCATCTGACCGTCTTCGAAGTAGACCAGCAGCACGTCCTCGTTCTGCTCCGCCTGGTGGGTGAGCAGCCAGCGCGCTGCCAGGGCGTGCATGTCGTTCTCAAGGATGACCGGCAATCTCCCCGCCGCATCGAACGCCGGCTGCAGGCTCATCGCGCCGCCGCGGGTGTAGGCGCTGAAGAGAATCGCCTTCTGCTGCGGGTCGACGAAGCCGGGCGTGGAGAGGCCCACGCCGATGCTGCTCTCGTCGATGCGCTCCTCCATCAGCTGCACCGTCTCGGCGAGGATCATGTCGCTCTGGTTGGCCGTCCGCGCCACCGGCTCATCGAGCACGTGACCGAGGAGGTTTAATCGGCACACCTGCACGTACCCCGGGCGGATGGCGACGCCGATCACGTGCCGCCCGCCCGGATCGATCTCCAGCGGCACGCGCGGCCGGCCGCGGCCGAGGGATTTGCTGGTGCACTCGCGGAGAATGCGCTCCTTGAGCAGCACGCCGGCATCCGCGCCGACGGTGTTGGGGCGGATGCCGGTAAGCTCGTGCAGATCCCGGCGGCTCAGCCGCCCGGCCCGCCAGATCCCCTGCAACAGTTGCCGCTGTCGTGCGTTGATCGACTGCACGGTGAGAGATCCTCTTTTACGAGAAATGAACTGCCGTTACTAACGCCCATCGCCGCCAAGCCCGAAACCCACGACCTGCCCGGCAGCCCAGCCGCCGCGTTTATATCACACCCCGGGTGCGACGCACAGTGTCGAACACCTTTTCGCTTCAACATCGGGAGGACGTTTTGGGGGACGGAAGTAGAGGGTGGGGGCGGGGGAAGAAAAGTTGGGGCGATGGTTTCTTTGTTTGGTGTTAGAGACTTTCCATTTTCCTTTCGTGGATTTGGCATCTCCTGCATCGCTCTCCTCGCACCTCGGCGGTATCTGCCGCGATGTGGCGGTGCGCGCTACCGGTCCCTATCATCGCGGTTTTACCGGTAGGAGAATCAACTTGGCGACGATTAAGGTGGCGCAGTTCGGGCTCGGGCCGATTGGGATCGAGGCGGTGAAGCTGGCGGGGGAGAAAGCGTGGATCGAGGTGGTGGGGGGAGTCGACATCGATCCGGCGAAAGTGGGGAAGACGCTGGGTGACGTGACGGGCGATGCGCGTCTCAGTAGGGGGAAGGTGTACAAGACGTTTGAGGAGCTGGCCGAGAAGAGCAAGCCGGATGTGGTGCTGCACACGGCGGGATCGAAGGCGGCAGGGGCGATCGAGCAGATCCGGCCGATGGCGGAGCGCGGGGTAAGCGTGGTCTCTTCCTGCGAGGAGCTGCTGGTGCCGAAGTTCCGTGCGCCTGAACTGGCGGAGGAGCTGGATGCGCTGTGCAGGAAGACCGGGGCGCGGGTGCTGGGGACGGGCGTCAACCCGGGGTTCGTGATGGATGTGCTGCCGGTCTGCATGACCGGTGTCTCGCGGACGGTGGAGCACATTTACGTGCAGCGCGTGGTGAACGCGACGACACGGCGGATGCCCTTGCAGAAGAAGATCGGATCGGGCATGGAACCCGATGAAATGCGGCGCTTGTTTGCGGAGGGGAAAGCGGGGCATGCGGGGTTCCTCGAATCGCTGGCGCTGATCGGGCACGCGATGGGCTGGGCGTTTACCGAGACGTACGAGCTGTTCGAGCCGGTGGTGGCGCCGTACGACATCGCGACGAAGTTTTTCTCCGTGAAGAAAGGGCAGTGCTGCGGGATTCATCAGCAGGTGGTAGGGAAGGTGGGCAACGTGCAGCGCGTGCACATGGACTTGAAGATGTATCTGGACGCGCGCGACCCGCACGACCTGGTGAAGATCACGGGCGAGCCGCCGCTGGAGGTGCGGATCAACGGCGGCGTGGCGGGCGACTCGGCGACGGTGGCGTCGCTGGTCAACGCGATCCCGCGCGTGCTCAAAGCGCCGGCGGGCGTGCTGATGATGACGGATGTGGCGGTGCCGGGGTGGAAGTAGGGGAAGCGGTTCCGCCACAGACGGCACAGAGAGAACAAAGAGCACACAAAAAGGTTCTTTCAATTCCGTGTTCGACGTTCGATGTTGGGCGCGTGGTCTCTGTGGCGGTGTCCATGGATTTGATTTGCCTGCATCGCCCGGGCTGATTTATCCTACGTCATCATTTCGAAAGGGTGGCTATGGCGATTTCGTGCACGTGTGAATGCGGGAAGGCGCTGCGGCTGAAGGATGAGTGGGTGGGGAAGCAGGCGAAATGCCCCGGGTGCGGGATTACCTTTTTGGTGCCGGCGATGGGCGGGCCGGTGCGGGCGCTTCAGACGGTGGGCGGGGGCGCGGAGATGTGGGGCTCGCGGCAGCGGCCGCAGGAGAAGGAGGGGGTGGGGGCGAGCATCTCGATGTCGCCGATGATGATCACGTGGATCGTGATCGCGATCGCGGTGCCGGTGATCATCCTGCTGATCAAGATCGGGCCGGTGGCGGCGCAGAAGAAGTGGACGGCGATGCAGGATGAGGTGGAGAGCAACATCACCAGCGTGGTGACGCGGGCGATCCAGTCGCAGGCGCGGTTCAATACCGCCGAGTCGCGGCACGCGCCGGGCGTACAGGCGGTGACGATGGACGCGAACGTGATCATGTACGTGCCGGAGTGGGTGCGCTTCAGCGGCCGCTCGACCAACGGGATGTTCAACGGCCGGTACAACACCAAGACCGGCGAGGTGGAGGCGGATGTGCCGATGTTTTTGTCGAAGAACCTGATGCACGTGACGGGGCGGGTGAAGAACGGGGCGACCGAGGCGGAGGTGGATGGGAAAGAGGCGAAGGTGATCTTCATCAAGAAGACGAAGGAGGAGATGGATTGAGTGGGGAAGGCAAGAGCGAAGAGGCAACAGCCAAGAGGGCGGCGGAAGAGACGCGAAGGCGGCGCGGGCGCGACGAAGAAGAATAGTGTCATGCTGAGGTATTCCGAAGCATCTGGCACTGAACGTGTATGGGTGCAGATCCTTCGGAGTACCTCAGGATGACAGCGGGGGGTTTGTGATTGGCGCGCTAGAGCGGGGGCTTGCGGATGGCGCCGGGGGTTTGTGGTTCGCCTGTCTCGGCGCTGGCGATGGCTGCGAAGCAGAGGGCGAGGCTGGTGAGGTTGTCTCGGGCGTTGTTGTTGGGGGTTCGGTTCTCCTCGATGCTGCTGAGGAGCTCGGCCATGGTGCCCTGAAAACCTTCGCGGAACCAGGAGCCTTCGAGCTTTGGCGTGGCGATTCCATCCTTCGCGGTGAGGGTGATGGTTTGGGCGTTGAGGTCTGGGCCTTCGCTGCGGGCGGAGCCTGCGGTGCCGGCGAGGTAGGTGGTGTCCCAGGGGCCGATGGGGGTTGAGCCGTCGAGGGCGAGGGTGGCCAGGGCGTGACTGAATTCGATCATCACCTGGCCGAGAAGCGCGGGTTTACTTCTCTGCTGCGGGGCGTGGCGGATGGCGGCGAAGACCTGCTGCGGTTTCTGGTTGGGGATGAACTGCGTGACGATGTCGAACCAGTGGATGGCGAAGTCATAGAGGAGCAGGTGGCGGATGTTGTCGAAGGGGGTGCCGGCGGTCCAGTTGTGGTCCCAGCTTGCGGTGAGGTGGGCGGCCATCATCTCGCCGAGATGACCTTGCGCGACGAGGTGGCGCAGGTAGGAGAAGTGCGGGGCCCAGCGGCCGTTCTGGTTGACGGCGAGCTTGCGGTTGACCTTGTCGGCGAGGTCGACGAGGCGCTCGCCGGTGTCGAGATCGAGGACGAAAGGTTTCTGGGAGAGAACGTGCTTGCCGGCGCGGAGGGCGTCTTCGATCAGGCCGACGCGCTCGGCGGGGTGGGTGGCGATGTCGACCACTTCGATGTCGTCGCGCTGGAGCAGTTCGTGATGGTCGGTGTAGACCTTGGCGCTGGGGTAGAAGTTTTTCTGGCGGTCTAGGGCGCGCTGCTGGTTGCAGTCGCAGAAGGCGACGATGTTGAGGTTCGCGTGCTGGTAGGCTTTCAGGTGGTATTCGGTGACCCAGCCGCAGCCGATGAGGGCGATGGGAGGGTTGTAGGTGGGAGTGGCGGGCTCGTAGGGGAGGGTGGGGGCGGGAGTTGATGCTTTGGTTTCGGGCATAATGTTTTGTGTTGGAAAGTGCTGGGCGCATGGGCGAGACGCCCATGCCACGCTCGGAGATTAAGTCACTAGAGGAACGGTGCGTTGTTGTTGGGCGCTTAAGACGGCGGAGTCGACGATTTGCTGGCCGATTCTGGCGATGGCGGGGGAGAGGGGGCCTTCGACGGGGCGGTGGTTTTCCAAACAGTCGAGCGTGTACTCGATGGGGTTGCGGTAGGGATAGGCGGGAGGGTCGGCGGGGATGTCGGCGCCCGGCTGGTTGTCGCGGGTTTGGACGCGGATGGTGGGCTGGTAGTCGTAGCTGCTGATGGTGCCGCGTGCGCCGACGATCACGAAGCCGCACTTGGGCTGGGGCTGGTGGGTCCAGGGATCGGTGAAGGTGCCCCAGCGGGTTTCAAACTTGGAGAGGCCGGTCTCGTAGCGGGCGACGACGACGGCGTGTTCGTCGACTTCGAGTCCCGCGGGCTGGTCGACGACGGCAGTGACTTCGATTGGGATGCGGCCGTTCATGAACCACGTGCCGAGCGTGGTGCCGTAGCCGAGGTAGTCGAGGAGGGAGCCTCCGCCGGATTCTTTCCGGTACCACCAGCTTTTGGATTTTTCGGAATTGGCGATCTCTTCGGAGACCGTGACCTTGTCGGCGACATGGCGGAGCGGGCCGCGGTTGCCGTCGTAGTAGTGAACTTCGATCACATCGCCGATGGCGCCTTGATCGATCAGGCGCTTGGTGGTGGCGTGAGAGGCGACCCAGCGCAGCGGCCAGTTGATGATGAGCTGTTTGCCGGCGGATTGCATCGCGCGGACCATGCGGTCGGCATCCGCGAGATTCGCGGCGAAGGGTTTTTCGACGAGGACGTTCGTGTTGAAACCCGCCACGCGCTCCACCCAGAGGGCGTGGTCGGAGGTTTTGGGGCAGAGGATGATCAGGTCAGGTTGGGATTGTTCAATCGCGGCGCGGTAGTCGGTGAAGACTTTCGAATTTGAAATTTCAAAGTTTGAGATTGCGGATTGCATGCGCTCGGGCTGGTCGTCGCAGATGGCGACGATCTCGGCTTCGGGATGTTCGTGGGCCATGCGGAGCAGGTCGCCCATGTGCATGTGGTCGAAGTTGATGCCTGCGATGCGCCAAGGTTTCATGTGGAAAAGAAGCTAGCGGTGAAGGGGGATTGGCTCAAGTGATTAGACGTACACTGAAAAGGGGACCGACGGCGGAGTCGTGGGCTTTCCGCAGTGCGGGTTAGTCTTCGAGCGTGATGCGCTCGCCGAGCTTGGGGACGACGTAGGGTTGGGCGAGGCGTTCGCATTCCTGGGTGAAGGCGGTTGGAGAGGCGGTGTTGAACTCGAACATGTCGTAGTGACAGGGGATGGCAACGAGGGCGTTGATCTCTTTGGCGAGTCGGGCGGCGGAGGGGCCGTCCATGTTGTCGAGCTTCCCGTTGATGGGGAGGATCGCGACGTCGATGTTGAAGGGTTTGAGCTGATCGGCGAGGCCCGGATAGACGATGCCGTCGCCGGCGTGGAAGACAGTGAACTTTCCCTTAATGACGTAGCCGAGGGCGGGCATCTCGCCGTGCTGAGCGCGGATGGCGGTGATGGTCAGGCCGGCGTGGGTAAGGGCATCGCCGGGGTTCATGGGGTGAAGCGTGGGTGTGGCGGGGGCGAGCCGCTGCTTAACCGTCGCTTCGTGGGCTTGCGAATAGATGAACGAGGCGCCCAAGTTGGTTGGGTTTGCGAGGATCGGCTGGAGGGTCTCCGCGTCGAGGTGATCGGTGTGGGCGTGGGTGCTGATGACGAGCGAGATGCCGCCAAGGCGTGCGGGATCAACGACGCGTCGGCTCAATCGGACGTGGGGCTTGTCGGTGTTTTCGTACTTACGCGTGAGGGAGTCGGAGAGGTAGGGATCAATGCAGAGGCGCACGCCCTGCTGAATGATGAAGCCGGACTGGCCGAGCCACCAGAGGTCGAGGCGGTCCGGGGAGGCGGGGGCGCTGTTGAGGTCCGCGAGGAAGGCGTCGTCGCTGAGATAAGGTTCGATCATAGGAAAACATCATGGGCAGATGCCCATGCCACGTGAAGAGTCGGCGGTGTTTATAGCTTGAGGTCTTTGCGGACGGAACGGACGCCGGCGACGAGGTTGATGAGTTTCTGTTTGGCGGCCCAGCGGGCGGTCTGCGAGAGGCCGCAGTCGGGGGCGAAGCTGAGCCGCTCGGGCGGGGCGTGCTTGAGGCAAAGCTTGATCCGATCAGCGACGTCGGCGGCGCTTTCGATGTAGTAGCTCTTCACGTCGATGATGCCGACCGCGACGTTCTTTCTCTTTGCGATCTCACTGATGATTTCAACCTCGGCGAACTCACGGCTGGCCATCTCGACGTGGATTTCGTTGACCTGCATATCGAGGAACGGGGGGAACATCGGCGCGTAGCGGCGCGGGCCGACGGCGCGGGCTTTGTAGTTGCCGAAGCAGAGGTGCGTGGAGAGGTTGCACTTGCCGACGATGGGCTCGACGGTGCGGTTGAAGATGTCGACGAAGCGGCGTGGATCTTCCTTATGCGCGTAGCAGGACATGGAGGGTTCGTCGACGGTGATCTCGCGGCAGCCGGCGGCGAGGAGCGCTTCGAGCTCTTTGCGGACGAGGGGGAGGAGCGCTTCGGTGAGGGCGTAGCGGTCTGGGTATTGGGCGTTGGGAATGAGGCGG
Source organism: Tepidisphaeraceae bacterium (assembly GCA_036387255.1). Lineage (GTDB taxonomy): Bacteria > Planctomycetota > Phycisphaerae > Tepidisphaerales > Tepidisphaeraceae > DASVUC01. The sequence continues at coordinate 10,904 of DASVUC010000185.1, read as the reverse complement.
CCGGAGAGGGTGTAGGGGCCGGGGACGGAGGCTTTGAGGGTGGGGGAGGAGGAACCCACCGGATAGCCGTGGGCTTTCGTTAGGCGCTGGAGGCGGGTGAATTCATCCACTGCGCCGAGACCCTGGGGGGCGCGGAGGTCGCCGGTGACGGCGTGTTTTCCTCGCTGGTCATGTGCGGGTGGTCCGAAGCGGCGCGGGGGTGCGTGTTCTAACTCGATCCCCTCGAGGTAGCCGTAGAAGGAGAGGTTGAAGTCGAGGCGCGTTTGCTCGCCGTCGGTGATGACGTCGAGGCCGGCCTGGAGCTGGTCGTGAACCGCGGCGATCACGGCGTCATCCTGCATCTCGGCGATGTCAGCGGGGCCGAAGCGGTCGAGGTTCTGGCTGGCGAATTCAAGCCATGCGGGGAAGGGGTAGGAGCCGATGACGGTGGTGCGGAGCGGATAGGGCGTCATGAAGTTGGGTCGTTGGGGGTTGAGGGTTGATCCCGTTCCTGTATCTAGGCCTTCCCAACATCCTGGTAGAGTTTCGCGAGCCTACGGGCGTGCTCGTCATAGGCGCATTCGAAGAGTTGTTTGGCGCGTTCAGCGCCGACGGTGGAGGAGGCAGTGAGGACGGTGGGGGGATGGCCGGCAGAGGTTAACCGTTGGGCGATTTCGGCTTTGAGTATGTTGATAACCATGCACCCGCCGACGGTGGATCCGGGGGAGACAGGGGTGTCTAAGCCGTCGATCCTAAGCATCGCGTCGCCGGCGGGGGCGCCGGTGTCGAGGATGTAGTCGGCGAAGTCGCTGAGCTTCTTCCCGTCGGGGCGGTTGCTTTTGCTCTTATCGCTATGTTCCCTGCTGATGAGGGCAGCGACTTTTACGCGGCGCTGTTGGAAGAGCTCTGCCATTTCAATGGGGACGATGTTGCACCCGCTGGAAGAGATGACCAGCGCCGAGTCCGTGCTGGTGATGGCGAAGTTGCGAAGAATTCGCTCGGCTAACCCGGGAACGTTTTCGAGGAACATGGCCTGTCGCTGCCCATTGGCACCGACAACGAGGTTGTGGAAGGTGAGGGACAGTTCGACGATGGGGTTGAAGCCGGGAAAAGAGCCGTAGCGCGGCCACATTTCCTCGACCATGATCCGGCTGTGACCGGAGGCGAAGACGTGGACCATACGGCCAGCGAGGATTGTTTGGGTGAAGACGTCGGCGACCTGGCGGATGAGGGGAAGCTGGGCGCGCACTTTGTCAAGCAATCCTGCACAGCGATCGAGATAATCTTCACCGACGCTCAAGTGCTCTCCTGTTGCATTGCGTTCCATGCTGCGCCGTAGGCTCCGGCGTATTCGCCGAGTCGGGCAGGGACGATTCTGACTTGGTTGTTGTGCGGACGCCACTCGACTTTGTCGAGTTCGCGGGCGAGGGGTTTAAAGAGGGTTTTTCCGGCGGTGGCGATGCCGCCCCCGATTACGACGCTTTCCGGGTCAAGAACATTGATGAGCGAGGCGATGCCGCAGGCCAGCGCGCGGATGAGATTTGACCAGTGTTTATGAGCTTGCGGATTTCCGGCTTCGTAGGCGCGCGCGAGCTCGAGGGTGCTTGCGAAGGGGCAAGCTTGTCTTTCGCGTAAGGAGTAGTTGCCGACAAAGTATTCGAGGCTGCCGGGGGTGTTGACGATGTCAGCGGGGCCTTGCATGTCGAGGCAGATGTGACCGAGGTGACCGGCTCGGCCGAGGTGGCCCCTGAGCAGGCGCCCGTCGACCATGGCTGCGCCACCGACGCCGGTGCCGAGGGTCAGCATGATCACGTTGGCTTGATCTTGCGCGGCGCCTTTCCAAACCTCACCGAGCAGCGCCGCCTGGGCATCGTTGAGAACAGGAACTGGTTTGGCGCGATCCAGGAATGTAGTCCAGTTGAGATGCTGGACTTCCATGAGGCGGCCTTGCATCCAGGCGATCTGAGTTCCGGATGGGTCGGCGATTCCGGGGGCGGCGATGCCGATGGATTGAGTTGGTCCGTGCTGCGCTTCAAGTTCATTGACGACGTCGCGGATGCCGGTCGTCCATGTGGCGTCTTCGGCGTGTGTCAGTGTCGATTGGGTGAGGATCCTTTGCGCGTTCGCTTTGTCGGAGGATTCGAGGACGCAGACCGTTTTGGTGTTGGTGACACCGATGTCGATGCCGATGGCCCGGAGGCGCGCGGAGGTCACGGGTGTTTTCCCTCGGTGACGCTCCAGCCGCCGTCGATGCTGAGGGTTTGGCCGGTGACGAAGCGGGATTGGTCCGAGAGGAAGTAGACGACAGCGGCATCAAGATCCGACGGCCTGCCGATGCGGCCACCATCGAGGGGCTGCTTGGTCTTGATGAACTTCATGATCGCTTCGTCGGTTGTGGCGCGCTGGGACATGGGCGTCTGGACGAGCGCGGGCGCGAGGACGTTGAAGCGGATGTTGTCGCCGGCGTAGTAGGCGGCGCATGATTGGGTGAAGCCAATCGCGCCGCTCTTGGCGGCGGCGTAGGCGTGCGTGGCGAAGAAGTTTGGCGACGGAGAGAAGGCCAGCACGGAGCTCATGTTCAGGATCGATCCGCCGGCGCCCTGGGAGAGGAAGTGCCGGACGGCGGCGCGGTTGGAGTTGAACAAGCTGGTGAGGTTGAGGTTGAGCGTCTCGTGCCAGCCGTCATCGGTGATCTCGTGCAGGGGGCCGTCGCCCATGCGTCGCCCGCTGCCGCCGGCGACGTGGTAGAGGGCGTGGAAGCCGCCGAGGCGCTCGACCGCGACGGTGATGGCGCGGTCGGCGGTGGCGGGTTCGCTGGCGTTGCCTTCGATGGCGCAGCAGCCCTCGCCGAGCGTCTTCTGCGCTTCGGCGACGTGATTGCGATCACGCCCGACAACAACGACCTTGCCGCCTTCCTTTATGCACGCGGACGCGGCACTGAGGCCTAATCCGGTCGTTCCGCCGACGATGACGATGACTTTTCCCGCAAGAGCGCCCGCAGCCATGACTGAGAAGCTAAAGCAACCGCGCGCAGTTGCAAGCGAACGACGAAACGTTGCTGTGGGGGCCGCGTTTCACATTCCTGCCAAAGTTGACGAGTGATCTTGCAAAGCGTCTGCGCCCCGAGAAAATTCCTCCTTCCAGCCGAAGCGATTTCGTTGCGCTTGTGTGGCCATCGCGATCGCCCCCAGACTTTATTTAAGAGAAGAAAGATGGCTCTGACTTCGTTTACGTCTAATGTCACCGATCACTCCACCGAGAACGGGTTTCAGTTCGAGTTTCACTGCGATAAGTGCGGCAACGGCGTGATGACCTCGTTCATCGCCAGCAAGGTTGGCGTGGCGGGAGGATTGCTGCGGGCCGCGTCCAGCTTCTTCGGCGGAGGCGGGTTGCTCGGCGGCGCGGCGCAGGCGAGCGATTACCTGCGCGATCAGACCCGCGGGAAGGCGCGCGATGATGCCTTCGCCAAGGCGGTGGAGGAGGCTCGGCCAAAGTTCAAGCAGTGCTCGCGCTGCGGTTCAAAGGTGTGTCCGGAGCATTGCTGGAACCACGAGCGCGGATTGTGCGAAACCTGTGCGCCGGATCTCCAGGAAGAGATGGCGTCAGCGCAGGCGTCCGTGGCGAAGGAGCAGATGTGGGAAAAACTTCGTGCGGGCAACGCGCTGGAAGACGTGAAGATGACCGCGGGACGAACGGCTACGTGTCCACACTGCGGCGCCAAGGCGACGGGTGGGAAATTCTGCGGGGATTGCGGCAAGTCGCTTCAGTCCAAGCGCCACTGCACCGATTGTGGCGCGAAGGTTGAAGCGGCAGCGAAGTTTTGTCCGGAATGTGGAAGCAAGGCGTGAGGTGTGGGGTCGGGAAGACGCGACTACATACGCTGTCTGCATTAGCGGCTGTATGCATCAAGTGCCAGCTTCGCGCAAACAAAAAGCCGGGAGCGTCGCGGCGGAAGCGACTTCCCGGCTTTTGCTTTTCCTCACCTCAAATTACGGCTTAGCGGAACGCCTTGGCGTCCTTGTTCGACAGCGTGACCGTCGACGACTGGCCCGGCACCGAATTGCCGGCAGGGTTGGTTGCGGCAACGACGACGGTATCGGTCGGGCCGGGAACTTTGACAACAGTGGTCGTCGTGCTGATGGCGTAGAGCCTTCGGTTTTCCAGGTTTTCAACGAACGTCTTCATAGCATTTCTCCTTTACCTCACCGGTCGGTGATGGACTGAATGTTACCTTCCGCACCTCCGCAGGCGCGGCCCCTGACGCGGTGGAAGCTGCTTCCGCTTGCAACGTCCTCCGGTCGGGAGACGCAACCTAAGGCGCACGCGAATACGCGAGAACCCAAGAAGTGTCCTTAAATCTTCCTGAGATAAGATGGGAAAGCGCACCCGGCAGGATTCGAACCTGCGACCGACGGATTAGAAATCCGTTGCTCTATCCAACTGAGCTACGGGTGCGACAAAGGTAAGTTTATTCTGTCCCTATCTGAAAGCCAGCGGATAGAACGGAGAGATGATGATGACAGCGAGCGAAACTCCGCCACGCAAGATGAACCGCAGGTGGGTCCTCGCGTTGATCGTGGGAGCAGTGGTCGTCGCCGGCATTGCAGTGGCGCTGGTGGACGTGGCGCCGAAGCGGGCGCTGACCGATGGCAACATGATGAAGCTGCGAGATGAGATCGCGGCATACGCGGTCAAGAACAATCGATTACCGGAAAATCTGCGTCAGCTTCCGGCCGTGCAGGCGGGGCGCGTCGAGTCGGACGACAGATGGGGGTTTCCAATCCGATACTCCGTGCGCGAAGGACGAATCGTGCTGCTGACAAGCATCGGCCCGGATGGTTTGGAGGGCGGAACCGCGCATGGTGAGGATCTCGTCGGCGTCTTCGATGTGCGCGGGCGCGACGGAAAATGGAATGCGCATCCGGAGTGGCTTCACGATCCGGGTCAGCGGGGGCCGGTGACGTGGGACGCACCCGCGTCCCCCGCGGCTGCCGCGCCCTTTTCGCTTCCCGCGACTGCGCCTTAGACGTTGAACAGGAAGTGAGTGATGTCGCCGTCTTTCATGATGTAGCTTTTGCCTTCGGCGCGCATCTTACCGGCGGCTTTGATGGCGGCTTCGGTTTTGTGCTGCTTCAGATCGTCCAGGGTATAGATCTCGGCGCGGATGAAGCCTTTTTCAAAGTCGGTGTGGATGACGCCCGCAGCCTGCGGGGCGGTGGCGCCGATGGGCACCGTCCAGGCGCGAATCTCTTTGGGGCCGGAGGTGAAGTAGGACTGAAGGCCGAGAAGCTTGTAGGCTTCGCGGGTCAGCGCGGCCAAGGCGGGTTCTTTGAGGCCCATGGATTCGAGCATCTCGCCGCGATCTTTTTCTTCCAGTTCGGCGAGCTCGGATTCCAGCTTTCCGCAGACGGGGACGACGTGACCTCCTTCGCCCTTGGCTTTTTCGCGGATTTTCTGGACGAGCGGCCCCTCGCCGTGGATGTCGGTTTCATCCACGTTGGCGACGTAGAGAACCTTCTTGGCGGTAATCAGGCCGAGCGACTTAATCAGCTTCTGTTCGTCCTCGTCGAACTCAATCTCGCGCACCGGGCGGCCCTGGTTCAGGACCTCCTTGCACTTGCGGAGAATGTCCGCCTTGGCGATGGCTTCCTTGTCGCCGGAGCGGGCAAGGCGCTCTGCCTTGTCGAGGGAGCTGGTGACGGTTTCTAGGTCTGCCAGGGCCAGCTCGGTGTCGATGGTCTCGATGTCGCGAATAGGATCGACGGAGTTCTCAACGTGCGTAATGTCAGCGTTCTCAAAAGCGCGAACGACGTGCAGGATCGCGTCCACCTCGCGGATGTGGGAGAGAAATTTGTTACCCAGACCTTCACCCGTCGAAGCGCCGCGGACGATACCCGCGATATCGACGATGCGCAGGGCGGCGGGGATGATCTTCTCGGTGGGCTGGAACTGGTTGATGATCTTCAGGCGCTCATCCGGCACCGCGACCACACCCACGTTGGGTTCGATGGTGGCGAAGGGATAATTCGCCGCCAGCGCGCCTGCCGCGGTCAGCGCGTTGAAAATCGTGCTTTTACCCACGTTCGGCAGACCGACGATGCCAACTTCCAGAGCCATAGGGGGAGGAACTATATCCGCCTGCGGCGAGAGGGGAAAGCGTGCGCTAGCGCCGTCACGGGTAGCCCGCGGGGCGGCACTGGTGATGGTGACGGAGAAAGCGGCTTCGCCAGGCGTGATGGGCGGAACGGTCGTGTGCTGGATCTCCGGAGACTTCTCCTTCTCGTCAGACTCCGCCCGAAGCGCAGCCGGATGGAGGATCGCGCAGAGGAGGAATCCGCGCACGAACCAACGGGTGACAGGATGCGACCGGCCGATCATGCGCGAGGCACGATAACTTGAATAAGTTCAAGTTGTTGCGTACAAGCACTTTCGCGGATGACGCCTTATCGACGAAATATCGTGGTCGGGGTGACGATGCTGGGCGCGCTGGTCATTCTCGGGTGGATGATCATGCAGTTTGGGGATCGACCGGCGCGGCTGTTTGCGCCCGAGATGATGCCAATTCGCTTGACCACAGATCGAGCCGATGGCATCGCTGAAGGATCGATCATCAGCTACCGCGGCGTCGGCGTGGGGCGCGTGGGCGCGGTGCGGCGCTCGGCCGATGGACTGACCGTCGAAATCGTGGCGATGATTGAGAAGGAGGGGCCGCCGCTTCCGGCAAATCTCGAGGGCGTGATTCGATCGCAAGTCTTCGGCGGAAGCGGAATCCTTTCGCTTCAGCTCACGGGTCCCCGGCCCGAAGGGGAATTGACCAGGGATTCCCTGCTGCACGCGCGGTTTCTGGGCATTGACCTGCTCCCGCCGGAATTCGCTGAGCTTGCGACTGAACTCCGCCAGACCGCCAGGCAGTTCCGCGAGACGAACATGGTCGCGCATCTGGACGAGCAGGTGCAGAAGGTGGGGAAGATTCTCGACAGCGTAAATGAAATGATTTCGGACCCGAAAATGCGGGAGGACATCCGCGCGGCGCTGACAAATGTGCGCGCTGCGTCAGAAAGCGCCGCTCGGCTGGGGACGAAACTGGAACAGACGACGGGGCAGGTCAACGAGACCATCGCCAAGACAAACACGAACATCGACAAGTTGTCGAAGCAATTGTCGGATCGAATGGACCAGGTCGCACGGATGCTGACCAATCTGGAATCGATTACAGCCAAAGTCGATCAGGGGAAGGGAACAGCCGGAGCCTTGGTGAACGATCCGAAGCTGTATCAGAGCCTGGTGGAGACGGCGCAGAACCTGAATGTGACGGTCACAGACTTGAAGAGACTGGTGGAGCAGTGGGAGCAGGAGGGGATTTCGTTCAGGTTGGGCGGGAAGAAGTAAGTTCCTCAGATCGAGAAGTCCTCACGTACCAGTCAGTGGGTCGCGACGAAGCCGGAGCCCTAAAGAAAGACGGGGCGGGCGCTGGTGCGCCCGCCCCGTTCATTTTCTATCAGGCTCGACCTTCATTAGGTGCTGAGGGGCGAGGTCGATTCCAGGTTCTGGTCAAAGAAGCCGTCCTGGGAGACGTTGGTTTGCAGGGAGTCGTTCCCCTTGCCGCCACCGACGAAGAAGGCGTTGTTGACGTTGCTCAAGCCGCCCACGGCGCGGAGCAGGATTTGGTCATCGCCCGCCCCGCCGCGGATAACAACCAACGCGTTGCGTACTGCATCGCTGTCGTTGTTCTCATCATCATCGTCATCGTTGTTGCCGCCGTTGTTGTTCCCGCCACCGTTGTTGGCTTTGCCGTTCTTGTACCAGCCATAGTGGTGACCATTGTCATGGCCGTTGGCAAACTTGTCCTTGCCATGACCGTGGCCACGGTTGTTGTGATCATCATCGTCGTTAGAGTTGTCATTGCCGCCGTTGTTGTTGTCATCGTCGTCATTGCCGGAGTTATTGTCTGAACCCTGGTCGCCGGACCAGGTGGTGCCGTCTGGGCTGCGGAGCACCACGCCGATCTCGTCATTGCCATCGCCACCGAGGACGACGAGGCGGAAGTTACCCAGCGTCGGGCCGTCCTGATTCGCGCCACCCAGTACGATCCCGTCCGGTGCATTCGCGAAGGTCACGGTGATATTGATGTTGTCGTTGCCCGCGCCACCATTCACGCGCACGTTCACCGGCGGGAAATCGGATTGCTGGTTCCCGAACGTGCTGCCGCTGTTGTTGAGGGTGGAGGTGTTGCTGCCACCATTGTTCGAGTTGGATTCAGGGACGTTGTCAATGACAGCGACGCGGATCGTGTCGTTGCCACCGTCGGCCATTACATCGACGTTGATGACATTGTTGGCGGTGCTGCCCCCGGGCGTGACGACGCTGGCCGGATACTGCTGCGTCTGATCATTCTGGTTCCAGCCTGCGGGGTTGCTGAACGCGACGTTGATCGTGTCGTTGCCGGCGCCTGAACTGACGCGGAAGTTCTTGATGGGCGTCGCGGTGAGCAGCACGCTGATGTTGTCGTCGCCGCCGCCGGTTTCGATGTTAATGCCTTTGAGAGCTTGCGTGATGTTCTGTGTCTGGCCGTCCATCTTGACCACCATCCCGCCGCCAATCTGGTAGATCTGAACGGTGTTGGCGCCTGAGTCGCCTTTGATGTTGAGGGTCCCCTGGGTGATGTTGCTCGTGACGCTGAGGAGCTTGCGGTGCTCGAGAAGCTCCACGAACGAGCAGGCTTGGCGAAGTGCGGAAGAGCGCTTGGATGTGCAAGAGGTGAACATGACGTTTTCTCCCAATAAGGCGCGGGTGTAACGATCCGCGTTCAATCCTCGGCCAGCACTCCGGTCTCCGTGGACCGCAACAACTGTTGGCCGTCAGGATTAAGTCAAAGCAGCGCGTGCGCCATTCCAGTGGCATAGACAAAATTTTTGCTGCGGTGCTCGCTTCGTAAGCGGCTTGTGCAACACAGGAAAAGCCTGATGCGGCTGCGGCTGGTGGTGCCATTAAGGAAGCCTGAGCCGCCAATGACAGTGGGACACGCGCGTCTGGAGAGCGGAATTCTGGCGGATCGCGCTCTGGGTGAGATGTATCTTCTGACGTATTAAGGGCTTGAAATGGTTCGGGGGCTCGCGACGTCGTAGTATTCAGAATGTCGCGACAGGGCGTGCGGATCAGGCTGAGAGCGGTTATTAACCTGTAACTTTGCCGGAGCTTGCGCGTGTCATCCGATGAACAACCTTCTCAGGAGCCTATGGCCGATACGGTCAGCCTCTTTGAGGAGGCGGTTCGACAGCACAGTAAGCGATTGCTGGCCATCGCTCGAGCCATCGTGGGAACACGAGCGAGCCCGGAGGACGTCGTGCAGCAGGCGGTAATGAACCTGTTTCAGCATCGGCAGCGCTATGACTGGCGCGAACCGGGCGGACTGCTTCGGCGTGCAGTTGTTAACGAATCACTTCGCATCCTGCGCCAGCCGAAGATGAGTGCTGTCGCCGACGATCATCCGGATCGCGACGATGGCGATCCCGCCGGCCAGATGGTCGAGAACGAGACGGTGCAGCAGGTTCGCAAGGCGATTGCGAAACTGCCGGAGCATTACCGCTCAGCGCTGGTGCTGTGCGAGTACGAGAAGATGCCTTACGCAGATATCGCCAAGACGCTGGGCGCGAGCGTGCCGCAGGTGAAGACCTGGATCTTTAGGGCGCGGCGTCAGCTTGCCGAGATGTTGAAGGAATTTGCGCAAACGTAGGTGAAAACGATGTCGGTATCGGACAACGATCTGGAACTGCTTGAGACGTATCTGGACGGCGAACTTTCGCCGCGGGAAGTGGATGCGCTGATCGACCGGCTGCGAGGCGAACCTGTGTTGGCAAGCGCAATGGAAACGCTTAAGAGCGAGCGCGCGGTGCGCCTGGCGGTGTGGCAGAATTATGAACCTGGTGAGGAAGTTGTCGGCCGGCTGATGACCAAGGTTGAGAAGCGGGTGGATGATCACTGGTCGTGGACGCGGAGGCTTTCTGGATTGCGCCGCTTCAGCGGCGCAGCGGCGTGCCTGCTCATCGGGATCATGGTCGGGCGGATGAACTGGGGTGGAAACAGCACAACGAATGTCGCGCCGGCGGGACCGGCCCCGCGCGATCAGGTGGCGGTGGATATCGTCAAGCCCGTGACGAAGGCGCCCACGATGGAAGTGCCCATCGTCGATTCGTACGGGCGGGTGGTGGCGTACGAGCGGATGGAAGTTCCGGAGCGCGGCGAGCCGGTGCAGGAACGCGAGCCGGTGCAGGGGAACGTGGTGCCGGTGGCTGATGAATTCTAATGCTTCGTGAACGATTTGGCGTGAGCAGATGCGAAAATACGTAATGTGTAGCATCGTGGCGGGGCTCGCGTCGTGGGCTCCGGCGCAGGCGACCAAGCCGCCGCTGGGGACGATGCAGGAATTCGATCGAGGGGTTCAACAGCTTTATCGCGATGTGCACGAGTCGGTGGTGCGTGTGGTGGTGCCACTGGCGGTGGCCCCACAAACGCCCGAGGCGAAGCTTCGCCAGCAGCTCGAGCAGCAGAAGGCACTGCGGGTTTTTGTCGAGCGCCCGCCGACGCAGCCGCTTGATCTCAAGCAGGGTGGAACGACGCGGCCGTCGGTGCCGCTCACGCAGACTCGCGTGGTGCTGACCGAGTTCGTGGGGGTGGTGCTCGATGCGCAGGGGCATGTGCTGATCCCGCTATACCTGGATAAGCAGCTCGTCGGGGACAACCTGCTTCGCGTTACCTACGGCGACAATCAGGTGACGACGGGGAAGCTGGTGGGATCGGATCGGCAGACCAATCTTTCGGTGATGAAACTCACGCAGCCGGTCGGTAAGCCTGTGAAGATGGCGGAGGAATATCCGAACCAGGGCGCGCTCGTGCTGTCGGTCTCGCCTGTGCGGCGGCAGGCGCAT
>DASVUC010000184.1:0-4613 GCA_036387255.1 Tepidisphaeraceae bacterium | reverse complement strand
CGAGGCGTAATTTACTCATCGCAGTCTGAAAATCGCAAGCACGGAATCTGTCGCGACAAAAAAGGTATTTTGGCAACAAGATCGTCTGCTTTGCGACCGACGATAAATACGGTATTTTCCGCTTGTTGGGCGCAGTTTGTTGTTGTGAGCAGGGGAATGAGACGGCTGTGGCGGTGTGGTGTGCGGCAGATAGCGAGTGACCTGGCGGCTTTTTCGTGATGAGGGCTCGTGCGCAAGACGCGGTGGATCGCGATGGCGGCATGGGCGGTGTGGTCGGTGGCCATCCCGTCCAGCTTGCTCTATGCGCAAGATCCGGCGACGCGCCCGATGATGACCGTCGGCGAGCAGGTGCAGGCGCTGCGGGCGCCGAATTTTCCCGCCGCCGACCGCGATGAAGCGGCGCGAAGACTGGTTGCGGACCGATCTCCCGCGGCCAAACAAGCGATTCGTGACATTCTGGTGGATCTTGGGAGCCGACGGGGACAGCTGGCGATCGCTCGGGCTCTGGCGACGGCGGTGGATCCGGATCCGGAATTCGCCAACGAGCTGTTCCTGCTCGCGGGGACAGAGGCGCCCAATAACGAGGCGGCGATCCAGGCGCTGAGCAATTATCGGATGCCCGAGGTTCGCAACCGCCTCATTGACCTGGCGCGTGATCCGAATCATCAACAGCGGGACACAACGCGGACAGCGGCAATCGCGGCGGTGGGAACTTATTCCGATAAAAACGCCGCTCAGGCGCTGTTGAGCATCCTCTCCAGCGACGCCGAGAGCAGCGCCATCCGAAAGGCGGCGGCGGGGGCGCTGGCGCAACTGAGCGGCGTGCGGGGTAATGGCGAAGACGTTGCCAAGTGGCAGCAGTGGTGGAATGAGAATTCGCCTAAAAACGACGCGCAGTTCGAAAACGATCTTCTCCAGGCCCGCGCCGCGCGGTTCAATCGATGGCAGCGGCGCTACGACCGGATGGTGGACGAGACCGCGTCACTGTTGAGCGATGCGTATCGCGCGGTTCCGGAAAAGTCGCGGGAGGCGCTGCTGCTTCGGTACCTCAAGTCCGAGGCGGCCGAGACGCGCGTTGCCGGGGTGCGGATTGTGCATGATGAGTTTTCGCTGCGCCAGCCGATCTCGGATGCGGTTCGCGCGCAGCTCAGGGCGATGATCGGGGACAGCTCGACGGATGTGCGTATCGAGGTGGCGCGGTCACTGGAAGAGCTGAACGACGCGACGGCGCTGGATTCACTGATCAACCAGCTTCACCAGGAGCCGGACCCGGACGTGCGGCGGACGCTGGTCGACGCGCTGGTGACGATTCAGGACGTCGGCAAGGTTGTGCCGGAGCTGATCCGGAGCCTGAATGATGAGTCGCCAACGGTTGCGTCGGCAGCGGCGACAGGATTAGCGCGGCTCGGGCCGATGGTTCGGGAGAAGAACCCGAACCTGGCCCCTCAGGTGGCGCAGGCGATTCAAACGGCGCTTCAAAGCAAGGCGCAGGGGCCGGGAACGGCAGCGTTTCGAGCGACGCTGATCGACGCGCTGGCTCCGCTGCGCATTCCCGAGCTGCGCTCGATCTTTATCCCGCTGCTTCAGCAGAATCAGCCGGTGCCGGTCCGTGCGGCGGCGGCGCGGGCGCTGGGGGAGCTTCAGCAATCCTGGGCGGCCGATACGCTGGTCAATTCACTGGATGATCCGGACCCGGCAGTGCGCGGCGCGGTCCTGGATGCGCTGAAGCTGTGCGCGACATTCGAGCACGCGGAGCGCATCTATGCGGTGCTCAAGAATCGGGGCGAAACGGATGCCGTGCGGGAAAAAGCCTGGGCGGCTCTGGAGACGCTGTTCCCCAAAGCGGAGCCGGCGCAGCTTGCGCGGTGGGCGGATCGTTTCCTTGGCGACAACGAGCACGCCCGCCGGTACATCATCCTCAAGCAGGAAGCGGATCAGCTTCGCCAGCGGAACAACCTGGATTCGCTGGCGGACGTTCAGCAGAACATCGGCAAGGAACTGATGGCGATGGATCGGCCGGACGAGGCGGCGGTGCAGTTCGACCTGGCGCTGGCGCATCACCAAGCCAAGGGCGGGCCGCAGGTGACGATTGAAGTGCTGAGCGAACAAAGGATGGATGCGCTGCTGGAGAGCGCGCAGTACCAGAAGGCGTGCGATTTCGCCGCATCCGTCATTGCGAGCAACCAGGGGAATCAGCAGCCGATGGGGATCCGATTGCGGAACAAAGTCGACCGCCTGCGCCAGAAAGGTGATTACGACGGCGCGCTCACGCTGATCGCGGCGATCAAGAAGATGCAGCCGCAACTCGCCGAGCAGTTCATGAGTTACATCCAGCAGTTCGAGGACGAGATCCGCAAAGCCAACCCCGAGCGCGTGAAAAGCTCGGGGCCGCAACCAACCAATGCGGTGGGGGCTGCGCCGGCGACCCAGTGATGGGCTTGAAAAAGAAACGCGACCCGCCGAGGCGAGTCGCGTGTGTGCATTCCCATCTCAGATCTGAGATCTGAAATCTCAAATTTCAGATCTCAAAAATGGCTTTTCAGATTCCTATTTAGACGTTGATCCCGGTGATCTTCACCTGGAGCGACGGCTGGCGGTGGCCGATCTTCTTGGAATAGCCTTTGCGCCGCTTGTACTTGACGATATCGACCTTGGGTCCTTTGACGGGGCCAATGATGTCGGCGGTGACGGTGGCGTTGGCCACGACGGGGACGCCGATCTTGGGCTGACCTTCGCCGGCGACGAGGAGGACGCGGTTGAACGTTAGCGTCTTGGCGCCCGCTTCGACCTCACGGGTGATGTTGATTCGATCGCCGCTGGTGACTTTGAACTGCCGGCCGCTGTCTTCGATGATGGCGTACATAATTCTCTCTTGGAAAATGGGACGGAGCATTGTTACAAGCTGCGCCAAGTTGTCAAGCGAAGGAGCAAGTGGCGGGCAACTCGCTTGCAAAGAGGGGTTTTCCGAGTAAAAGTGGGCGTTTTCGGCGGTTGTGGAACTCGATTTCTTCTCATTGTTCATGAGAAGCCGGCGACCCTCACCCCCGCCCTCTCCCGAGTACGGGAGAGGGAGTAGATTTCTCGCAGAGACCAAGACGTGAAGTTCAACTTGATCGACAAGGTCGAGCAACTGACGGACACCCGGATCGTGGGCGTGAAGTACGTGAGCCTCGCTGAGGAGTACCTCGCGGACCATTTCCCGACGTTTCCGGTGATGCCGGGCGTGATGATGCTGGAAGCGATCACGCAGGCGGCCGGTTGGTTGCTGCACGTGCGAACGGATTTCGCCAAGTCGATCGTGGTGCTGAAGGAAGCGAAAAACGTAAAGTACGGCCATTTTGTAGCGCCCGGGAACTTCCTTCGGGTCGATGTAGAGCTTTTGAAGACCACCGAAACCGGGGCCACTTTTAAGGCGGCCGGCAGCGTGGGCGACGCCCAGGCGCTGAGCGCCCGGGTGGAACTGGCACAATTTAATCTTGGGGAAAAGCAGCCTGACCTGGCGGGTTTGGACGCCCGCCTCCAGGAGCACAACCGCAAACGCTGGGAGCTGATCCGACCGAGCTCCGTGGCCGTCGCGGTCAACACATAAGGGCGAAGGACATGGCAGCAATGTCTCGAGAAGAAATTTATGACAAGGTGCGGGCGGTCCTGGTGGATGCGCTGGGTGTGGACGATGACGAAGTCACGCCGGAAGCGGTCATTCGCGACGATCTGGGCGCGGAATCGATCGACTTCCTGGACATCATGTTCCGCCTTGAGAAGGCGTTTGGCATCAAGATCCCGCGCGGGGAGATGATCCCGGAGAACCTGGCCAACGACCCAAACTTCGTGCAGGACGGCAAGGTGACGCCGGCGGGAATTGCGGATCTGAAGTCGCGGATGCCGCACTCGGACTTCAGCAAGTTTGAGGCGGATCCGAAGCTGGACAACATGAGCAAGCTGTTCACCGTCGACGCGATTGTGAACTACGTGCAGCAGAAACTGAACAGCCCCACGGCGGCCTGAAGAAGTTGCCTGAAGAAGTTGCCAGTTGTGAGTGCCAGTTAAGTCAACTTTTACTGGCAACTGACAACTGGCCACTGACAACTCTTATGAGATGGATCTGGATCGACAAGTTCACGGAGTTCACCCCGCAGAAGTCGGCGACGGCGATCAAGAACGTCACGCTGGCGGAGGAGCACCTTCACGACCTGTACCCGGCGTTTCCGATCGTGCCTCACAGCTTGATCGTTGAAGGTATGGCTCAGACCGCCGGAATCCTGGTGGGCGAGGCGCGGAACTTTGAAGAGAAGGTGATCCTGGCGAAGGTTGGCCGGGCGACGTTCCATCGGCTGGTGCGGCCGGGCGAGACAATCTCCTTCACCGCGAATATCGAGCAGCTCAACGAACAAGGCGCGTCGATCGCGGGTACGGTAAAGGTCGGCTCAGATCTGGTTGCGGAAATCGAACTCATGTTCAGCCACATCGATCAGAACATGGCCGGGTTGGAGTTCCCCGAACACAACTTCGTGTTCACCGAGCAGTTTACGGAATTGCTGAAGACTTACCGGGTTGGTGGGAGCGTAGCGATCTAAGCGTGGCATGGGCGTCTCGCCCATGCACCAGCGCATGGG
>DASVUC010000183.1:0-82289 GCA_036387255.1 Tepidisphaeraceae bacterium | reverse complement strand
ACCAAGTCCGTCCCTTCGCATAACTAGGATGCGGGACAACGCCGGCGCACAGTCAGCGGCAGCGTGAGCAACGGTGAAAGCGCTAACGCTTTCGGCTCTGGCACACGCGGCAGGATCTCTCCCCCTTCAGCGAGCGCGAAGCTGACCGTCAAGGTATTTATTGGGGGGTGAAGCTGGGTGGCGACAGATTCGCAACCCACTGCCGCTGATGGCATGATCTGGCTGGTTACCGCCCAACAACAGCTTGCGGACGTGAATGTGGCGGCCAGGCGTTGGATCGCGACTTAAATTTGCGGTGGCGGATAGCAGGTTGATCCATTACTATCTCCTCAGCTTTAGAGGCTGTCCGTATCACATGTCCAAGGGGCTGAGGGCACAGTCGTAACTGCCAACTCCACCTGCCAGGGGACATCCGGCAGCATTCTGATTTCCAACGGGAAAGGCAGGATGTTCATGAGACGTTCGCTGCGCATCACGCTCGCGCTGATCAGCGCCATCTTCTTCACGCACGCACCCAGCCGTGGAGCGACAACAAATTGGGATCTCACTCCCCCTTCCACGGGCGACTGGTTCACCGCGACCAACTGGTCCACCGATTTAACTCCCGGTGCCGCAGACATTGCCTACATCGACAACCAAGGCACCGCCATCATCACGTCTGGCAGCGCCACTGCCAGTTCGCTCTACCTCGGCCAGTCCGCCTTCGGCAACCTCAATCAAACCGGCGGCTCCCTCTCCCTCTCCAACTTCACCGTCAACAACGGCAGCACCTATCAGTTCAGCGGCGGCACCCTTCAGATCAACACCCGCTTCGACCTCCTCGGCTCCCTCAACTTCGCCAGCGGGTCCGGCACGGTGAACCTCGCCAACAACGGCATCCTTGATTGGTCCCGCGGCGGCATGAACAACGCCCAGAATGCCACCGTGATCGGCGGCGTCGGCTCAACCATATATCTGCCGATTGGAGTAAACCCTTACACGCTCTTCAAGTCGTTCAGCACGCAAGGTGACGTGTTTAATGTCTCCGGTCCTCTCCTTGTTGTTCCTGCTGGCTTTGTGATGAACGCGACGAAGGACCGCGCGGACCGGATGCGGATCGAGGGGACGGTGCACGCCAAAGACACCAACGGCAACTGGACGAACTTCACTGCTTCTCAGGCTGGCTTTGAAGTGGCGTCTGGCGGGCTGCTCGACAACTACTACTCCTACAGCTCTCTTAACATCCAGGCCAACTCCGCGATCTCGGGGGGCACCATCAACTCGATGGGTTACACGTACATCGGGACCACCAACAAGCCCACGACGTTCACCCAGAGCGGCGGAACCTTTAACGCCTCCGGCCCCAATGGGCCGGTGCAGGTGCAGAACGGCTCACAGTACATCCAGAGCGGTGGAACCTTCAACGCCAGCGAGGGCGTGATGCTCAGCGGGGGATCTCGCTACACCCAGAGCGGTGGAACCCTCTCCCTTCCGGGAAGCAGCATTGTTACCCTCAACGGCGCCGGCGATGTCTTCCAGCAGAGCGGCGGGATCGGGAACGTCGGCCGCGTGAAGGTCCAGAGCGGCGGCTTGTTCACGTTCAGCGGCGGAACCCTCAACGTCGGCCAGCGCTTCGACGTGTCGGCTGGCGGGAGCGTGGACTTCGCCAGCGGCAATGGCACCATCAACCTTGCCAGCTACGGCGTCGCCGACTTCTCCACCGGGTCGCTCGCCAACGCGATAGGAACGAAGTATTCTGCGGCATTTCAATCTGAGTCGTATTTCCCTATGGGATTCCAGCCCTACGCCTCCTTTGCAAGTTTCTCAAGCCAGGGATTGGTGCATTCAACAGGCACGCGCATCGTCATCCCCGTAACCTACTCCGGACGCATTCAGCGGCTTCAGGTTCAGGCACTCGACATCTCGGGCAAAGTAACAGTTGATACGGGCGGCTCCATCGCGGCCACCGATTCCGTTCGCATCCTCGGCGGTACATTGGGCGGCGAGGGTACAGTCACAGCATCGGCCCTACTCAATGCTGGAGTGCTTTCACCTGGTTTTTCACCGGGCCATATGACGGTGATGGCGCCGTACACGCAGCTATCCAGCGGCCTGCTTGAAATCGAATTAGGCGGCACAGGCCAAGGCACGGGGTACGACTGGCTCGAAATCACCGGCACTGCCACCCTCGGTGGCACGTTGGACGTCAAGCTCTATAACACATTCCTTCCGCCGATCGGCACGAGCTTCGACGTCCTCACCGCCAGCAGCATCACTGGCAGCTTCGCCAACATCCTCGACCACACCCCATTGGGATTGCAGTTGTCGATTGTGAACGGGAAGACTCTGCGTCTGACCTCCACGTCGGTCCCCGAACCTGCTGCGGCGGTGACCACACTAATTTTGGCGATGGCATCACTCCGTCGACGACGCAGTGTCGTTTCTTGATGTTCAAGCTGCCACTCTCCGGCAGAGATAGCATGGCGGCTGCGTCGTCGATCCCCGCTTCCACTCATACCGGCATTTTACGATAGCGAAAACCTCATGTGTCCAACCACCAGTTGGTGACCGCGAAGTGGTGACTGGACACAACGCCCGTGTGGCCTCCAAAGCAGGCTTTTGCCCATTTTCATGATTCTTCTCTGGCTTCTTCCTCGGCTTTGGTTGAAGCGCCCACGTGGGAAGCGCCACCTTAACCTCGACCAACTTCGTCTCCATATCCACCGTTGCATCCGCTATCAGCCGATCAACGAGGTCGCGGAGTGGTTGAATGGGCAGCGTCAGGAGTCGTCGCCCGCCTTCGGCCAACAGTTGCAGCGCCTCGTCAACGACGGTCTCAATGGGGCGCTCATCGCTCTGGTGTTTTCGTCGGATTGCAGCCAGCATCCCCTCGATGGCGTTACGGCGATCTCCCAAGCGCTGCAACTGCACCCGCGCGTCAGCAAGTGCTGCGCCTTTGAGCGTTAGGACGGTAGTCTCGATCTGCTCCTTCAACTCATCCCGCTCAGCCTCCAGTTCGGCAACATTGGGCTCATCCTGAAGCGCGGCCGCCCGTTGTTCGTGAAGGTGATGGACGAGACGGTCCCGTAGGTCAGGAGCATCTATGAGAACATCCGCCAAAAGCGCAACGATAGCCTCATGAAGAACATCTGCGCGAATCATGTTGTTGAAGATGCTGCCTTTGCGGCGTCCCCGCTTGCTGCGGGGATGACGATAATATTCCGCGAAATTACAGGAGTCACCGCTAAGCGTACCCCGGAGAAGTTCACCGTCCTGCACTGCCCGCAACTTCCCGCTGAGCAGGTAGTCACTGGCCGGATGCGCATTGATCTTCCGCGGCGGCCGCATGGGATCAGATCGCTCCTTCCACATCTGGGCCTGCGCCTCAATCGCATAGTCACGCACATCGCGCGGGAGGAAGTCGTACATGTGAGGCTGATCAATCCGTTCCCAATCGTCCATCGATCTTAGTTTCGGTGAGAACGACTTCTTCACCACCAGATCGATTTCGTCACGTTCAAGGGCGACAAAACCCAGCACCGGATCGCGGCGGAAGAACCGGCCGCTGAAGGTCTGGTTGTTGAACGTGACCCCGGTGTACGCCTCGTTCTCGTAGATGATCTGGACCTGGCGCTGTGACCACTCTTTACCCTTGGGTGACTTGACGCCATTTCGATTCAGATAATCGGCAATGCGGCATGCACGCCAGCCGCGCTTGTATCTCAGGTAGACGATGACTCGAACCACTCGGCGATACTGACGTTCGCCTGGAAACAGCAATGAGTACTCATTCCGCTGCTTCTTGAACCGATTGTGGCTCTTTTTGCCGATGGTACCGTACTCGCCAATCATTTTCCGCGTTTCGTAATCGTATTGCTCCTGCAGGCCATTGATGCAGTTGTGAATGATGTACTTGGGCCTGTCGTCGGCGCCGTAATAAATCCGATCACATCCCAATGGTGTCGGACCTGCGGTACGAAAGAAGCCCTGTTTTTGCGCCCACGTCTGCATCTGCGTGGAACGGCGGCCACCATTGACTGAAACCTCTTTGGCCGCCTCGTACTTCGCTACCTTCACCACCGATGCGTAAGGTCCAGTGGGTTGATCACTTCCTGAAAAGTAAACCCGGATACCGCGCCGCTTGCATTCGTGTTCAAGCCACAACCCATGCTCCCCACCGCCGCGGCTGGCTCGATCTTCGATCTGCCAGGCGATGACCTCGAAGTCGTTATGCTTCTTCTTACGCGCGAACAGATCTTCAAGGATCGCGCTAATCCGTGCTGGAGACGCTGCCGAAACCCCATCCAGCATCACCTTGTCCACGTACCGTAAGCCAACTCTCTCGAACTCCTTCAACAGCAAGTCGAGCTGCGCAGCGGTCGATGCGGTCCCATCTTTGTCATCGCTCTGGCGAGCCACGACGACTGCGCCTAACCCGTCCCACTTGCTCTTTGCATTTTCCATCTGCTTCCCCCATATTGCGGCGATCCAGACTACAAACCAGTTCTGCCAGCAGTGAGTCGGTCGCCTTGGTGAAAGAGACCTGCTGGTTGGCTGTCATCTCCTCGCGCGAGATGATCTGTATCTGGGTCTTCCGACGCGGTGGTTTTGAATCCTTCATTTTTTGTTCGCCCCTCCTCCTGGCAATCCGTGCAGTGGTCAGCGAAGAAACCGTTCATCCGACATTTTCAGACGCTTTCGAGGTTTCCCTTCCACAAGCTTGGGACGAAATTCCGTCCGAAATACCTGCTGGAACACCTCCTGCCCCAGTAGCTCGCGCACGCTCCCGTACTTGAAGGGATCGGCCCGAAGATAGGCACAAAAGACGCCTACGTCGCCATTGCATGCCTGCATCACCAGATCGAAACAGCGCGCGGCGTCTACGCACTTGATGATCGTGGGATGAGCTACAGTGTAATTAGCTGTGCCGATGGTGATCGGGCCGTTGTTGTCAATCCACTCGATCGCGACCTCCTCGACCCTCGCCCGCATTTGCTTCGCACGAGCGATCAGGACGGCTGACAGGTCGAGCCATAGCAGTAGTCGGTCCAAGCTCAATTCTTCTGGAAGCGCAACCACTTGTTGCTCAACTTCGTTCAGTGTCAGCTTTGACAGGACTGAGCTACCAGCATCGGAAAGCTCGGTAGAGCGGCCTCCATTCACACCATCAACATCATCGTCCCGTTCATCCGAATCGATGGTCTTCATTTTCATCACCCAATCGTGACAGAACAGGAGTCAAGCACTCGCACGTTTTCGCGCACATGTGGCCGCATCACCTCAAGGAGTTGTTCGCCTTCGTGTGGGAACTGATGACGAATCCAGTTCGTGCTGTCCGCCATGCTCCACGTCGCTTCCCAGCCACAGTCCTTGGTCATCTCGGACACCAGGAGCCGGAAGACGAGAATCAGCAGGCGATCCGCGAGGGCGACGGGCAGATCGAGGACACCATGCTGGCTCACAGACATTACCCGTGGCTGCTTGTAGAAATGGGAGCCGATCTTCGCGACTAATTTTGTCTCGGGCGCACCAGCGACTTTCAGTGACACCTCATGTTCGAGCACGTCATCATCAAAGTGCTGTAGCTCCTCGACATGGAGAATGAGAGGAATAGCTCCGGAACCGTTGCTCATAGGAATTCTTCCTCCGTGCTCGCCCTGACTTCAACGAGGTCGGGGCATGTCGTACCTTTGAGACTTCAACACCTCTAAAGCCACTGCGGCTTTCATCACCGGGTTCTCTCGATCCCGTACAAGCCGCCACCGCGGCGGCGGCAGCCTGAGGCGTTGTCGGCGACTACGAACGTTGCCACGATTGATGCCCCAGATTCGTGCAAGCTCCCCATCTGGAAGCGCCCAGTTTAATTGTTTCCAGAAGTGGTCGTACCGGCTCCGATTCTGACGCAGCCCAAGTGCCCGCACCGCGCATGCGGCTCGATAGGCCGATCCGGTTGAGATCGCGAGGCGGCTTTTCGAGATCATCTTTCGAAGCGGTGATCCCCGCAGCCTTCTGCGGTTCTCCCGCAGCCAATCCTCGAACTGACGGCGAGTTGTTCTCATCACAAAACTATACCGATGAAACGCGGGTTTTGTAAAGCAAAAAATTTCATTCTCCGCTTCGCTGAATGCCGATTCGATCAGGAATGGGAGTTATCGGGACTGCTGAAGCTGCGCGCCGACTGAAGCTATCTATGCGTCGGCTGAGCGCCATGATCCGCATAGGGATCGTTCGCGCAGAGAAAATCGGGCGAACTTGGGTTGTGGACGAAGCCGAGGTTGTGCGGGTTTCC
The DNA here is from genome assembly GCA_036387255.1 of Tepidisphaeraceae bacterium. Lineage (GTDB taxonomy): Bacteria > Planctomycetota > Phycisphaerae > Tepidisphaerales > Tepidisphaeraceae > DASVUC01. The sequence continues at coordinate 76,021 of DASVUC010000183.1, read as the reverse complement.
AAGCTCAAACGCCCTCCTGGAAGGCCGCGAAAGAAGAAATAACCGAAAGACCACCCCCGCGCATCGAGCGCGAACCATCAGCATGAGCTTCTGGCGCAATCGTACGGGCGGTCCTTTCGAGCCGACTTACGCATGCGGACGCACCGGAGCGAATCGACAGACGGCTCGTATTCAGTTGCCAAAGAGCTGGGGTCTAAAACAGTGATCCGCGTCATGCAGCGATGACGCGATGAACCCAATCATCAACTTCCTGTTGAACCCAGACCGTGACCCGTGCTGACAGCTTCCGGGGACGGGGGAAGGTGGGGTCGGAGCGGCCACGGCGCCACACTTCACGTACCGAAATTCCCGTTTTTGCCGCAACCGCTCCCACTCGAATGAATGGACTTGCAAGACCACGAGAAGCCGGGATGCACTCCCGACGGGGCGACCTTCTCTCTGGCCGCTCAGATAGCGCCGCAGTGTTCAACGCACTGCTCCCGCACGCTGACATGTCTTCCTTATTGATTACGGCAGAAAGCTTCTTCTGCCCCGAATTGAGAACTTGATCCAACTGCAAAACCTCCGGCCGACACCTCATGTTCAGCCAGTTTTGCAATGTAGAAACCAACATTCACTCTACAACAACTTTCTCCAAGGGAGTCAGGATGTCAGGGCTGTGAAAAATTCCCGGCACCAGCGGATTTTGCTTGGAGAGTGAATCTTGATTGCTACAAAAGTGTTCGTTGGCTGGATGATGCCAGCGCGAGCAGCATGTTCAGCGCCTGTAGCGGAGACTACGGATCAGGTTCCGCACCTAGCAGCTTGCGTCCCTGAATCTGTGTGGTGCGAAGTGTTCGTTCACGTGTGAATCGCATAGGCGGAAGTGGAGCTTTTTATGGCAGTGAAGTTCAAAGACGAGATCGAGAAACGAAAGCGGTACCGTCGCGTGGACGGACAACTTGTTCCCGCAGGTGAAAGCCAAGATTGGTATGGCCGCTGGAAACCCTCTCAGCATTCGAGTTGGCAATGGGAGAAACTGTATCGTGACAAGCCGCTATCTCGCCGGAAATGGCAGGAGTTCCAGAAGGAGATGGAGGCGCGTGATTGTGGCGCGATCAGTGACGATACTGAGCGCCTGAAACTTCCTCTGCCGAACCTCGTGGACTTCTACACCGAAAAAATGCGCGTGGCGGGCAATGATCCGGAACACATTCGCATCGCCCGGTGGATGTTGCAGGATATGATCAAGAGAGGGAGTTGGTCTCGGTTCAGCGACGTGACCACCAGCAACGTTGAAGCGGTTCTTAGGATGTTGGAAGAAGATGGGGCGACTGTGAGCTATCGGAACAAGTATGTCTCGCGTATCAAAGCGTTCGTGAACCGTCTGCTGCCGGAAGGGCATGCAAACCCGCTCAAGAAGCTGCGCCGGATCAGCGAGAAGGGGGCGAAGCGTCGTCGTGCCCGTCGCGCTGGTTCAGAACAGGAACTCCGTCGGTTGTTCAGCCAGAACCTGCCGGAGCAACGACGCTTGGCGTATGCACTGGCAGCGCTCAACAGCTTTCGGCGCAATGAAATGAAGAACCTTGAAACGGACCAACTTCACCTGGACACCGCCATTCCTTTTGTGTTCATCCCGTACAAGCAGGCCGATACGGACGAGGGGGATTACATTCCGCTCCACCCGTACGTCATCCCGTTGCTGCGACAGCGGCTCGCCACCATGTCGGGGAACAGAGTTTTCGATCATGTCCCGGACGTGGAGACCCTAGAGCGCGATCTGAAGAAGGTGGGCGTGGAGATGACTGATGCGAAAGGTCGCCGCCTCGATCTGCATGGGCTCCGGCATACTTTCGGGACGCGGCTGGAATGCTCGCGGGCGACGCGGAAGAAGCTCATGCGCCACGCGAAGGAAGATGTCACCGATGGCTATCAGCATGCAGAACTGGAAGAGATGCTGGCCGCTCTGAAGCGGCTCCGTTCGCCGCTCGATTGGGGTCAGAATCCCTCGCCAATCCCGGCTAGCGAAACCACCGTTGCGACCCCCGCGCGCAGTACATTAGCAGTACACGGCGCTATCCCGAACCAGCACGTCCCTTCACGAGATGGCACAATCGACCTGACTCTCCCACAGTGCGAAATCGCCCTCAAAAAGCAGGCATTTGGCACAACCCGACACGACTCGGCATCGTCTTACTTGATCGGTCACACAACCAGCGATATTGTTGCAAAAACCCGGCCGAGTACCCAAGTGGACTAAGGGGACGGATTGCAAATCCGTTATCCGTGGGTTCGAATCCCACCTCGGCCTTTCCGTGTCTTTGGGGATGTGGGGGTAATGGATTTTCTTTTATCGCAGCATTGGCGCAGGTGGATCAGGTGGTTGTCGTACAGATGCTCGGGGAGCGTTTGCGCTTCGTGTAGCGCTTGGTCGAGTTCCGTCAGCGCTTGGGATTGCTGGTGGATGCGGAGAAGGGACTCGGCAAGGAGACCGCGGAAGTAGGTGATGTAGGTCCGGCTGCCGGTGGCGAGCCAGGCGTCGATGCCGCGGCGGATCTCGGCGATACCGGCTTCGGCGCCGCCGCGGGCGGCCCACGCCCAGCCGCGAAGGATGCGCGAGCCGGCGAGCCAGAAGGAGAAGCCCTCCTTGTGGGAGAGCTGCATGCAGTCTTCGGCGAGTTTTTCGGTGGCGGGGGCGTTGCCGCGGCATTGGTGCATCATCGCGGAAAAGTGCATGGCGAGAGCGAGGGTGGTGGGCTGGTTGAGTGATCTGGCATGATTCAAGGCGCGTTCGCTCGCTGCGAGGGCTTCGGTACCGCGGTTCAGCAGTTGGAGAGCAACGGCACCGAAGGCGAAGCAGGCAACGCCAGGATCCTGGCCGTAACGCGGCGTGTTGCTGGGGTGGCGGTGGGGGTCGTAGATGGCGGCGGCCTGAGTCATGTGGTCGACGGTGAGGGCGAAGTTGCCGAGGCAGAGGGCGGTGACGCACATGGCCTGATGCGCCTGGAGGAGCAATGCGGTGTTGCCGGAGGCGCGGGCCATCTCGAGCAGGCGTCGCGCGAGCTCCTCGGCTTTGACCAGATCGGAGCGGACTTTGTGAAAGACCCAGATTCCCCAGAGGACGAAGAAGGTGGCTTCGCTTTCGCCGGAGCGCTTGCAGAGGGCCGCGGCGCGGGCGTAGACGGCTTCAACTTCGGGGGTGGCGCAGCCGTGGACAACCTGGAGGTTGACGCCGAGGGCGAGGAGGAGGGGAAGCTCATGCTGCGCGCGCTGATCTTCGGTAAGCCTCTGACAGGCGGTGTGGGCGCGGCGGAGGTAATGGAGCGCCTCGCGGTGGGCGTACTGTCGCGTGGCGGCGTGGGCGGCCTGGCGAAGATGAACAACAGCGCGGGGCCAATCACGACCTTCTTCGAAATGAAACGAAAGGCTGGCGGCTTCTTCGGCGACGCGATCGCCCCAGGCTTGTTCGAGGCGCAGGCCGAGCGTTTGGTGCAGGCGGGCGCGGTGGGCGACGGTGAGGCGCTCGTAGACGACGTTGTGGTAAAGATCATGGACGAAACGGTAGTGGGTGGCGACGGTGCCGTCGGGCCATTCGTCGATGCCATGCGCTTCAAGGAAGTGGTGCCGGCGGGCGAGGTCGTTGCAGGCTTGTTCGACATGGACAATGTCTTTCGCGATGGCGGCGGCGGGTGCGGCGGCTGAGAATTCGGTGCCTGCGACGCTGGCGGCTTCGAGCACGCGCTGCTGATCCTGGGTGAGGCGGTCGAGCTGCGCCTCGATCATCTGGCGAACATCGCTAGGGACCTGGGTTTCGAGGACGGCAAGCCAGCCGGCGGCGCCATCTTCGTCGGCGCTGAGTTGCCAGACACCGTCGCACTCGACGATGACGCCTTGCTCGATCAAGTCGCTGACGAGGTGGACGAGAAACAGCGGGTGTCCGCCAGTGCGCTGGCGGAGGCGCTGCGCGAAGTGGCGCGGCAGGCGGTGGTTCCCGAGGCGCAGCGAGAGGTATTGCTCGACCTGCGGCTCGTCAAAGTGTTCGAGAGGTACCACGGTTGCGGAGCCCGAGGTGATAAGGTTCTGGGCGATCGAGCGAAGCGGATGATCTTCGGCGGTGACTTCATCGCTGCGGTAGGAGGCGACGATCATGAGCTGCGCGGGCGTGCGGCGGCGGGCGAGGGCCGAGATGAGATCGAGCGTTGAGTAGTCGGCCCAGTGAATGTCTTCAAGGATGAGGATGACGGGGGCGTGGCAGGCCATGGCTTCGAGACGATCGGCGACGTCGCTGAGCATGCGATGAGAGGCTTGGGGCTGATCATCGGGATCATCGCTGTCACCGGCGCCGGTGTGGGAGGGGAGGGCGGTTGCCGGGGCGAGGTTGGCGTGGGCGGCGGTTTGGGAGGCGAGAAGAGAGTTAATGTCGCGGAGGTGTGAGCCGCGCGCGGCGCGGCCGAGGGCTTCCCAGACAGGGAGGTACGGTTCGCTGGTTCCGAATTGCTCGAAGCAGTGACCGACGAGGACGATCGGGCGCTTGGCGCGAAACGCCGTGGGGGCGGATTGGGCAAAGGTCTGGGCGAGGGAGGTTTTTCCGCTGCCGGCGGGACCGGTGATAAAGACGCACTGGCGGTGGTTGTGGGAGGCGCGGTTAAGCGCGTCGTGAAGTTTGCGGAGCTCGCGCTCACGGCCGACGAGAGGAGCGGCGGGGGTTGTCTCGGGGGGCGGCGCTTGGTCAGGTGATGGTGTGGTGGGGGCGGGTGTCGTCGTCGCGGTGGCAGGGGTGCTTGCGATGAAGCGGTATCCGCGGCGGTGGACGGTTTGGATGTACTTCGGCGACTTGATGTCGTCCGCGAGCGCCTGGCGAATTTCGCGAACGCATACTTTGATGGAAGCATCAGAGACGACGACATCAGGCCAGATGGCGTCGAGCAAATCGTTCTTGGTGACGAGCTGGTCGGGGCGGCTGGCGAGGTGGTGGAGAACGTCGAAGGCCTTGGGGGTGAGACTGATGGTTTTGCCGTCGTAGAGGAGGCGCGCGTTAGCGCGGTCGAGGCAAAAAGGGCCGAAAACAATCTGTGGTGGCGCTTCGGTTGGCATTGTAACTATGGGCTATAGCTTGAGATGTCAGCGCTTACCGTAATCTTACCGCAAACTCACGTGAAGATCATGATTGCGTTTGTGAAGCTCACTAAATTCCCCGCCGCGATGGCTGGTTTGTCGTCGCTTGCGAGGAAGTATGGAGCAAAACAGTTCACAGTTTCCCGAGAATGTTCGGCTGGCGCAGCTTGACGATGTACCGGCGCTGAAGCGGTTGATCGCGGCGAGTTCGGAACTGCTGGCGGCCTGCTATTCGCCAGAGCAGGTGGAGGCGTTCCTGGCGTTTGCGCTGACGGTTGATCTGCAACTGATTGCGGATCAGACGTACTTTGTGGCGGAGCATGAGGGGCAGGTGATCGCGGCGGGGGGATGGAGCTTTCGGCCGCACAGCATCGGGGCGCGTGCGTCGCAGATGGTGGCGCCTGAGCGGCTGGATCCCTTTACACAATCTGCGGTGCTGCGGCTGTTCTTTGTTCATCCGAGGCATGCGCGCAGGGGCTTGGGGCGGCTGCTGGTGAGCACCGCGGAGGGTGCCGCGATGCAGGCGGGTTACCGCTGGGCGGACCTGACGGCGACGCTGAGCGGCGCGCCGCTGTACCTGGCGTGCGGGTTTGAAATTGTCGAACAGTTTGAAGCGCCCTTTCCGAACGGCGTGAGGGCGATTGGCTATCGCATGATCAAGACGCTCCGGCCCGAACGCCGGCAGCGCATCGGCGCTCGTGAGCCGTTTTTGGCTCGATTTGAGGGCGCCTGCTGATTCCTGAAACAACCAGTAACGCCGCCGCCGTGTTGGCGCCGGCAGAGTCTTTAGAAATCACGTTTCATCGTGAAGGAGAAGTGGTCTATGTGCGCGAAGCAGTTTTCATCGTTGGAGTCGTTGGAGCAGCGGCGATTGTTTGCCGTGGTTGCTCAATTCTCGGCGGGTCAGGGCATCCTGACGGTCTTTGGTGACAATGTCGACAATACGATCACCGTCAGTCGCAATGCGGCGGGGAATCTGTTGGTGAACGGCGGGGCGGTTTCGATCAAGGGAGGCACGTCGACGGTTGCCAACACGACGCAGATCCAAGTGTTCGGCCAAGGCGGGAATGACAACGTGGGGCTGAGCGAAGTGAATGGCGCGCTGCCGAAGGCGTTTCTGTATGGCGGTGCGGGGAACGACACGCTGACGGGCGGATCGGGCGCGGACATGATCTTCGGTCAAGCGGGGAACGATTCGCTGCTGGGCAAGGGCGGCGCGGACCTGCTCTTCGGCGGTGCGGACAATGACGCGCTCACCGGTGGTGATGCGAACGATCAGGTGTTTGGCGAGTCGGGGAATGATCGGATGATCTGGAATCCGGGTGATGACACAGATCTGAACGAGGGCGGCGACGGGTTTGATACGGTGGAGGTGAACGGCGGCAACGGGTCGGAGGTTTTCGCGACGACCGCGAACGGGACGCGTGTGCGGTTTGATCGGCTGGATCCTGCGCCGTTTACCCTGGACATTGGGACGAGCGAGAGCCTGGTGCTGAATGCGAACGGCGGGAATGATTCCTTCAGCAACGTCGGTAATCTGGCGGCGTTAATTCTGATCACCGCTGACGGTGGGACGGGGAACGACACGCTGCTGGGTTCGAACGGCGCTGATCTTCTGCTGGGCGGCGACAACGATGACTTTGTCGATGGACAGCAGGGGAACGATAGCGCGTTCCTCGGGGCGGGTAACGATACCTTCCAGTGGGATCCGGGCGACGGATCTGATGTTGTGGAAGGTCAGGCCGGAAGTGATCGGATGGTCTTCAATGCCAGCAATGCGGGCGAGATCGTTGACATCTCGGCCAACGGCGGTCGCGTGCGGCTGACCCGCAACATCGGCAGCATCGTGATGGATGTGGACGATGTGGAGACGTTCGATCTGAACATGCTGGGCGGGATCGACTCGCTGAATTTGAATGATCTCACTGGCACGGATCTGACGCAGCTCAATGCGAATCTGGCTGCGGTCGGCGGGGCGGGCGACGCTTTGGCAGACACGATTGTCGTCAACGGCACCAACGGGAATGACATCATCGATGTGTTTGGATCGGGAACGTCGGCGTCGGTGGTGGGATTGCACACGCTTGTCAACATCGCCGGTTCTGAGGGGGCGAATGACGCGCTGGTGATCAAGGCGCTGGGTGGGGATGACGGCGTGACTGCGTCCACGCTTCCGGCAGGGGTGATCAAGCTGACGGTGGATCTTGGGGCTGGGAATGATACCGGATCAGGGTCACCAGGCGCCGACGTGTTTATCGGCGGAGAGGGGGAAGATCTTGTGAACAGCCGGCAGGGCAACGACGTGGTGTTTCTTGGGGCAGGCAACGACATCTTCCAATGGAATCCCGGCGATGGGAGCGACACCGTGGAAGGCCAGGCTGACAGCGATTTGATGCTGTTCTTCGGCTCGAACGTGAGCGAGAACATCAACGTTTTTGCCAACGGCGGGCGCGTGCTCTTTACCCGAGACGTTGCGAATATCGCGATGGACCTCGACGACGTGGAGCGGATTGAGTTTCGTGCTCTGGGAGGCTCGGACAACATCGCTGTCGGTGACCTGACCGGAACGGACATGGTGCGGGTTGACTTGGATCTGCGTGGGCCGAATGGGGGCGGCGATGAGACTGTGGACAACGTAACTGTCAACGGCACGCAAGGGGCGGATGTGTTCGGCGCGGCCGGCGATGCGGGCGGTGTGACCGTCTTCGGGCTGAAGGCGCAGGTGAACCTTTTCTTCCAGGAGCAGGCGAACGATCGTCTAACGCTGAATGGCCTTGGCGGCGATGACGTGATCGACGCAGCGAGCCTGGAGGCGGATGGGGTTCAGCTCGCGGTGAACGCGGGATTGGGCAACGACGTCGTGCTCGGAAGCGAGGGCGATGACCTTATCAACGGGGGCGATGGAAACGATGCGCTGTTCGGCGGCGCGGGCGCTGACACGTTCGTGTGGAACCCGGGCGATGACAACGACGTGCTCGAAGGGCAGGCGGGGAGGGACAAGATGCTCTTCAACGGCGCGAACGTGTCGGAGAACATCAACATCAGCGCCAATGGACCGCGCGTGCTGTTTACGCGAGATATTGCAGGCGTGGTGATGGATCTGAATGATGTCGAGTCCATCGACTTCAACGCGCTCGGCGGGGCGGACAACATCACCGTCAACGACTTGACAGGGATTGATCTGACGGAAGTGAACCTGAACCTTGCGGCGTTTGGGGGGGCTGGTGATGCGCAGCAGGATCGGGTGACGGTGAAGGCGACCAACGGTGATGATGTCGCCGTCGCGGTAGGCGGCTCGGGCGGCGGCGTGGCGGTGTTCGGCTTGTTCTCGCAGGTGAACATCACAGGTTCGGAAGGAGCGCTGGATCGGTTGAACCTGGAGATGCTCGACGGTGACGACGTGGTCGACGCTTCGGGCCTGGGTGCGGGCGTGATTCTCTTGGCCGCGGATGGCGGGAAGGGGAATGATGTTCTCATCGGCAGCGAAGGCAATGACATCCTCAACGGCAACGACGGCGACGACGTACTGATCGGCGGTCCGGGCCAGGACGTGCTGGAGGCGGCTCCCGGGAACGATGTGGTCATCCAGTAGTTGAAGTTGAATCAATGAGCTGTTCCGCGAAGGGTCGTTTCGCGCGAGCCGAGGCGGCTGATGTATGCCGGCTCGGCTCTATTTGGTGGACGTTTGAGTGCATTGGGGATCGAGGTGCTTGTTATACTGACGAGGTCTTGAGCGGAGGTGCCTGATCATTCGGCGGCGCGGGATGATTCTCGTCGTGGTGCTGGTGGCCGTGGTGGCGACTGCGCTGGTCTGGCTGCTGCGACCCGCGGGTGATCAGCGTGAGACGATTGTGTTCTGGGGGCACCCGTCGCTGGGGGACGACATCTACACGCTGATCCATGAATTTGAGCGGGTGAACCCGCAGTATCGCGTGGTGATGGGGACGGCGGTGGCTCAGGATCCGGTGGGGGATTCGCAGCGGCTGCTGAGTGCGATTGCCGGTGGTGTGCCGCCGGATGTGGTTTGGTTTGATCGATTTGCGACGGGGGAGTGGGCGGGGCGCGGTGCGCTGACGGACTTGACGCCTTATCTTGAGCAGCAGAATCGGAGCGATCCGACGTTTATTGACGTAACGCAGTATTACCCCTGGGCGCTGGAAGAGGCGAGCTACAAGCCGCCGGGGTCGGATACGCCTGCGCGGGTGTTTGGTATTCCGACGGAAGTGGACGTGCGGATCTTCTGGGCGAATTCGGACATCCTGCGCGCCAACGGGTACGTGGATGGGAAGGGCGAGCCGGTGCTGCCGAAGAATTGGGAAGAGCTGCGCGCGTACGCCAACAAGCTGACGCGTTACAAGGTGCCGGGAAACAAGTCGTCCGGGATCGATCGATTGGGTTTTGCGCCGCGGGTAGGGAACAGCTGGCTCTATCTGTACGCATGGCAGGCGGGGGGCGAGTTTCTCTCGCCGAATCGGACGCGCTGCACGATGGATTCGCCGGCGGTGGTGCGGGCGCTACGTTGGATGACCGAGTTGTATGACGACCTGGGCGGAGTCGGGCAGGTGACGGGGTTTGAAGAAGCGATGGGCGGGGGGGCAATGGATCCATTCGTGCAGAACATGCTTGCGATGAAGACGGATGTCAGCACGTGCATCGACCGGGTCGCCGACTGGCGGCCGGACATGGACTTCGTGGTGGGTGAGCCACCGATGCCGGCGGATCGGGTGGAGAAGGGGCCGGTTTCCTGGTCGGGCGGTTTCGCGCTGGTGATCCCTGCGACGGCGAAGCAGAAGGATGCGGCGTTCAAGTTCATCCAGTTCCTGTACAGTTGGGACGCGATCAACCGACTGGAGCAGGGGAAGCGCGAGCAGAAGCAGAGCGAGGGAAAGCTATATCTGCCGAAGGGGCTGGCGAATCGGGTGTTCTTTGAGCGGCTGATCAAGCAGCACATCACGGACAACAAGGACGTGCCGCGACGCATTCGGGAGGCGTACGACGTAATCCAGCGGCTGATGACGAAGACGCGGATTCGTCCGGTGACGCCGGTCGGGCAGTTGCTCTGGAACCAGCACGTGCGAGCGACGGATTTGGGGAACAACCATGTGCTGGCGGATGAAGCGAAGCGCACGGGGCAGGACGAATACGAGTTGGCGCTGAAGAGTGCGCAGCAGGAAGTTCAGCAGGCGCTGGATCAGGTCATGGCGCCGCCTCCGCCGCACCGGGTGAATTGGACGAATTACTTTCTACTGTACGCGGCGGGTGTCGCGATGCCATTTGTCATGATGGGCGTGGTGTATCGGCGGAGGAAGAAGAGCCATTCGTACAGTGGCGGTGAAGTGCGCTCGGCGCTGCTGTTTGCTTCACCTTGGATGGCGGGAATGATCCTGTTCATCGCCGGGCCCATCCTGTTCAGCATCATCTTCAGCTTCACGCGGTACGACGTGCTCTCGCCGGCGCGTTACGTTGGAATGGAGAACTACACGCGGCTGCTGAACGATGCGTTGTTCTACAAGAGCATTGTCAACACAGCGTACATGCTGATACGCATCCCGCTGGGGATGGCGGTGAGCCTGGCGATTGCGCTGGCGCTGAACAAGGCGCTGCGCGGAATAGGAGTGTACCGCACCGGATTTTATCTGCCGGCAATCATGCCGCTGGTGGCTTCGAGCTTGCTGTGGATGTGGATCTTCAATCCAAGCTACGGGGTGATCAATTCTTTCCTGGAGTGGATGTACGCGACGGCGCCGATGCAGTGGATTGCCCGGATCATCAGCTACTTCGTCGGCGCGCCGTTTCACTTCACGGCTCCGCTGTGGCTGCAAAGCCCGCAGTGGTCGAAGCCGGCGCTGATCATCATGGGGCTCTGGACGGCGGGGGGCGGGATGATCATCTGGCTTGCGGGCCTGCAATCGATCCCGCAGCAGCTTTACGAGGCGGCGGCGATCGACGGCGCGAACAGATGGAACCAGTTCCGGCATGTCACGCTGCCGATGCTCAGCCCGTACATCCTGTTCAACCTGATCATTGGCGTGATCGGAACGATGCAAATCTTCCAGGAGGCGTTCATCATGACCCACGGCGGGACGCCCGCCGACAGCACCATGTTCTACGCGTACAACCTGTTCCAGCAGGCGTTTCAGTATTTCCGGATGGGGTACGCCAGCGCCATGGCGTGGATCCTGTTCGTGATCGTGCTGGCGCTGACGCTGTTGCAACTGTGGCTGAGCCGGCGGTGGGTGCATTATGACCGCACATGACACAAACCACGCGCGCTCGCCCGCCGCCACGCTTATCGCCTCGCCCGGTGGTCCGGGAGAGGGCAGGGGTGAGGGCATGTCGCGCCTTGACGCGAGGCATCGATTAGCCTCAACCCGCCGCGTCTCGTCCTTTTTCTGGCGCCGGTCGCGCTGGTCGCACCTGGCGGTTCACCTGTTCCTCCTGACGGCTATCGCGATCTTCTTGTTTCCGTTTGTTTACATGGCGGCGACGAGTTTGAAAACGGATGAGGAGCTGACGGACGCAGGGTGGTTTCCGTCGATTCCGCGGTTCGTGTCAACGTCACCGCGTGTTCGCACGCTGAGCGCCATCGCGAAACCTGATGAAGCGCCGCAGGCGAAGTGGAACGCGGTGCTGCCGGAGCTGAAGCGATTAACGCGCGCGGCGGTGGATGAGGCGAAGCTGCCAGCGGGGGCGGAGCAGGTCGACGCCAACGCGTACCGTGAGGCGGCGGCGGATCTGCTGGTGGCGCGGATCGCGCCGCGCCTGAACCTGGATCTGTGGTCGCAGGAAAAGATCAAGATCTCGTCCGCATTCGAGCAGGCGCTTACGCCGGAGTTCGTGGCGGATGCGCTGGACGATCGCTTGGCGCGCCTGGAACTGCGCGGTCTGCAAGCGCGGACGCTGGATTCGCACGTTTACACGCTCACGGCACCGGATCAGGTGATGACCGACTGGAAGATCACATCCGGCAACGCGAAGTTCGTTCCGACGGGCGAGGGGGCCATTCTGTGCTACCAGTTCAGGTCCTCTTCCGACGCGCCAATCACGCTGAAGTGCGCCTTCGACTACCCGGGGGATCCGTCCAAGCTGCACAAGCTGATGCTGGCGCTGCGGCCGGATGATTCGTGGCACCAGGTGGATGCGACGCTGGACCTGGCGGGAACGCATTGGGTCGGACAGAAGACAAAATATCTCGGGACCACTCGCAAGCTGAGCATCCTGTTTCAGCCCCCAAGCTTTGACGACACCACGGATCGGAAGCGTATCTGGGTGCCGCTGAAGGCGGTGGGGGCGAGCGCTCTTTCCCGGAGTGAATCCGGGGCTGGCGACCTCCATCGCGGAACGCTGACGCTCACGATCTCGCCCAGTTCAACCATGGGCGCGATCCTGGGGAAAGTTCATCTGAACTATCGTCGTGTATTCGAGGCGATTCCGGTCTGGCGCTACGTGGCGAACAGCCTTTGGGTGGTGGCGCTGTCGACGCTGGGGGTTCTGTTCTCAAGCAGCTTCGTAGCCTATGCCTTTGCGCGGCTGAACTGGCCAGGAAGATCAGTGGCGTTTGCATTGCTGCTGGCGACGATGATGCTGCCGGCCCAGGTGACGATGATCCCGTCGTTCATGATCTGGCGCAGCGCGGGGCTCTACAACACGCTTTGCCCGCTGTGGATCCCGTCGTGGTTCGGCGTGGCGTTTTTTATTTTCCTGATGGTGCAGCACATGCGCACGATTCCGCGCGATCTGGAGGAAGCGGCTCGGATCGATGGGGCGTCGGTGCTGCGAACTTGGGCGCAGATTATCTTGCCGGAGACGAAGCCGGCGCTGGCCGCGATTGCGATCATGGTGTTCATGAGCGGGTGGAACGAGTTCATGGGACCGCTGATCTACCTGCGCGATCAGCAACTGTTTCCGTTGAGTTTGGGGTTGTACAACCTTCGCCTGGACACGCCGCAGGGGGGCATCGACTGGACGCTGATCATGGCGGCCAACATGCTCATGACTCTGCCGGTGGTTGTGGTGTTCTTCGTGTTCCAGAAGTATTTCGTGCAGGGGATGACGCTGACGGGGATGAAGGGGTAGCGCGCGTTTCAAGCGCGGCCGCGCTCACTGTGACATGGGGATCTTCGCGCACGCGACCTTTAGTGGCCGTGCGCGGGTTCGCCCAGGTACTTCTGGAGCTCGTGGAGCTTGTCCTGGAGCATCTGCGGATCACGCGCTTCCAGGTTGAGCCGGAGCAGCGGCTCGGTATTGCTCTTGCGGACGTTGAACCACCAGTCGCCCAGGTCGACAGTCACGCCGTCGAGATAATCGATCTGGCTTTTCCTGTACACGTCGGCGAGCTCGCGGATCTTGCCGTCTTTGTCTTCGACCTGGAAATTGATCTCGCCGGAGTGCGCGTAGCGATGGAGCGGGGCCATGAGCTGGCTCAGGGATTTGTTCTGCGCGCTCAGGACGGAGAGGAGTCGCGCAAAAGCGATGGCGCCGCTGTCGGCGAAGAAGTTGTCGCGGAAGTAGAAATGACCGGACAGTTCTCCGCCAAACACGGCTTTGGTATCGGCCAGCGTTTTCTTCATGAACGCATGCCCGACTCGCTCCCTCCGCGGGGTTCCGCCCGCGGTTACGATCTCGTCGGGGACGACGTGGGAGGAGCGAAGGTCATACACGATCGCGCTGCCTTTGTTAGCGGGCTGCGAGAGGAAGTCTTTTGCCAGAAGGGCGGTGATGATGTCGCAGCCGAGCAGTTTTGCGTTTTCGTCCAGGAACATGCAGCGGTCGGCATCGCCGTCGAAGCAGACGCCCAGGTCCGGCTTCACCTCGTTCATCTTGTCCTTCAACATCTGAAGGTTCGATTCGACCAGCGGGTTCGGGTCGTGAACGAAGCTGCCGGTGATCTCGAAGAGCATCGGCGTGATGTGGAGGTTGGGGACGTCGTAGAAGACCTCAGGCACCATCTTGCCAGCCATGCCGTTGGAGGCGTCGATCAGCACGTTCAGCGGCCGCTTGAGGTCGAGGAACTTCAGGACGTGGGCGCGGTACTCCTTCCAGAGGTTGCGCTCCTCCCTTTTACCCTGAACGCCCGTGCTGGCGCGCTGCGAGAGGTTGCTAGCGATGCGCTTAATGTCGTCCAGTCCCGTGGCGGCGCCGATGGGTTTGGCTTTCGGCCCGGAGATTTTGAAGCCGTTGTATTGCGCCGGGTTGTGAGATGCGGTGACCTGGATGCCGCCGATGCAGTCGAGGTGGTTGATCGCGAAGTAGATGAAGCTCGTGTCGATCATGCCGACGTCAATCACGTCCAGCCCGACGGAGCGGATGCCGTCCGAGAGCGCCTCGGCGAGTGCGGGGGAGTGCGGGCGCATGTCGCGCCCGACGGCCACGGTGTTGGGCATCTTCACCGCCGGCAGCGCGTTCTGCTCGCGCGAGCGCTTGAGGAACTGGGCGGTGGCGTGGCCGACTTTCCACGCGGCGTCTTCGTTCAGCGGACTGGGGTAGGTGGCGCGAACGTCGTAGGCTTTGAAAATTTTCTCGATCATCTGGGGCTGCTGCTCGGTTGGTTTTGGTTGTGTCGGTGAAACAACGGTGGCATTAACAGTCGTCATTGAGGCTTCCCGGTCAAGTCCTACACTAATGCTGTGACGTACCGATTAGTTATCGGCATTCTGTGCGTTTTAGTTGCGATGGGGGCGACCGGGCCCGCTTCGCCCCCGGCATCTCAACCGGCATCGCAACCGGCGAAGCTGGAGCCTGTGCCGCTGTTGACGGCGGAAGAGGAAGCAAGGACCTTTAACTTGCCAGCGGGATATCGCGCAGAGGTGGTGGCGACGGAGCCGACGGTGCAGCACCCGGTGGCGATGGCGTTTGATGAGCGCGGGCGGCTTTGGGTGGCGGAGATGCGCAACTATATGCCGGACGTCTATGGCACCCGTGAGACGAAGCCGGGGGGGCGAATTTCCGTGCTTACAGATACCGACGGCGATGGTCGAATGGATCGCGCAACGGTCTTCCTGGACGGGCTGGTCTTGCCGCGGGCGATCGGTTTTGGCGGCGGGGGTGTGCTGGTGGGAACGCCGCCGAATCTCCTGTTCTGTCGGGATACCAACGGCGATGACATCTGCGATGAGAAGCGGATCATCGCGACGAATTATGGCGTGCCAGAGAATCCGGAGAATTTCGCCAACGGCTTGCTCTACAACATCGACAACTGGATCTACAACGCCGATCACTTGCAGCGTTATCGCGCGGTGGCGGGGCGAGTGGGGGAATTTGAGGTGGGGTGGAATCCGAATCTCGGCCAGTGGGGGATCACACACGATGATGTGGGGCGGTTGTTCTACAACACGAACTCAGATTATCTGCGCGGAACGCTGGTGCCGCCGCATTACGCGTCACGAAATGCCGCGAGTCCGGTTTCGATCGCCGATACACGGATCGCGACGGATCAGACGGTATTTCCGGCGCATCGATCGACGGAGAATCGCGGGTACCGGCCGGGAATTTTGAAGGAGGACGGACGGCTGGCGGAGTTTACGGCGGCGTGCTCCCCTCACGTGTACCGGGCCGATCTGATGCCGGAGTTTTACGGCAACGTCTTCGTATGCGAGGCGTCGGCGAACCTGGTTCGGCGCGCGGTAATCTCGGAGAAGGATCTGAAGCTGTCGGCGGAAAACGCCTACAGGGGAAAAGAGTTTATCGCCAGCACGTATGAGCGGTTTCGTCCGGTGAGCATCCAGACGGGGCCGGATGGCGCGCTGTACATCGTTGACATGCACCACGGGATCATTCAGCACAAGATGTCGCTGACGCCTTATGCGCGCGATCAGTATCGGGAGAAGCAGCTGCATAAGCATTTAGGGACGGGAAGGATTTTCCGGATTGTGCCGGAGGGGAAGGTGGCGAAGGCGCGGCCGCGATTGGATCAGCTTTCCGATGAGGAACTCGTTCGGCAACTGACCCATCCGAATGGGTGGTGGAGGGATAAGTCTCAGCAGATCCTGGTGGAGCGAAGAGATCTACGGGTGGCGGGGTTGCTTGCGGAGATGGTGAAGCGGGGGGAAAAGCCCGTCTATCGGCTGCATGCGCTGTGGACGCTGGAAGGGATGGGGGCGCTGTCGCGCGAGGTGGTGGACGCGGCGCTGGCGGATGAGAACGCAAAAGTGCGGGCGGCGGGGATTCGGGTGTCGGAGAATTTTCTGAAGGATCCGGCTTGGCACGACGCGGTGATGAAGCTGGAACGCGATCCCGATTGGGATGTGCGGGTGCAATTCGCATTAACGATGTCGGCGATGACGGGCGAGGCTGCGGAGAAGGCGACGGCGCGGGTGCTGCTGGAGCATGGCGAGCAGCACATGATTCGCGAAGCCGTGGTGAGTGGCATCGCTCATCACGAAATCAAGCTGCTGGCGCGTTTGCTGAACGATCCGGGTTGGGTAACGAGATCCGAGGCTCGGCACGATTGCTTGACGGACATCGCGCGCTCGGTGACGCGGCGGCAGGAGCGGGATGAGATGGTGGGGCTGGTGGAGTTGATGGCGAGTGTGCCGAAGGAGCGGAGTTGGCAGCAGCTGGCGATGCTGGAGGCGGTGCCGGAGGTGCGGAAGGACGCGTTTGGGTTTGCCCGCCCGCTGGAATTGAACGCGCGTCCGTCGTCGCTGGATCAATTGGCGTCGGCGTCGTCAGCGGAAGTGCGCAAGTGCGTTGAGAAGGTGGAGGCGCTGTTCACGTGGCCGGGGAAACCGATGCCGCCGCGGCCGCCGGTAAAGCCGCTGACGGACCAGCAGAAGCAACTGTTTGAGCTAGGGCGGGTGACGTTTGAGAAGACCTGTGCGCAGTGTCATAAGGCGGACGGGATGGGGCAGGAGGGGAAGGCACCGCCGCTGGTGGGATCGCCGTGGGTGCAGGGGCCGGAGAATCGGCTGATTCGGATCGTGCTGCACGGGGCGCGCGGGCCGTTTAATGTGAACGGGAGAGTGTGGAACATGGATATGCCGGGATGGCAGAGCGCGCTGGATGATCGGACGATCGCGGGGATTCTTACGTTCATCCGGCGGAGCTGGGGACACGAGGCGGCGCCGGTGGATCCGGCGAAAGTGCAGAGCGTGCGGGATTGGGGGCAGGCGCGGCGGGATGGGTGGACGGAGAAGGAGTTGCTGGAGGTGAAGTGAGCGGTTTCTGCCAATCATGGGCGGGTCGCCCCTGCCACGGGGGGCGGCTGTACGTTTGGTGCGGAGGGGCGTAGAGTTTTAGTCTAATGCCGCACAATGTCGCCCTGTTCATCACGTGTCTGACCGACCAGTTCTACCCGCAGGTGGGGGTGGCGGTGACGAAGATCCTCGAGCACTTCGGGTGCAAGGTCTTTTTCCCTCAGGCGCAGACGTGCTGCGGGCAGCCGTTTTTCAACAACGGGCATCATGAGCAGACCAAAGAGCTGGCCAAAAAGTTCATCGCGGACTTTGAAAAGTTTGATTACGTCGTCACGCCGAGCGGAAGCTGCTGCGCCATGGTGCGCGAGCACTACCACGCGCTCTTGAAGGACGATCACGCGTGGGAGCATGGAATGCATCACGTGGTGTCGCGAACTTTTGAGTTCGTGGAATTCTTGTCCAAGGTGCTGAAGGTGGATCTGTCGGCGTACAAGCTGCCGGAGCCGCAGAGTTTGACCTACCACTACACGTGCCACCTGCGGGGGATCAACGTGTGCGATGAATCGGTGGCGCTGCTTCGGCAGATGGGCAACGTGGACTATCGGCCGCTGGAGAAGATGGATCAGTGCTGCGGGTTTGGGGGAACTTTCGCAGTTAAATACCCTGCAATCTCTGGCGCGATTGTAGAGGACAAGGCCAATTGCATCGCCGCCACCAACGCGCAGACGCTGATCTGCAACGACGCCGGCTGCACGATGAACATCAGCGGCATGCTCCATCGCCGCGCGCAGGGGACGCGCGTGAAGCACATCGCCGAGGTGATGGCCGAGGCGATGGGGATGGATCTGACCACGTGGTAAGGGCGGCAGGGAATTTGTTTGCCAGCGGTGGGGGCGGCGGGGATAATCGGCGGCAATCCGGCCGCTTCATCTCTTGAGCCGGAGAGGGCATTACTTTCGGAGGGTTCATGTCTCGATTGATCGGTCGCGCTGCGTGCGCGATTGTTGTTGTCATGGCGATGAGTCTGTCGTCCGCTGCTTTCGCGGATACGTGGAACAACGGGAGCGGGCTGGCGGAGGAACTGGACTACGTCAACCTGCAATATCCGCCAACGATCACGGTGGCTGCGGGGCAGGCGACGCCGGACATCTATGGCCGCGTGTACGAAGCCGGGTATACGGAAGCCAACGGCGCCAGCGGCGCCATCACGGCGCAGATCGGCTATGGCGCGTATGGATCTGATCCGCGCACGACGACGTGGCAGTGGTTCAGCTCCACGTACAACGTGCAGGCGGGCAACGATGATGAGTACATGGCGAGCCTGACGGTCGCTTCATTTGGAACGTACAGCTACACGTATCGCTACTCGCGCAATGGCGGCGCGAGCTGGACGGCGGCGGACCTGGACGGCGCGGGATCCAACGCGGGCTTGTCGTTCAACCCCAGCGGGAGCAACCTGGGGACGCTGACGGTGACGCCGGAACCTTCGGCGGCGCTGGCGGCACTGACCATGGCAGTTGCGGGAATGATCCGCCGCCGGCACAGCGCGTGACCGACTATCCAAGGGATCAGCTCCAGGCCCCGTCATCTCGTCGACGGGGTTTGCTTATGTCGGGCCGTAGTGGGATTCGGCGGGGAGGTTTAAGGCGCGCACCTTTTCCGCGATCGCGTCGACCTGCGCATCGTCCAGCGGCTTGACGTAACTCTCCGCGGTCTGGCGGGCGACGGTGTAGACCTGCACCAGCTTGATCTGGCATCCCGCCCGCTTCAGCTCATCGAGGCGGTTGATGTACTGGTTAATCTCCTCGTCCGCCGGCGGCTCGTTGTTGATCTTCATGAACAGCGACTGGATGACGAGAGGGCGAAGTCTCCCCGCGTCGCGGATGTTGGCGAGCACGCGCGAGAGAGGAATGCTCGTGCGCTCGACGAGGCGGTAGTACGCATCCGTTCCCGCATCCAGCTTGGCCCAGATCTCGCCGTTGTGCGCGTCGATAAAGGCGAGGGCCTGCTGCACGCGCGGCCGCTCCAGCAGCGTCGCATTGGTGATCAGCACGATCTTCGTCTGCGGGACGTTGTGCTTGTCGATCGCGCCGGCGGCGATCGCGCACGACTCGTAAAAGTGCTTGAAACTCGTCGGCTCCCCATCGCCGCTGAAGGCGATGTCATTGAGCCGGCGCAGGTTCGCCGGCGTGTGATCAAACGGCGGCTGGTTCCAGATCTCCCCCGTCGCCGCGAGCGCGACGAGATGATCCAACTCCCGCTTCAGCACCTCAAGATCGACGTCCCTCGCCTCAGCCGCAACCGGCTCGCGCCGATCCACGCAGCAGTAGATGCAGTCGAAATTGCAGATCTTGTCGGGGTTGAGGTTCACGCCGATGGACAGGCCCCGGCTGCGGCGCGAGATGACGGGGTAGACGTAGCGATTGGTCTGCCAGGCGCGGGAGTGCTGGGTGAAGAGATTGAGCTTGTACGAGAGAGCCACACCCTCCATCATACGCGCCAAGCGAGGGAAAGCTCTCAGGAGCTAAAGGAGGCGCTACCTTGGCAGCTTTGGGGAAGAACTTAGAGAGCCGGCCCTGGGGTATGTCAATAATGTGAGTTAGTTGCGCTTGTCGACCTTGATTGAATGGTGAACTCGGAGAGGCCATCGGCCGGCGTTGAAGCATGTGGTTACGCGGATGATTGGTGGACACTAACGATGATCAACGCAGTTCCTTTCTCGCTACGAATTTTTGTGGCCGATGGTGATCCGGATGGACTGCGGCTGGTGGAGCGGTCAAACTGGATCGGCAAGGCTGTGATGTTTCCCCGCGCTCTCTACACGACCGTGCGAAATCGCAGCGAGTTCCTGCAGACAGGGGTTTACCTGCTACTAGGCCCTCGAGCGCAGGGTGATGGCGAATCGCTGTATATTGGTGAGGGCGATCCGGTGCGGCCGCGTCTGGAAAACCACTACGCTACCGGAGATTTTTGGAATCGCGCCGTCTTCTTTGTGGCGGGGCAGGGGCAACTGAACAAGGCGCACGTCCAGTACTTGGAAGCGCAGTTAGTGACTCGTGCCAAAGCCGCCAAGCGTATGCCGCTGGAGAACGGGAATATTCCGGCAGAGCCCACGCTATCCGAGGCGGATCGCGCAGATATGGACGTATTCTTGAACAACATCTTAGGCATGTTGCCAGTGTTAGGTATTCATGCGTTTGAGCAAGGCAACGCCTCGATTTCCGTTGCCTCAGCAACGCTCCTGACCTGCCAAGGTAGAGGCGTCATTGCAACAGGGTATGACACACCGCAGGGTTTTCTAGTTCGTTCTGGTTCTTCCGCCGCTGCCAGCGAGACGCCTTCCCTACTGGAGTACGCGCCGAGTATTGTGGAGCTTCGGAAGGATCTTTTGGCCAACGGTGTGCTTGCCATCAGCGGCGAACACATGGTGTTCACGCAGGATTATACCTTTAGCTCCCCGTCATATGCCTCGAGCGTAGTCTTGGGGCGCAACACCAACGGCAGGGACAGTTGGAAAGACGCGACTGGAAGGACGCTTAAGGAGATTCAGGAGTTTCAGGCCTCCACTCATGGTTAATGCGTTGCCTTTCTGGCCCGCCACACTCATTCTCTCCTCAAGCCTTTTGACGACGCGGTTCGCGGTGGTGCATCGGCTATTCCTTTCCCTATAATCCCGCGACCATATGGCCAGTTACAACTTTGACATCATCGTGATCGGCGGCGGGCCGGCGGGTTACGCGGCGGCGATTCGGGCGGGGCAGCTCAAGAAGCGGACGTTGTGTGTTGAGAAGGAATTTCTCGGGGGGACCTGTTTGAATTGGGGGTGCATTCCGACCAAGGCGCTGCTGGAGGACGGGGCGTTTGTGCGGAAGATTCGCAACGAGGCTTCGGCGCATGGCGTCGTCGTCGGCGATGTGAAAGTGGATTTTGCGAAGATGGTGGGGCGGTCGCGGTCGATCGCGGAGAAGCTGCGCAATGGCGTGGGGTCGCTGCTGCGGAAATATGAGGTGAAGAGCGAGAATGGGACGGGGAAATTGCTTGGGCCGCATCGGGTGGCGGTGCAGACGAAAGAGGGGACGAAGGAGTACACGGCGGAGCACATCATCCTCGCGACGGGGGCGAAGCCGACGCCGATTCCGGGGGTGGCGTTTGATGGGCAGCGGGTGATTACTTCCCGCGAGGCGATGACGCTGCCGACGCAGCCGAAGCGCATGGCGATCATCGGCGCGGGGGCGATCGGGTGCGAGTTTGCGGATTTCTACAACGCGATCGGGACGGAAGTGACGATCGTGGAGATGCTGGATCATCTGCTGCCGAATGAGGATGCGGATGTGGCGCAGATGCTGGAGCGGTCGTTTACCAAGCGCGGCATCAACCTGAACCTCAAGACCAAGACGGAGAAGGTGGAGACGACGAAGGACGGCGTGCGGCTGACGCTTTCGGGCGGGAAGACGGTGGATGCGGACGTGGTGCTGGTGGCGATTGGGGTGACGGGGAACGTGGAGGGCGTGGCGGCGCCGGAGGCGAAGCTGGAACTGTTTAAGAATCGCGTGAAGGTGGATCACCAGTACAAGAGCAGCGTGGAGAACGTCTGGGCGGTGGGGGATTGCATCTCGGTGCATTTCGAAGAGACCAGCTCGATGGCGGGGTATCGCCATCCGGATCTGGCGCACGTGGCGCATCATGAGGCCGTAAAGCTGGTGGATCGGCTGGCGGGTCATGCCGCGGAGCCGATCGATTACCGGTTTATCCCGGGCTGCACGTACACGCATCCGCAGGTGGCTTCGATGGGTTTTTCCGAGAAGAAGCTGCGGGAGCAGAAGCGGGAGATCAAGATCGGGAAGTTTCCCTTCTCTGTCTCCGGTCGCGCGCTGGCGGCGGGGGAGACGGAGGGTTTCGTCAAGACCATCTTCGACGCGAAGACCGGCGAGCTGCTGGGCGTGCACATGATCGGGGAGCACGTCACCGAGCTGCTGGCGGAATTGGTGATGGCGCGGAACCTGGAGGCGACGGAGAACGAGATCATCGAGGCGATGCACCCGCATCCGACCCTGTCGGAGGCGATTATGGAAGCGGCGGGCGTGGCGGTGGGGCGGGCAATTCATCTGTAGGGGAAAGACGGGCGTCAGCGAAGCACATGGTTGATCTTCTGGGGGCTAGTGGGAGAATTCGCCGGCTCGCCCTGTGAAAGTAATTCCAGTGAAAGATTCGCACGCGCCGCCCGTGCACACCGACGACACCATCGCCGCCATCAGCTCCAGCGCCGGCGCTGCGCCCCGGATGATCATTCGCATGACCGGCAGCTGCTCGCACCGGATTGCGGCGCGACTTCTCGAGCATCCCTCCCCACAAGCCCCCCAAGTCACACGCGCCCAAATCCGTCTGGAAAACCTTAATGTTCCCTGCTGGGTCTATCGCTTCTCCCACCCCCATTCGTACACCGGGCAGGATATGGTGGAGCTCCACGTTCCCGGTAACCCGCTCCTGGCGCGCATGATCCTGGAGCGACTCCTCGCCCACGGCGCCCGCCAAGCCGACCCCGGCGAGTTCACCGCCCGCGCCTACTTCTCGCGCCGGATGAACCTCGCCCAGGCCGAAGGCGTCGCCGCCACCATCGCTGCCAGCAACGAGCAGGAGCTTCGCGCCGCGCGTCAACTGCTCTCGGGTGAACTGTCAAGGCGTCTCCATCCGGTCGTGGACCTCATCGCGGAAACCCTCGCGCTGATCGAGGCAGGCATCGACTTCTCTGATCAGGATGTATCCTTCCTCAGCGACAGCGACGCCGCCCAGCGGATCTCGCAAGCGCGCAACATGCTCGCCGATCTGCTGCAAAACAGCGCCCGCCTCGAGCGCCTTAACCATGAGCCCACGGTCGTCCTCGTCGGCCGCCCCAATGCCGGCAAGAGCACGCTCCTCAACGCCCTTGCCGAAATGGAGCGCGCCGTCGTCTCCGATGTTGCCGGGACGACGCGCGATGTGCTCTCGGCGCAGGTGCGTCTCCACCGCGGCATCATCCGCCTCACCGACGTCGCCGGCCTGGACGAAGCGATTGAACGCCCAGCCGATGTTCAAGCGCATGTTTCCAGCCGGATGCAGCAGCAGGCGCTGCGTGCGCTGGAAACGGCCGATCAGGTTATCCTGGTCCAGGACGCAACCGACCCACGCCCTCCGATCGGGGTTGGGCGCGACATCGGCCTGCTCGTCTACACGAAGATCGACCTGCTCCCTGCCGCTCCGTCCGAACATCTTGCCATCAGTGCCAAGACCGGCCATGGCCTGAACCAGCTTCGCGACCGGCTCGACACTCTCGCCTTCGGCTCCTCGGCTTCCACGGCCTCGCTCGCCCTGAACACCCGCCACCTCACCGCCATCCACGAATGCTGCGAATCACTCGCCCGCGCCCAGCAGAACGTCCCCGAAGCCGGTCCGGAAATCCTCGCCCTCGATCTCCGCGAATCACTCGACGCCCTCGGGCGCGTGCTCGGCGAAATCTCCCCCGATGACGTTCTTGGCCGTGTCTTTGGCACCTTCTGCATTGGCAAATGAATGTCCCGCCCGCCCGTTCGCCCGCCAGGTTCGAACATTTACCCGCCAGTCGATAAACTCCTCGCCCATGTCAGCTCCGGAAGTGGTGAACTTGGTGCAGGCGGCGTTGCAGCAGCATCTCGGCGGCAACGTCGCGCAGGCGGAGCAAATGTACCGCCAGGCCCTGGCGCAAGAGCCCAACCAGGCCGATGGCCTGCACTTGCTCGGGGTGCTGCTCGCGCAGCGCAGCGAGTTCGACGCCGCCGTCCCGCTGCTCAAGAAAGCCGTAGCGATCCTTCCCAACATCGCTGAGTTCCATCGGCATCTCGCAGACGTCTACGCCCTGACCGACCGTGCCGCCGAAGCTCTCGACGGCTACCGCACCGCCATCCGCCTTGATCCGCGCGACGTCAACGCGCTTTACGGCGCAGCCCGTGCCGCGGCAGCCACCAATCAGGACGGAGAATCCGCTAATTTCCTCGCCGCCGTCGTCAACCTTGATCCCAACAATCACTCTGCCTGGTCGGATTTGGGCGTCGTGCTCACGCGGCAGGGGAACTTCTCCAAGGCTATCGAAGTCCTCCAGCGGTCGCTGGCGCTGAATCCCAACTCCGGCCATGCCCTCACCGCCATGTCCGATGCGCTGCGCCAGGAGGGAAGGATCGATCAAGCCCTGGAGCCCGCGCGCCGCGGCGCGGAAAGTCAGCCGGATAATGCCTGGGCACAGATTGCGTACGGCAACGTCCTCCAGATGCTGGCGCGCTTCGAAGAAGCCGCGGAATACTACAAGAAGGCGATGGTGCTCGAGCCGAACAACTTCGACGCCATCAACAACCTCGCCCTCACGCTGCTCAAGATGGGTCGACCGGATGAGGCGATGCACTGGTGGGAGCGGGCGGCTGAGAAGTGGCCGGAGGATCCGAACATGAAAGCCAACCGCTCCCTCGGCCTGCTCACGCTGGGCGAGCTCGAACGAGGATTCGCTGAGTACGAATCGCGCTTCGCAAGCCAGGCGTTCAAAGGCTCGCTCTTCCCCGAAAAACCGCGATGGAATGGTGAAGACGTGGGCGGCAAAGTGGTGCTGCTCAACAGCGAGCAGGGCGTGGGCGACACGATCCAGTTCGTCCGCTACGTGCCGATGCTCGCGCAGCGCGGCGCGCGGATCCTGATCGTCTGCCCACCGGAGGTGAAGGAGCTGCTCAAGACGATCAGAGGCGCCGAGCGCGTCCTCTCCCGCGGCGATGAGGAACCCGTCTTCGATCTCTGGTTCCCCATGGTCAGCTTCCCGTACGTCTTCAAGACGACGCTCGACCGCGTCCCGGCGGACGTGCCGTATCTCTCCGCGGATCCGGCTCGGGTGGCGAGATGGCGCAAGCGCTTCGCCGGTGAGAGCCGCTTAAAAGTGGGCATCGTCTGGGCTGGAAGCCCGCAGCACCAGAACGATCGTGCCCGCTCCGCCCGCCTGGAGGATTTCGCACCGCTCGCCCGCATTGAAGGCGTCCGTCTCTACTCGCTGCAAAAAGGTCAACCCACAGCCGCACTCAAGCAAGTTCCGTTTGAAGTCACGCCCCTTGGCGACGAGCTTTCCGATTTCTCGGAGACCGCCGCCGCTATCGAAGCGCTCGATCTGACAATCTCCGTCGACACCAGCGTGGTGCATCTTGCCGGCGCGCTTGCCCGCCCGGTCTGGACGCTCCTCGCGTACGGCCCCGATTTTCGCTGGATGCTTAACCGCGAAGATACCCCGTGGTATCCCACCATGCGCCTCCTCCGGCAGCCGAAATTGCATGACTGGACAGGCTTGATGGTCCGGGTAGAGGCCGAGCTGCGCTCCAAGGCCGCTGAGCACGCGGAGAAGACCCGATGATCTGGGACGAGCTTGCCAACGCCCGCAGTTACCACGCCCTCGGCGAGCGCTTCGCGCGCGGCTTTGACTTTCTCCACGCTCACGAGTTCGACCGCCTCGGTGAGGGGCGCCATGAAGTCCTGGGGCAGGATCTGATCGCCATTGTGCAGTCGTACCAGACCAAGCCTGCGGAGCAGGGGAAGTGGGAAGCGCACCGCAAATATGCTGATATTCAATACATCGTCACCGGCGGCGAGCGGTTCGGGATCGCACCAATCAGCACGATGACCGTCACAGAAACGTACGACAAAGTTAACGACCTTGTCTTCTTCCAAGGCACCGGCCAGCGCTTCACCCTCTCCGCCGGCCAATTCGCTGTCTTCCTCCCTCACGACGTGCATATGCCGTCACTCCAGGTGGATGCTCCGGCGCGCGTTACAAAAGTTGTGATCAAGGTCCGCCTCTAAGCCCCCGCGACTGAACCGGTTCAATCATGCTCGCCGAATCCGCACCAGTTATCATCTCCCGCCTTCGAGAATTCCAAACGCGGGTCCGCACCACCCTCATCCACACCCGCTCAGAAGCGGCTCTTCACGAGGTCAGCCGCTCCACCGCCGCCGACACAATTTACGCTTTGGACACGCATGTCGAGCCGATCATGGAAACCTTCTTCGAAGAGTGGGGCCGCCAAACGCCGCTCGTCCTGGTCGCTGAAGGACTCCACGATGAACACGGCAACGAAGGCGCAGTCACCTTCCCGCGCGGAACGCGTGAATCCGATGCGAAGCTGCGCATTATCGTCGACCCCATCGACGGCACGCGCGGCCTGATGTACGACAAGCGCGCCGCCTGGTCTCTCGTCGGCGTCGCGCCGAATAAAGGCGCTCAAACTCGCCTCCGCGACATCCAAGTCGCCGTCATGACGGAACTCCCCACCAGCAAGATGGGCTACGCCGACGTGCTCTGGGCCAGCAAAAACGCCGGCACCCAAGGCGTGCGCGTCGACCTTCAGATGAATCGCGAGGAGCCGCTGAAAATTCAACCCTCCACTGCCCCTGGCATCGATCACGGCTTCGCCTCGGTCAGCAACTTCTTCCCCTCCACGAAGGTTCTCTCCAGCGAGCTCATGGAGTTCCTCGTCTCCCAACTCATCGGCAAAGCCGACGTCACCCAGGCCACCGTCTTCGATGACCAGTACATCTCCACGGGTGGCCAGTTTTACGAGCTGCTCATTGGTCACGACCGCTTCAACGCCGACCTGCGCCCTCTCTTTTACCGGATGCAGAACCAGCCGGAAGGCCTCTGCTGCCACCCCTACGACTGCGCCACGATGCTCATCGCCGAAGAAGCGGGCATCATCCTCACCGACGGCCTCGGGAAAGCCCTCGACGGCCCTCTCGACACCACCACCGGCCTAAGCTGGGCCGGCTTCGCAAACCGCGCACTGCACGACAACATTCAACCCCTGCTGACCCGCTTTCTCAAAACACATTCTCCCTCTCCCCTTGCGCCATAGAGCAGTAGAGAGGCCTACCGCCCCAATACGGCGTCGATGATTCCCCCACCTCTCTTCGCGGAACGCCTCACCTCCCCATCCTCCGTATAAGCCGGCGGCGCATAAAAATTCACCGTCACCAGCGGCTCATTCCCGGTCTGCTTGATCTGATGCGCCTCGTTCTTCTCGATCAGCACCAGCGATCCCGCGGTCAGCTTCGAGCGCTTTTTCCCGACGATGGCTTGGCCAGTTCCGGAGATCACATAGATCCATTGCTCCGCCTTGGGATGCTCATTCTCCGGCTCATCCGACGATGACTGCCCCTTCTGCAAAGTCATCATCGCCGCCTGCACGGAACGCGATTCCAACACTACTTGAAACATCCCGCGCTTCTTGCTCGTGTTGATGTGCTTCATAGCGTTTTCCATGTAAGCGATCTCATCCACTTGTACTGAATTTCCGCCCTAGCGAGAATCAACGAAACTTCGGTAGTTTGGAGAAGTAACGGAGGTCTTACGATGGCTCGAACCGGCGGAACCAAGAACAAGAAGATCAGCGGCAAAGTCGGTAGCTCACCGAAGAGCGCGAAACGCTTCGGCGGCAAGACGGATTTCGGCGTCCCCGCCGATTCCTCCAAGACCGAATACTCCCGCCGAAAGAGCCGCGAAATCAAGTTCCGCCCCGGCGGGTCGCACGAAGCCGATCCACGCCAGGATCGTGGCTCCACCCAGGCCAGCCGTGTGAGCGGCGTCGGTAAATCCAACGCCGGCCCCGGCGGCGCCAGCGCCGGTGACATTGACACGGATGTTGTGGGCGTTGACGGTCGCGGCCTCGCACAGGGCGGCCCCGACACCAACGTCTCCGGTCCCGAATGGACCACCGGCGGCAGCGAAGAATTCGCCAGCGGCGGACCCGCCAAGGGCGAGAACCAATCCAAGCGCGGCCGCGTCGGCGCAGGTAAAAAAGTGCGCGGGGGAACCACCGTCGATCGCAGTGGCGGCGACGCACACGCTCACCCCTCCGGTCAAATCAACATCGAAGAAGAAGTTACAGCGTCGCGAGAAGAATCCGAGCATCGCGCCAACCGTCGCCGCGCCAACAGAAAGGGTTGATGAGCGGCCGCACGAACCATCCCGCCGAAAGCACCACACCCGCCACTGCGGGCGGTGAGTCTCCGTCGCCCGCCAAGGTCCCCGCTGGCCCCCAATCCACCCACGATTCAACGTGCAAAGAGCCCGCTCAATTCATCCCGCCAGGGGTCAGCTTCGACACCGCCGCCGGCCGGCAAGCTCAGGGCATGGACCCCGACATCGGAGCCCTGAAGCCCCAGCATGCCGACCACGAACGGCACGAAGACGAGGAAGGCGAGAAGGAAGACCGGGCCAAGCATTGATACCGACGTTTCACCGGACGGGGTAGAAATTCGTGCCGGGGATCCAGACCATCCCCAGACCACTCTTCATTCCCCACGCATTCCAATCGCACTCGCCGTTGCGTGCGTCTCGATGTGCGAGATGCTGATGTGCCACCGAGAAATCCCGATCTCCCGCGCGATGCGCTCGCATTCCCCGCTCAGCACGATCCTCGGCTGCCCGGAAACCTCCTTCGTCACCTCGATATCCGTCCAGGCGATCCCTCCCCTCCACCCGGTCCCCAAAACTTTCAGCACCGCCTCTTTCGCCGCGAATCGCCCCGCTAGGTGCTCGTAATACCGAGCCTTGCTCTTCGCGCAATAAGCCTGTTCCGCGGCTGTGAAGACGCGATTGAGAAAATGCTCCCCGTGCGCCTCCACCAGCTTGCGCACGCGCGACGTCTCCACGATATCAATCCCGTGACCGAGAATGGGCATGAGCCGGATTATAGGTGCAAGCCCCTTCGCCCCGTAGATATCGGACGGCGCGGCGGCGCGAAATCCTTGACACCCCCCGCACCCCCTCCAATACTTCGATCTTCAGTTGTCCTCCCGCAGGAGATACCCGTGAAGACGTTTCTCGCCGGCACAGCAGTCGGTCTCGCTCTCGCTTCCACGTTCGTGCTTCGCGGCGCCAATGCGCCCGTGCCCACCGGGCCATCGATCGCGCCGGCGAGCGCTTCATCGGTCACCCCCGACGCGGTGATCGCGCACGTCAACGGCTCGCCGATCAGCATGGGGCAGCTCCAGAAACCGCTCGTGGAGGGATATGGACTGAATGTGCTGCTCCGACTCGTGCAGCTCGAGCTCGCCAAGCAGACGGCCGTCCAGAACAAGGTGACCGTCTCGCCACAGGATCTGGTTGCCGAGCGCAATGACACCATCTTCAAAATGTTCCAGGACTCCAATGAGAAGCTCCAGGACAAGATCGACAAAGCCAGGGAGAAGAACAACCAGGCCGAGGTCGACCGCCTGACCCAGGAGATGACCCAGGACAACGAGCGCGGCTTTCAGCAGTTCCTCGAATCGCAGCACCAGAGCGAAGCGGATTTCAACCTCGTCATCGAAACCAATGTCTACCTGCGCAGGATTGCCGAGCCAATGCTCGCCGGAAAGATCACCGAAGAGCAGCTCAAGCAGGCGTTCGACGCTATGTACGGCGAGACGGTCGAGTGCCGCTTCATCCAATGCGCGACGATTCCCGAGATCCAGCAGGCGCGCAAGCGCCTTGACGCCGGCGAAGACTTTGAAGCGGTCTCGCGCGACATGAGCCGCAGCGAAGCCGCCAAGGTCAACGGAGGGAAGCTCGCTCCGTTCAGCCGCGACGTGCAAGGCATTCCAGATTCATTCAAAGACGCCGCCTTCGCACTCGAGCCCGGACAAGTCTCGGAGATCGTGCAAGCCAACGGCGCCTATATCCTGATCAAGCTCGAGAAGCGCAACAAGCCGAAGGTGGTGAAGTTTGACGACGTCAAAGACAGCGTGCGCCGCGAGCTGTACGACCGCGCCACGCAGCTTACGATCCGGCAGCTCCGCCAGAGCATCCAGGACCAGGCGATCAAGGTCCTTGTCGTTGAGGATCCGACACTGAAGGCGCAGCTTGAAAAGCGTCTGGCTCAGCGCGAGCAGGTGAAAAACAGCGACGATGTAAAGCGGCAGTTCCAGAAGCAGCGCGACCAGGAAAAGACGCCCGACGGGCCAGCGCTCCCGCCGCCGTCCGGCATCGAGCCGCTCACCCCCGTTCCCACGCCCGCCCCCGCGGTGGGCGATACGCGCTAACGCGTTTCCTTTAGTCTCTCGATCGTGGAAAGATCATGTCAGTCTCCCCATTTAAGATCGACGTCTCACCTCGGATCTCGCGCCTCCCTCCGTACCTCTTTGGCCGCATCAACAAGATGAAGTACGAGAAGCGCGTCGCCGGCGTCGACATCATCGACCTCGGTATGGGCAATCCGACCGACCCAACGCCCGAGTGCGTTGTCAACAAGCTGTCCGAAGCCGCACTGGATCCGCGCAATCACCGCTACTCGGTCTCAAACGGCATCGCCGGCTTACGCAAGGAAGTCGCCAAGAAGTACAAGACCAAGTTCGGCGTGGAGTTGGATCCCGAAACCGAAATTATCTCCACCATCGGCTCCAAGGAAGGCTTCTCCCACCTCTGTCTCGCGATGCTCGGCCCTGGCGACACCGCCGTCGTCGGCGATCCGGCTTTCCCCATCCACGTCTACGCCCCCGCCATGGCGGGCGCCAATGTCATCCGCGTCCCCCTGGGTAATGATCAAGCGTTTTTAGATCGCATCGAGAACGTCATCGCCGGCCTCTATCCGCCGCCTAAGCTCCTCATCCTCAACTACCCGCACAACCCGACGAGCCTCACGATTGACCCGATCTTCTGGGACAAAGCGATCGAGCTGTGTCGGCGCCATGGCGTGATGATCATCTCCGACTTCGCCTACGGCGAAATCAACTTCGACGGCTACAAGGCGCCCAGCTTCCTCTCCGCCAGCGGGTCTAAGGAAATCGGCGTCGAATTCACGACGATGTCCAAGAGCTACAACATGGCCGGCTGGCGCGTCGGCTTCTGCGCCGGCAACGCGGAGATGATCAAGGCGCTCGCGACCATTAAGGGCTACTACGACTACGGTCACTTCGCCCCCGTGCAGATTGCCAGCGTCATCGCCATGCGCGAATGCCGCGACACGCCCGAAGAACAATCGGCGATCTACCAGCAGCGCCGCGACGAAGTCTGCCGCGGCTTGGACAAACTTGGCTGGACCTATGAGAGGCCGCGTGCCTCGATGTTCGTCTGGGCGAAGATCAACCCCGCCCACTACAAGAATGACGAAGGTACCATCGACTTCTGCCTGCGCATGATGGACGAAGCCGAAGTGGCTCTCGCCCCCGGCCGAGCATTCGGCGAACACGGTGAAGGCTACGTCCGCATCGCCCTCGTCGAAAACGAACACCGCCTCCGCCAAGCCATGCGCAACCTCGACCGAGCCCTGAACCCAAGAAAAGAGAGAAGATCTCCTCCCTCTCCCGTACCTGGGAGAGGGCAGGGGTGAGGGTTTGACAGCAAGCCCCCCCATCTCTCGCCACAACCTCGATGACGTCCCCGGGAAATCTCACTTCACCTCTACGCGGTAAGCCGAGGTGGAATCCGCCAACACCCAAACCCCGGGGGATGCCTCCGTCACCATCGTACACCCACCCGCGACGGCCACCGCCGTCACCTCGTCCCGCTCCACATCCCACCGCCAGAGCCGATCTCCAGAAGCAAAATACGCCCGTCCATCCGCCCCGCGCCGCAGATACGTCGGCACCGGCACCGGCCAAGCCACCGGATTTGCCGCCGTGCGCTTCACCGTATCCACCAGCGTCACCTGCCCGTTGCACGTGGCCGCCACAACCCCATCCGCCGCAGATCCCAGCACCGTCACCACATCCGCCCCCTCCCAAGGCGTCAGCGTGCACACCACCTTCCGCTTCGCAGGATCAAAAGCGTAGATCACAGCCGACGGTGCGGTAGGGGAGGTTGCGCGCATCTGCCCCCACCGATTGCTCCCTCCCCAAACCAGCCCGCTCTTCGCATCGTACGCCAGCGGCCCAAGGTTCTGTCCCTTGATCAGCTCGGGATAGGCATCCACCTTTTCCGCCCCTGCGCCGCCGCGGGGATCGATTACCGCCAGCGTGCCGCTGGCAGGCTTGCCGTAGTCCGACTGGTTGGAGATGAACACCAGCTTCCCATCCGTCGTCGCCCCGTCCGGCCGCGTCTGCGCATATTGCGTGTGCAGCTCCGCCAGCTCGCGCGGATTTTCCTGAAACTTAAATGGCTTCTCCGGGTCGTACACGCTCAGCAGCGAGTGAATGTAAATGCCAATGTACGCCTTCCCGTTCAGCGCCACCGCGCACATCGGCTCCCCCGGTGTCCGCGCCACCATGTCCGGCGCTTCCTCCACCTTCCCCGTCGTCGGATCCAACCGAAAGAGGTTCTGCTGACTGTAGTTCGTCCCGATCACGCACGTCGGCGTCACCGCCTCGATAAACATGACCGCATTTCCCCCCGGGCTCCCATTATCGAGCTTGCTCGTCGTAACTTTCCCCGATGCATCCTTCCGATGAAGTTTTCCATAATGCCCGATCGTGATTTCCGCCCCCTCCACTTTCTCCGTCCATGCCGGCTCGGCCAGCTCCGGATGAACAAACACCGGCTTCCTCGTAGGTCCGGTCGTGCTGCTGAAGGGTGACGCAATCCGCGTTGGCTGCTCGGCTGTTTTGTTGATGCGCAGCCAGACGTTGTCTTCGCCCCAAGCCTTGCAGCGCACTCCATCACCATCAGCCGCAAACCCTGTCACATACGAAGTCTTCGGCGCCACGTGCGGCCAGACCCTCGTCTTTCCCGTTGCAATGTCATACCGCGCCAGGCAAGCATTCGGGTACGTGCCGAAGTAGATACACCCATCCGGTGCGCCCAGCGCATCCCACGTCAACTCGCCTGGTGGAAGCCCTGGCACGTCGATGGGCGTGAACGTCTCCCGCGCCACGTCGAACCGGTACGCCCGCCCGTGCTCGTACGGCATGATGTAGATGTTCCCATCGCTCCCCAGCGCGGCGCTGTGCGAGGCGATATCGTTGTTGGGAATCGCGAATCGCCGGCTCGATAAATCCCGCCCGTCGATCAGAAACAACCAGTTCGCGGGGGCGGAATGACTGTACGAAAACACGGCAAGCGTGTGCCCGTCGCCAAGATGAATCACCCGCCGAGTATACCCCACCAGCGTCCGCACCGACGGCGTTGCAATCTTCTTCGCCGTGGGCAAATTCTCATTCTCAATGACCTTCATGTCCCCGAGTATGTCCGGTGCGATGGGCCGCGTCGATTACCTCCGCCGCGGAAACAGCAGCAACACCGCCAGCATCGTTAAGAACGATGGCTCAGGCACACCCGCGATTCGATAGATCGTGCCCGTGCTCAGGCTCGCCACGTACAGCGCGCCATCCGGACCCACATCAAGCTGCGAAGCGAAGAACCCCGATCCGAAGATTAACCCGGAGGTCGAATCCCCCGAATCCAGCACCAGATCCGCCAGGTTCCCCGGCAACACAAACCCATCCCGGCTCGCATTCAGCGTGAACTTCCAAAGCTGCCCCGTGTTGTTGTCAGCGACAATCAGCAGGTCCCGGTAAGCCGGATCATTCCCGGCTGCCCCGAGAAACTCCAGCCCCGTCGGCGCCACCGTTGTGTTCCATGAAAACTCTGGGTCCGAATAAATCGACCCCGGAAGCACGACCAGGTCCGCCGGAGCGTTTTGTGGGTCGCGCGAGTCGGGCCCCATGATCTTGTTCCACCCGGAATTAAATCCCGGCGCAACGAGGTTGATCTCATCGTAAGTATTTGGCCCGTTCTCAGTGTCCCACAGCCGGTTGGTGCGCGCATCGAATTGAAACCCGAAAGTATTGCGCACGCCGTACGCGTAAAACTTGCGGAAGTCCGGATTGGCATTGTTTGCAAACGGATTGTCAGCGGGAATCGAGCCGTCCGGATTGAGCCGATAGATCCCTCCCACCTGTGAAGAAGTATTAGCCGCAGTCTGGTTGTTCTGCTCTGCGAGGTTGCGATTCAGGTCCCCAAGCGTTCCGTAGAGCTTTCCATCCGGTCCAAACGTGATCGGCCCCGCGTCGTGGTTCGGCCCGTTGCCCGCGGAGGTGGGCGCGATGGTGAACAGGTTCTGCTCCGAAGAAAGCGTCGATCCGTTCCAAACGAACCGTGAAAGCTTGTTCCCCGCCCAATTCGCATCCACGCTGGAATCCCCAGCGGTCGCATTCGCAGAGTAATAGAGATACACGTACTTGGTCGTATCCGTCGAAAACGTCGGCGGCACCGCAATTCCCAGCAGTCCCCGCTCCGAGACCGTGTTCACGTTGAGATCCAGCGCCGTCGTCACCGCTGCGCCGCTCTTGAACTTCACGAGGCCTGTGTTCTTCTCGATCGCAAAGAGCTGGCTCGTGCTGGGCCCCGCGAACGCGAAGCCTGTCGGCGTACTCAGCCCGGACATCAAAGGACTCAAGCTGAGACTCGAGTCTGTCAGACTCTGAGCCTGAGCAAATGTGGAGAGAAAGCCGGCAAGAGTAACAATCAGCAGCGTTCGCAAATGCATCAGTTCTCCAGGATCTGCGGGAAGGTGAATGATGACTGGGAAGCTTCCCGGAAAGGAACGGGCAAAACTGCGGACACAGCCAGGCTAGAAGCGAGTGCGGCCGGGGGACGTAAACTTGCCGGGCCGGTTCCAAGCGGGGTATGATCGGGATATGAAGAGCAACGGGATGCATTGGCTGGGACGTGTGCTGCTGACGGTCGTGCTGGCGCTGCCCGCGGGGGCGCTGGCGCGGTCGAACGAGCCGGAGCGTGAGCCTGTCGATGCTCGCCTTGAGGGATATCCCACGAATGTGACGCTCGACAGCCGTTCGTCAGGGATGACCTGGGTGCTCCTGATCATCTTCGGCGGCATGGTCTTCGGCGGTCTGTTCAAGGACGCCAAGCGCTCGCACCTCGATTAGCCCGTTGATCAATCACCCTCGCGTGGGTCATACTGCGCGATCAATGACCGATCACATACGACAACTGAGGAGTCTGCCATGAAGAACAAGCTCGTCTGGGCGTTGGCGGTGGTGAACATCGCGCTGGCGGTTTCGCTGATGTGGCGAGGCAGTTCCGATAACACCGCCCGCGCGCAAGCCGCGCGGCGGAGTTCGCCAACGGACGTGATCATGATTCCTGGTGCGCTGCCCAGCGGATCCAGTTCCGTGATCTACCTGGTGGACGTGGGAAATCATCAACTCAGCGCGATGTCGTACAACGGGCAGGGCGTGGACTTCCTGAGTCCTCCGCTGGACCTGGACCGCATCTTTGAACGCGCGGGCACCGCAGTCGGGACCGGAGGCGCCGGCGGCACAGGAAGCGGTACAGGCACTGGCACTGGAACCACAGGTGGACGCGGCACACCCCGGGCGCGATGAGCGGTCGCCGCGACGTGGTGCTGTTGTGATGGTGAACTCAATCAACTTAACCTGGATACGACCATGAGCCGTAAGAACCTTTTGCTGACGTTGTTGTCGATCTCCGCAGTGCTGCTGCTGGTGGCAAACGTGCTGGTGCCTAATTACGCCAATGCCCAAGTGAGCGTGAAGGAACGCGATTACCAGGTGGTGACGGCACGGGTGCCGTCAGGCGGGGATGGCATCTACATCCTGGACAGCCGGACGGGGCAGGTGGGCGTGTTCTCGTACGACTCGGGCAGCCGAACCATCGAGGCACGAGCGGTGCGGCCACTGACAGACGCGTTTAACACTCGGTAATGCACGATATCAATTCGCCGGACGCGCCTGATCGAGCCGGCCGAACTTCCGCACGGCAGGGAACGCGATCGCAAGCGCGATGACGACGATGATCGTCCCAATCCCGCCGGAGACCACCGAGGTCGTTGCGCCCCAAACCTTCGAGTCTTGGACGGTGCTCGCCCAGCCCATGCCGAGCGCGAGCTGACCGAACAGCCGTGCTGTCACACCCGACTCCAACCCTCCAAGCTCGTTCGATGCGCCGATGAAGATGTTGTTGACGGCGCTGACCCGCCCTCGCATCGCATCCGGCGTCAGCACCTGCACGAGGGTATGTCGAACGACCACTGAAATGTTGTCGAATGCTCCGATGAGGAACACCATCAGGAACGAGAGGAAGAAGTTCCGCGACAAACCGAACCCGATCGTTGCAAGCCCAAAGGCGCCCACGGCAAGCAGCATCGCCCGCCCGGCCTTCTTCATCGGCGGCGTGTGGGCAATGAGAATCGCGCACGTGATGGCGCCCATTGCATCTGCCGCCCGCAGCCACCCGAAGCCCCATGAGCCGACGTTCAGGATTTCTTTCGCAAAAACCGGCAGCAGATAAACCGCACCGCCCAGCAGCACCGCGAATAGATCCAGCGTCAGCGTCGCCAGCACAATCTTGGTTCGCCACACGAAATGAAGCCCCGCAGTCAGGCGCTCAAATGCGGAATCTTCCGAGCTGGCGCGTTTCTCAAAATCGCCGTATCGCGGCGGGGGCAGGATGAACATCGTGCCGGCGAAGATCAGTGCGCAAACGGCATCGACGACGTAGATCGGCCGAACGTTGTTGAAGTGCCTCAGGCTGTACGTGATCACCAGCCCCGCCAAGGCCGGGCCCACCACCGTCGCCGTCTGGTAAAAGGAGGCGTTCCACGTCACAGCGTTGGAGAAGATCTTGGGCGGTACGATCGTCGGCAAAAAGCTCGATCTCGCCGGCCGCCCCAGCACCATGAAGGTGCTGTTCAGCAGCAGCAGCCCGTACATAATCCAGAGGTAGTGAGGGTGGGTGCTGTAGGACATGACCGCAAAGCCGATGCTGGTGATGGCAGCGAGCGTACTGGTGACGGTCATAATCCGGCGGCGATCCACATAGTCCGCCAACGCGCCGGCCGGGAGCGCCAGCAGCAGCAGGGGGATCGCCTGCACGCCTCCAATCCAACCGAGGTTCAGTTCATTGCGTGTGCGGTCGAACAGTTCCCATCCCAGCGCGGCAGCCGTCATTTGGTTGCCGATAACCGAGACCATCCAGGCAATTGAGAAAACGCGATAATCCCGATAACGCAGGGCGGCGTAGGGGTCGTGTCCCGCGGTTGTGGATTCAGCTTCAAGTGTGGTTTCCGTCGGACTCGCGGAGGCGGGGCGCTCACCGTCCGGCTGCTCGTACGCCACCGGATTCTCTACAGACTTCGAATCATCAGGCATGAAATCAGGCTCGCATTCGTCTCAGAAAAACGAGCAACAGTGTAGGCGGTTCCCCCAGTGCAGGCGAGCGCGCCGGGGCGGGCAAAGAGTAAAAGAACTTGCTCTAGCTCAAGTTCCCGCTATAATGGGTCGAAGTTACTGACAGCGGGGCCGATTTCAGGGGCTTTAGGATCAATCGATATTTCCCGCCTTTTCTCATCGCATCTGGCAGTTCCCCTCATTGCTCGACTAGCGGTATTACAGTTTTGCGCACGATTTGCGGACGAGTGTTCCGCTGCGGCGCACAGAGCCACGCCCTTTGAGCGTCGGCGGAAAGCAATATGGCAGAAGAACGGATCAAGCAGCAGATTCT
This sequence comes from Tepidisphaeraceae bacterium, assembly GCA_036387255.1. GTDB lineage: Bacteria > Planctomycetota > Phycisphaerae > Tepidisphaerales > Tepidisphaeraceae > DASVUC01. Next base: position 38,362 of record DASVUC010000183.1, on the reverse strand, counting down.
CTCGACGGTGAAGTCGGAAGAGTATTCGCCCAAGCGGCCGCGGAAACTGGCGCGCGAACTCAACATGGCCAGCGAAGAGCAGTACCCGACCTTTCGGGAAGCGCTGCGCGAATTGATGCACCAGGGTCGCGTGATCCTGGGCGCACGCGGCGCCGTCATTACCCCAACGCAGAAGATCGGGCGAGACGAATTTCTCGGCACGTATCGCCACAATCGGCGGGGGTTCGGCTTCGTCGTCCCCAACGACCCCTCCAGCCGCGAAGATCTCTTCATCCCTCCTGGCGAGAACATGGGTGCGATGACCGGGGATGTCGTCCGCGCCAAGATCACGTCGCGCGGCCAGCGCGATGGTAAGACGATTTACGAAGGCCGTATCACCGAGATCCTCGAGCGCAAGAACAAGCGGTTTGCCGGCACCCTGGTCAAGCAGCACGGCCAGTGGTTCGTGCTGCCCGATGGCAACACCTTTACCGAACCCATCTCCACGCCCGATGCCGCCGGTCGGCACGTCCGCCCCGGCACGAAGGTCGTCGTCGATCTCACGGTCTACCCCGAAGAAGGCGCTCGTCCCCAGGGCGTCATCACCGAAGTGCTTGGTGAAGCCGGCGAGAAGGACGTTGATCTGAAGAGCGTCATCGTCCAGCATCAGTTGCCGGAGAAGTTTCCGGATGAGGTGCTGGCCCAGGCGCGAGAATCGGTCGATACCTTCGATCCTGAAGAAGAGCGGCACCGCCGTCTCGATCTGACGGACGAGATCATCTGCACCATCGACCCGGATGATGCCAAGGACTACGACGACGCGATATCCCTTCGTCAGGTCGAAGGCGCATACTGGGAGCTTGGCGTCCACATCGCCGATGTCTCTTACTTCGTAAAAGAGGGTACTCCCCTCGACGATGAAGCCACCAAGCGCGGCAACAGCACCTACTTCCCGGGCTTCGTCATACCCATGCTCCCGGAGATCCTCAGCAACGGCGTCTGCTCCCTTCAGGAAGGGGTGCCCCGGCTCTGCAAGAGCGCGTTCATTACGCTCGATGACGACGCCCGACCGATCCGCACGCGCTTCGCCAACACCATTATCAAGAGCGCCCGGCGTCTGCGCTATACCGAGGCACAGGCGATCATCGATCGCACGCGCGAGATTCCGCATCCGGATGGCGCGCGGCAACTCTCGGATTATCCCACGGAGGTGGTCGAATTGCTGGATCAGATGAACGATCTGGCCAAGCGCATCCAGAAGCGCCGTCGGCATGACGGCCAGCTCGTGCTCGAACTGCCCCAGGTCGATCTGGTGCTCGATGAGGACGGTAAGGTGGTGGACGCGGTCCCCGAGGATACGAGCTTCACCCACACGCTCATCGAAATGTTCATGGTGGAGGCGAACGAAGCGGTGGCGCGCCTGCTCGATTCGCTGGAGGTGCCGTTCCTTCGCCGAACGCACCCGGAGCCGGAAGTGCAGGATTCGGATCGGCTTCGCCAGTTCGTGCAGGTTTCCGGCCACAAGTTGCCCAAGGACATGGACCGCAAGGCGCTTCAGCAGGTGCTCGAAGCGGTGCGAGGCCGTCCCGAATCATTCGCAATCAACCTCGCGATCCTCAAGAGCCTCTCTCGCGCGGAGTATTCTCCTGAGCAGATCGGGCACTTTGCGCTGGCCAGCGAAAACTACTGCCACTTCACAAGTCCCATTCGGCGCTACGCCGACCTGACGATTCACCGCTTGCTCGATACCTACTTCGATGCAGGCGGGGGCGGTCTGGATGGAACGAAACAGCGAAAGGGCGGCCGCCGACGCGGGAAGATCATCCTCGATGACGTACCGAGCTACGACGACCTCGTAGAGCTTGGCCGCCACATCTCCTTCACCGAACGCCGCAGCGAAGACGCCGAGCGCGAGCTTCGCCAGGTCAAGGTCCTCACCCTCCTCAAGGACCACATCGGTGAAGTGTTCACCGGCACCATCACCGGCATCACCAACTTCGGGATCTTCATTCAGCTTCAGACCTACCTCATCGATGGACTGATTCGCTACGAAGACCTCATGGACGACTGGTGGGACGTCGACGAAGAGCGTGGCCAGATCCGCGGTCAGCGCACCGGCACGCGAATGGGCATCGGCGACGTGGCCGAGGTGTACGTCGTGAAGGTCGACATCGCACGCCGCGAACTGAACCTCGCGGTGAAGGAGATCAAGAGCCGAGCGCGCAAACCCTCACAGGATGGGCCGGAAGGCGGCGGTGGGGGAGGCAAAAAGAAGTTTTCCAAGCACGAGAAGAACAAGATGAAGACCCGCCGCGGCCAAGGGCAGGTCATGCGAGGCGGACAATCCCGAAAGAAACGACCCGGCGGCAAACGCTTCCGCCACCAAGGCGGCGGTCGATGACACCCCACGAATAGCTATCCGTGAGCCGTATCAGGCGAGTGCAGCTGCGCGAGATCACAGCTTCTGCTCATCCCACTGAAGATTCTCCAGATGATGCTGGATGTCCGCCGCGCTCTGAAACCTTGCCAGGATGAGGGAATCCTTCTGCCCCCGAATGATATCTTTGACGACCTTCGGCTGCTTGTTGTACCGCTCGCGGCCACCCACGATGGTGTAAAAAACCTGGATCAGGTTCAGCACGTCCTTGTGAATCTTGCTCCGCGTCGGCTTCCCCAGGTCGAAAAAATCCAGCAGCTTCAGATCAAATCCGATCCCCTGCCGGCGAATCATGATGTTCTCATCATGGATATCCCCGTGGTACTCGCCGCGCAGATGGATCGGCGCGATTCCCTTTGCCAGCGAATACAGCACGTGCAGCGCCTCGAATGTTGAGAGCGCATGCTTCGGTTGGTCGAATAAAAACTCGCTGAGCTTCTTCCCCTCCACCAACTCTGAGATCACCACCAGCACCTTGCGCTTCTTCACGTACGCGATTTCCTGGTGGTGATATTGCATCAGGATCGGGCAGTGACGCAGCGCGTCCAGCTTCCGCGCATAGGTAATCGCCGCCTTGCCCATCGGATCGCGATGTGGGTAATAAAATTTCGCGGCTCGACGGATGCCGGTGGACCTTTCGATGATGGAGTAGACTTCGCCCTCCCATCCCGAGCCGAGCAGGCGCTCGACCTCGTACTTCCCGGCGATGCGGCGCCCGGGGGCGAAATCAAAGCGTTTGCTCCGGGCCGCGCGTTCCACCATGAGGGCATGATGACAGGGGCAAAACCGCGTTTCAATCCGAACCTGGGCCGGTGGGGAGGGTGAGGGGAACGGTGTGGCGCTTTTTCGGCATTTCAGTGCAAGCGCTTGCTGTTACGGATGATATGATCGACGCAGGCGGCACAGGTTAACGCTGGCCGATAACATCAATAGGCCGGCTACCAGCCGCAAAGTTACGGAACTTCGCTCAATGCAGTATCGACGAGGTTGAGATGTTAACGCACACGATGGTTCTGGATGGCACGGTCTCGGTCGAGAGCATCCGCGCCGCGCGGGAGCGCATCGCCGACGGCGTTTACCGCAGCCCGTGCCCCTATTCTCTGGCGCTGTCGCGTCTGTGCGGCTGCGAAATTTACTGCAAGCTCGACCACCTTCAGATCACCGGTTCCTTCAAAGAGCGCGGTGCGCGGAACAAGCTGCTGCAACTTCCGGATGACGTGAAGAAGCGGGGCGTTATCGCCGCCTCCGCAGGCAATCACGCGCTCGCCCTCGCGTACCACGGCCAGCTTCTGAAGATCCCGGTCACCGTCGTGATGCCGCTCGGTGCGCCGCTGGTGAAGGTGGCGAACTGCCGGTCGTTTGGCGCACAGATCATTCAGTGCGGCGAGAGCTACGCCGACGCCCGCCGCCATGCACTCGAACTGTCAGAACAGCGCGGGCTCGAATTCATCTCCGGCTTCGATGACCCCGAAATCATCGCCGGCGCGGGAACGATTGGTTTGGAGATCCTGGAAGACGTGCCGGATGTCGATGTGGCGATCATCCCCATCGGCGGCGGGGGCCTGATCGCGGGCGTCGGGACGGCACTCAAGGCGTTGAAGCCTTCCGTGCGCGTCCTCGGTGTGGAACCGGTGAACGCGCCCACGCTGGAGGTTTCGCTGCACCAGGGCGGCGTCACCGCCGTCACCACGAGTCCCACCCTCGCCGATGGTCTTGCCGTCGCGGAATGCGGCAAGCTCTGTTACGAGATCGCCAGGAACGTGATCGACGAGATCCTTCTCGTCGACGAACCCGTCATTGCCCAGGCGGTGCTTCGGCTGCTGGAGCTTGAAAAGACCATGGTCGAAGGGGCCGGCGCCGTGCCGCTCGCGGCAGCCATGAACCCGGCGTTTGACCTCGCCGGCAAGAAGGTTGTCCTCGTGCTCTCCGGCGGCAATATCGACGTCAATCTCATCTCTAAGATCATCGAGCGCGGGTTGGCTGCCGACGGTAGGCTCTGTCGTGTCACCGCGCGAGTCCCGGATAAAGCCGGCTCACTCGCGCATCTGCTCTCGATCCTGGCCAAGACCGGCGCGAGCGTAAAAGAGGTGGATCACGATCGCCAGTTCGGTCCCGCGGACGTGGCGATGGTGAACATCGCGTGTATCCTGGAAACGCGCGACTTCCAGCACATCAACGAGATTTCCGCTGCGCTCAACGCCGCCAACATTCGCTTCGAAATGCGCTAGAGGAGGCCGCTGAACATGGATGTTCTGCTCGAGCACAACCTGGAATACACCCGCCGGCAGCAGGAAGGGGCTTGGACCCGCGTCAGCGTCGATCACGCCGGCTTGCTGATTGCGAGCGGCCCCGGCGGCGAGCAACGCCTTCAACTGACGCGCGACCAGCTGCGGGAACTCGGCGAGATGCTCCAGCATTTCCACGAGATCGTCACCAAGCCCTGGCTGCGCCGCGCGTGGACCGCCGACCCGAACGACATCTCGATTCAGTTTGGCCCGCGGAAGATTCATGCCTGCGACCTGGAGGGACGGAATTCTCTGTTCTGGCGCATCGAACACTTCCTGGAGCAGTTGCTTCAGGCGCCGGTGCAGAAGTAGCCGCTTGTGCGCACCGCTTCCGGCGCTTTTCTTTTCAGATGCTCTGACTACAGTGTCGCGAGCTTTTGAGGATTCAGAATGCCGACGACGCTTGATTTTCCAACCAAGGGGCGGGTCATTCGCGTGGCCGACGGGCAGATCGTCTTCGCTCCCTCGGGCACCAGCTACGAGCTTTACCTGACCGGCACGTACACCGGCGAAACGAACACGCTGATCCACGGGATCATCCGCGCCCGCGCCCGGAAGGTCTACACCGTCCCATCGGGCGGGAATTTTACCTCTCCCATTCAGGGACCGCCAAGACAGATTCAAGGCTGGGTGCTGTACGCGGATGAGAAAAATCTCGTCGTGCATGCCGGCCCCAACTTCAACATCGCGCTTCCGCAGGATGACGCTTCGATTGACCTCGGCGAAGGTCAGATCGCCGTGAACAAGCTGGTCAACGTCATGCTGCTGCCGGAGTGCACGTTTGAAGTCGTGAGCAGCGGACACTAGTTCAGGATCAACCGTGGCACGGGCGCAAGCCGTGGATCGTGTTGTTTGCGGTTGTCGTTCATGATCGTGCGCGTGCAGCAGTTTCCCGTGCAGGACGCCGAGACGTTCGGCGGCTGGCCGGATGTCGGCCTGATCTCCGGGATCGCGTACGAGTGGGGGGATGAAACCGGCGCGTTTGAAATTGTCATCGCCGAGCAGGACGAAAGCGGCCGGCCTCTCTCCGGACGCTTGCGGCGCGATCATCTGCGCAGCGTTATTCCTACACTGGCGCAAGCGCTTCAGCAGCCCGGTGGAACGTTGATCGCGCGGCTCGATGGGCCCTGTGCGCCCGGCGAGTTGCTGGGCGCGCTCCAGCATCTGCCTGCCTGTGAAGCTTCCGGACGATTCGCACTTTCGCCGGTCCAAAAGCTGGACGCCTCCCCCGGCGCCTGCTTCGGCTCCTTGCGAATGGAGATGGACTTCCAGCGCCTGGAAATGTTGTGCTCTGACCCCGGGCTGAACCTCGAGACGTCGGTGCGACTGCGACTGTTCGGCATCGCGGAAGAAGCCGCGGAAGCGGTGCTGGTGACCGATGAAACCAGCGACGAACGCTGGGGCGAAAATCTCGCCCAGACCAGCTTCATCATCCAACCCGCCCGCGGCATGGAAGCGATTCAAGTTATCACGCCTCGCTTTGGCGCCAGCGAATTCTCCGCCCGGGTCACCCGCGCATTAGCCGGAACTGTCGATTAATCCCGCACATCAATCAGCTCATCCCGATACCGAATCAGCAGCGCCGCTCCGGTGGCTGTCAACAGGGAAGAAGCCAACGTGGCGGCCCCCTTCACAACCTGTCCCGTCAGCTCCAGATACAGTCCCTGGTAAGCCAAAACAAACGCCAGCAGTACCAGAAATGACAGCAAACTGACGATGGTGAAGCGCAGCGACGACCAGACGATTTTGTTCGCCATATGTTGTCCATCGGCATCTGGGCGCGCTAAAGTCCACTGCGGGCCTTTACCTCCGGAAGCTTCCATCTAAACTAGTTGCAAATGACCCCAGCTGCTTACTTCAAGAACATCTTCGACAATGTCTCATCGATCGCGATCGGGATGAAGATCACGCTGAAGTACTGCTTCCAGAAAACCGTCACCGTGCAATATCCCGAGCAGCGGCTCACCTTTGCGCCGCGCTACCGCGGCATCCACGAATTTGAAGCCGACAAGTGCATCGCCTGTGACATGTGCGCCAAGGCCTGCCCCGTCGACTGCATCTACATCGACAAGACCGCCGCCCGAAAGATCGACAAGAAGACGGGCAAGGTTGACCCCAAGGGCGGCATCCTCCTTCGCTACGCCATCGACTACAGCAAGTGCCTCTTTTGCGCCCTCTGCACGGAGCCTTGCCCGACCGATTGCATCCATATGGGCAAGCTGCACGACCTTTCCAGCTACACGCGCGAAGACGTGGTGGTGGAGTTTACGGAGCTGGACAAGAAGGGGCAGCGAACGCCGATACCGCTGTGGATGGACCGAAATGCGGGAAAGATTCCATGGGTGGCGGAAGAGCGCGAGCGCGTGAAGTCTGGCAAGCTCGCGACCGTGGCCGCGGATATTCCGCACCCGAAGTAGTTTGTTCAAAGGTCCCCCCAGCCGGGTCAGATTCTCTCCACCCCCGCGCGCACCTCAGCGACACACCACTCCCGCAGCGCGACGTGTCGCTAAATGATGCATTCGCTTATTGCCTCCGTGCATGAGCATTCGCCTAATTGTGCTGCCGTTTCACCAGCTTGCTGAAGCGGCTGTCCTTCTCGTCCTGATACAGGAACGCCAGCTTGCTCTCTTCGAACTTCTCGAAGAACTCTTCCCAGGTGATTTCCTGGAGCTTGTCCTCTCCGCTGTAACCGGGGTAGTCGATGCGGAGCAGGCCGACGTCTTCCGAGTCGCCGGTGCCGCGCACGCACGCGGGGTGTCCGCCGCGCTCTTCGACCCACTTGCGGATCTCTTCGTGGTCTGTAGTCGTTTCGCTCGAAGCCATAGTAAACCTCCTGCCGGCGCGATCGCGCCGGACAAAGAAACCGTGGAGAAAATCTCTGCAACCGAGGTGCCGTCTTCCCGCTCAGCCCGCCGAGGTGCGCTTAGAAGTGAACTGTCCGAGACTTACGTTTCCATCCTCTCCGCAGGGCAGTTCCGCGCGGCGACTTTCTGGCGCGACTCCGCGACATTGGCCAGCCGCGTTCCAGTCCGTATCATTCCCACCGTTCCCTGTTTTGGAGCTCAGGCATGCAACGTCGTCTGTTCGGTAATTCTGGTCTTGAAGTCTCGGCCATCTCGCTCGGCTGCTGGATCTTCGGCGTCGACTGGTGGGGTCACTACGACGACCAGCGCGCCCTGGATCTCATGAAGTTCAGCTTCGATCAGGGCATCACCTTCTTCGACAACGGCGATGCCTACGGTAACGGCCGCGCGGAAGAACTCCTCGGCCGATTCATCCAGTCCGGCGTCGTCAGTCGCGATCAGATCGAGATTGGCGGCAAGTTTGGCTATGACTGGTACTCCGACCCCGGCACCCCCGGCTCGCACCGCGAGCGCAAGCAGGATTTCTCTCCCCAGTTCATGCGAAACGCTTTGGAAAAATCCCTCCAGCGTCTCGGCACCGACGTCATTGATCTTTACATGGCCCACAACATCAAGCTCCCGCAGTACCGCGATGATCTTTTCGCCGAGCTCGAGAAGGTGAAGGACGAAGGCAAGATCAGGGCCTGGGGCGTCTCCCTCGGCCCGGCGATCGGCTGGCGCGAAGAGGGCTTCGAGGCGATGCTGAAGTACAACGCCAAGGCTGTCCAAACTGTCTTTAACATGTTTGAGCAGCACCCCGGCCGCGAGTTCTGCGAGACCGCACACGCCACCAAGGCTGGCGTCGTCGCCCGCGTCCACGACAACAGCTCCATTCTCAAGGACGCTGTGAAGATCGACACCACGCTCGCAGCTGACGATCACCGCAAGTTCCGCGATCAGGCCTGGAAAATTTACGGCTTGAAGAAGCTCGAGCTGATTCGTCACTACGCCAGCGACCACGGCATGAACGTCCACCAGCTTGCGTGCAAATGGCTCCTCCAGCAGCCCGCGCTCACGAGCATCACCGGCACGTTCCTGAATGAAAAAGAAATCAGCGAAGCCTGCGAAGCGGTAGACAAGCCAAACCTCAGCCAGGCGGAGTTGAACCAGATCGTGGACGATTACTCGCGCGACTGGGATCTTGGTCCCGAGGCCCATCCCTGCGATCTCAAGAGCAGCACCAACCCTGAAGGCAAAGTGCGCAGCAGCTACGTCCCGTCGCCGGTGCTGATTGCTTAATGTGCCAGCGGAACCTGCCCAACCCGCGCTGCGTTACGTCGTGCTGAGGCACGAAGGCGTTGACGATCCGCACTTCGATTTGATGTTCGAAATCGCGCCAGGCTCACGGCTTGAAAGCTGGCGCGCGAGCGATTGGCCCGTTTCAACGAAAACGCAGCTACAACCCATCCCCTCACATCGCCCGGCCTACCTCGACTTTGAAGGCCCTATCAGTGGAAACCGCGGCTCAGTCACGCGCGTCGCGTTCGGCCGGCATCGGATCCTGCACAATGAACCGCAGCGTCTCGTCGTTCAGCTCGACGACCAGATCATCCTCGATCTTCAAAAAGCTGCGAGTGCTTAACCCTTGCGTTTCCGCCGATCATTCGAGTCTTCGGAAACTTCCTGGAACCCCCCAATTTCTTCCTCCGCCAGCGCTTCAATATCAATTTCATCCAGCGCAGGCGGATCGTTCTGCTGGTGCTCTGAAGCCTCAGTGCCTTCGGCCGAAAAACCGTGGCCTTCCGTCACGCTTCCTTCGACCTCTTCGTAGGCAGCCCCATTATCGCCGCCGGGCATGCCGTATGACACGTTCTCCGCGTTCTCGCCCCGAGATGTCTCTTCGAACGGCTGCGCCTGATCGATCGTTCCATCGATGGGCACTTCGTCCCCCGCCCCTTCGGTTGCAGCCTGGCCAAAAGGTTCGGTGCCACCCGCGCCTGGCGCCTGCGCTTGCGGCCCGCTCTGACCCACCGGCACCACGCTGCGATAGAACCCCACCGCGAAAAGCCCCTGCTGCTGCTGGTAAGGGAGGTTGATCACCTCACAGAATTCCGCAATCAACGCCTGCGCCGTTGGATCGCTCCGCTCGGCCGCCTGCACCTGGCGCTGATGCTGGTGATCCCGGAACCGCATGATCTGAACGAAGCGACCTGAAGTCTCATTCCCCGCCCAGTTCGGCCCCACCTGCTCGTAAACGTCGAAAGACTCGCAACCCAGCTTCGCCATCGCCTGCCGAAAACGTTTGATCAGGCGCTGGTGCTCGATGCGCTTTTCCGCGGGAACGATGTAGCTGTTGGTCTGAAGCAGCATTGCAAATAGTCCTCGCCCGGCGTCGGGAGCAGGGCATTGTGCCATAACCCAAGGTTCATGACAAACATGCGGCTGGATGCAATCAAGTTGCGAAGCTATCTTTCCGCTTCCTGGAAGGACGCCGCTCATGGACCCAAAGCAACACGCTGCCGAAGCCGCTCTCGCCTACATCCAGAGCAACATGATCATTGGCCTCGGCACCGGCTCCACAGCCGCGTTTTTCATCCAGGCTCTGGCACAGGCGCTGCGCCAGGGGAAGCTCTCCAACGTGCACGGAATCCCCACGTCGCTCCGCTCAGAGAAGCTCGCGGGAGATCTCGGTATTCCCCTCTCAACCCTTTCTCAGCATCCGCAGATCGACGTCACCGTCGACGGCGCTGACGAGGTCACTGATGATCTCAACGCGATTAAGGGACTTGGAGGCGCGCTCCTGCGCGAGAAGATCGTCGCACAGAACACCCGCCGGTTTGTCATCATCGTCGACAGCAACAAACACGTGGACCAACTCTTCAGCAAGAGCCCGTTGCCCGTGGAAGTGGCGCCGTTTGCCCACGAGGCGCAGGAGCGATTTTTGAAGAATCTCGGCGGCAACCCTGTCCTTCGCCTGGAAAAAGGAAAACCTTACATCACCGACAATGGCAACTTGATCTACGACTGCCGCTTCGCCCCCGGCAGAGATCCGCAGAAGGTGAATGCGGAACTCGCTGCCCGCGCCGGGATCGTCGAAAGCGGGCTCTTCCTCGGCATGGCTGCCGTGGCGCTCATTGCTGATGATCAGAAAGTTCGCACCGTTTCCCGCTAGCTCATCCGTTCGGCATCCTCTTTGCCAGACTCGCTTCAACAAAAAGGAGTCCAGCGATGAGCCTTAAATTGAAGCCGCTGAATGAACAGGTGATTGTTATCACCGGCGCCTCGAGCGGGATTGGCCTGTGCACCGCGCAGGCGGCCGCCAAGCAAGGTGCGAGCGTGGTTCTCTGCGCCCGCAGCGGCGAAACCCTCGACAACATCGTCAGCCAGATCAACGCGTCCGGAGGGCAGGCGCTCGCCGTCACCGTCGACGTTGCAAAGCGCGACGACATGCAGCGCGTGGCGCGGGAAACCATCAACCGTTTCGGGCGTATCGACACGTGGGTCAACAACGCCGGCGTTGCCATCTTTGGCCGGCTCGAGCAAGTCAGCGAGGAAGACAGCCGCCGCCTGTTCGACACCAACTTCTGGGGCGTCGTCAACGGCTCGCTCGCCGCACTTCCCCACCTCAAGACGCAGGGGGGCGCGCTGATCAATGTGGGCAGCGAAGTCTCGGAAGCCGCCGCGCCGATGATCGGAATGTATGTTGCATCCAAGCATGCGGTGAAGGGATTCACCGATGCGCTGCGCATCGAAACGGAGAAGATCGATCAAGCCCCCGTCTCCATCACCCTCATCCAACCCACCGCGGTGGACACGCCCTTCGACAAGCACGGCAAGAATTACATGGACAAGGAGCCTGATCTGCCGACGCCGATGATCGATCCGCAGCAAGTTGCCGACGCGATCCTCGCCGCCGCAGTCAAACCCACCCGCGACACCCGAGTGGGCATGATGGCGAAGGTGAACACCTTCACCGCCAAGAACCTCCCGGGCGTCGCCGACCGCATGGCCGCCGGCCAAGCAGAAAATCTCCAGCGCGACGAACCCCCGCAGCGCGACCGAGAAGGCGCCCTGCACATCCCCAGCGAAGACGGCAACATCCATGGCGATCACAACTCGGCTTAGCCGGATGAACCGCCTGCACCCTTCCGTCTTCCCCGTTTTCCCCTCTCCCGGAACCCCGGGAGAGGGCAGAGTGAGGGCTCTTCTTCAACATCCAAGCAATCTCACTCCGCCGACCAGCTAGTCTTTGCTCAATCTCTCTTCGGATCCTTCCACTTATACCCACTGGGCTGAAACCGCTTGTACTTGGTGTTCCCCGCGAACTCGTCACTCAACTTCATGATCTGTTCGCAATAACGGTCATACTCCGGTGAGTTGCGGATGTGATCGAAGCCTGTCTTACCGATCACCGTGTATATCTTCACAGTGTTGTTCACCGACCATCCCGCCGGCGGCGGCTCAATGGTTGTCTTGATTCCGTGCTTCCACAGCAGCGCCTTCGCGGCCTCGGCATCCTTCAGGTCCGGATAGCTTTGGATGATCACATAATTCAGCCCCACCTGCCGCGGCTTGTCGTCGTCATTGGTCACCAGCGTCGCTGGCGGCCGCGCGTCATTCCAATCCTGTTTCTTCGGGCTCGGCTTCGCTGATTGCGCCGCCTTCACCGCGGGCGTGATTACGCTCTCCCCGCTCCCGCTGCCCAGATCCAGCACATCACCGCGCGGCTTATCCTTCCGCACCTCTTCCGTCGTCCGATCCGCCAGCAGCGGTAGCGGACCCCGCGCCGAGTGGCGGCCCATCACATACGCCAGCCCCACCACAACCATCAGCGCAAAGCACGCGACCGCGGCGCTTCCATAGCTGAGGATCAAGTTGATGGTCTGATCCCCCGAATCCACCGACACCCGCACGCCGGGTCGCGCCCGATCGTTCGCATCATCTTCATGCATGACGATCGGCGAGATCCGGCTCGGCAGATCCAGCGTCGGATCCGGCTTGTGATCCACCATAGAGAAGACTACTGGCGCGTTATCGGAATCGCCTTCCGGTTTTCGACCGCCGAGCCACTTGGGTGCACGGAAAATCCGTCCGGGTTTGCCGGGCGAATCTGATTGAGGTGTCTGTCGGTACACTTCGAAGAGCGCCGTTGCGTGCCTGCGTTTGGCCATCCTGACCCTCGCTTTTATAGGCCCCACTCCCGACACATCCATGCGTCGTCGGCATGAGCCGCAAGATCAGAAAGTAAGGAGCAGACCCCCTCGGGTCAAGTTCCGATGAGGTGAATTGGGCAATTCGGGAAGAGTATCGTACGTCATCACCGAACCGGCCTTTTGTGCCGACGGAGTGTGTATGCAGCGGCCCATCATGGATCCGACCTTCATGAACGACCACGAGCCCGTGGCCAAGCAGAAGCAGCGCAAGCTGTGGGCGCTGGCCAAAGCCGTCATGAAGCTTGGAAAAATTCTCCTCATCGACCCCTTCTCGCGCCCTCAGCGCCTTCGCATTGAGGACGGCAGACCCTGGCAGCGATTTGTGCGCGGCTTTATTTACCGCCTGGCGCTCGTGCCCGTGCTGCTGGTGATCTTCCTCACGCTTCTGGTTCTCGCCGCCACGCATCCCGGCCGCACCACCGTCGGCGCGGACCCGCTCGCATACGGCATGTACTTCGATCCCATCAGCTTCCTCGCCGAAGACAACGTCAAGGTTGAAGGCTGGCTTGTCCCCGCCGTCGATGCGCGCCGCGTCATCGAAGAAGGCGAAGCCACCCTTCAGAAAAAGTACCCCGCCATGGTCCTGGTGCACGATTTCGCCGCGTCGCGCCAGCAGCTCCTGCCCCTCGTCAGGCCGCTGCATGATCGCGGATTCGTCGTCCTCGTGCTCGCCTTACGCGGCTCCGGAGCCCTCACCAGCGACGCGCAGACCTTTGGCTTGAATGAGGCTCTGGACGTGAAGGCTGCGGTGGAAATGCTGCGCCGCAGAGCCTTCGTCGATGCCTCAAAGATCGGCGTCTTGGGCACCGGCACGGGCGCCAACGCTGCCCTCCTCGCCGCCCGCAAAGACCCCGGCATCGCCGCCCTCGTCATCAGCAACCCCATCGACGGTTTCGACGAAGCCTTCGCCCGCCGCGTCGGCTCCGACCACAAGTGGCTCCCGCCACTCCGAACCCTGTTCCGCTGGACGTTCTCAGTGATGTACTCTGCGGACACGGAAGATCTGCGACTGAAAAACTTCAAGGAGCTGATCGCCACGCGCCCCGTCCTGGTGATGGATTCCCGCCGGGAGTTGATGACGCCGTCGAGCATTCGGGATGTGCAGACGTTCCTCGCGGCGAGGATGGCGCTGCCGGAAGCGATGGCGGCGAGCGGGAACTAGCTCCGTGCTTCACACGCTCTGCCTCCTCCAGCGCCTGCCGCGTCGCGGAAGAGCGAACGCAGGTCCAATGAAGAGCGAGGCCTGGCAGGAAACTCATGTGGGCGGTGAGAGTATTGGCGAGGGTGGGCCCATGCATGAGCATGCGCTATTGCACCCTCACCGCTTCAGGCCGAGGGAGATGACCCACCCCACGCCGGCGACGCCGAAGCCGATCCAACCCACCACTGGCGTTACGGCGTTGACCCAACTGAGGACGATCAACACCGTGCCGATGAGCCAGAGCGCGTTGCAGACTTGGCGCACTTTCGAGGGCGGGAACCGCGCGAGGTACCCTTGCGAGTTGGTCACGATGAACTGTTCGCCGCATTCTGGGCAGGTGCTCGACGTGACGGCCGTTAAGTTGTACCCGCACCTCGGACATTGCAGGCGGGTGTCGGATTGAGGAGATTCGGTTGACGGGGGTGGCATGCCTGAAATCCCTCCGGATTCGCCCTCAAAAGAGGGGCACTCAACGAAGCCGCTGTCTCAGCATAACACAGTGCCCCCTCTGCACACAGAAACGCTCAATCGTTGGTCCAAACAAGGACAGATCCCAAGCCGGATGTGCGATCGTCACACCCCCGGCTTTTCTGAACCGCCCCAACCCAGCGACCGTAACAATTGCGCAGGGCTGAATTGGGCACAGGGTTATGGGAAAATCGCAGACGCACCTCTTCTCCGCCGCCGCTGGCTTACGCGAGCGCAGGCCGCTCCCGTTTACCCAATTGGTCAATCCTGTAGGGCGTTTCGGCCGATAATTCACACGTTCAGGATGAACGGGCACTGACATGGAGGCTACGGGCATGCAGGCGCGAACGATCAACTACGCGGGCAAAGAGAAGATCGAGTTCATCACCGTCGAATCGCCGGATCCCGGGCCGGGCGAAGTGCAGATTGAAGCGCTCGCCTGCGGCGTGTGCGCATGGGACGTTCACGTCTACAAGAACGGCTCCGATTGGCCTGTCTGGCCCGGCCATGAAGGCGTCGGTCGCATCGTCAGGGTCGGTGCGGGCGTCACCCATGTGAAAGAAGGGGATTGGGTTACCGGCATCGGTCTCGGTTTCACCGAGCGCGTCACGCGCAGCGCCTCCGGACTCTATGTCCTCCCGCAGACGCGCCGCCCGGAAGACTGGATCGTCGAGCCGGTCTCCTGCATCGTCACCGGAATCGACCATTGCAAACTCAAGCCAGCCGACCGCATCGCCGTCGTTGGCTGCGGATTCATGGGCATGATGTTCATCCAGGCGCTCGGTCGCTCGCTGGTCGATCACCTCATCGCCATCGACGTGCACCAGGACCGGCTCGACATGGCTAAACAGTTCGGCGCAACCCACACCTACAACGCCAAAGAAGTCGATCCCAACGACCTGCGCAACCTGTGGATTGACACCGTCGTCGATTGCTCCGGCTCACAGCACGGGTTGGACCTTTCTTCGAAGATCGTGAAGAACGGCGGACGGCTGAATCTCTTCGGCTGGAACCACGGCACCGGACAATTCCCCGGCGACATCTGGCACATGAACGGCATCACCGTCGTCAACTCCGCCCCCAATAGCGCCGAACGAGACCCCTGGCCAGCCGCCATCCGGCTGCTCGAGCGCAAAATGATCGATCTCCAGCCGCTCGTGTCACACGTCGTGCCGCTGGAGAAGTATCCCGATCTCCTCAAGCAAGCTTCGCAGAAGGATGGGAAGTACATGAAGGGCGTGGTGAAGCTCAACGCGGCGTAATAGTTTGCGCATTCGCGCGAGCAGCGGCCCGAGCGTAGCCTGTGTCTCCTGAAAAGGAGTTCCCCATGGCACAGTCATCACCGAACAAAAAGAAAGCAACCGCCAGCGCCAATGCCCGCAAAAAAGCCACCGGCGTCCGCGGCGCGCCGCAGCGTGTCCGCACCGGCACCGATCAGACGGCGAGTCAGTCGCGCTTCAAAGGGGAGACGCCGCTGACGGGTGAGGATCGTCCGGCAAGCCGCTCGGGTGGGAAGAAAAAGAAACCTTCTCGGAAGGAAAAATAATTCGCGAGACGCACTCTCGCTCCGTTCCCCTGCGTCACAAAATCAGCGTGTCGCTCACGCGGATGTCAGTTTGTCAATCCGCTCGCTGACGTTCGGGACGTCGTGGCCATAGACTTTAATCAGCCGAACGTCCATCAGCATCGCCAGGCAAAGCGCTTCCTGACGGGGGACACCCGTCGGCGGGCACTCGATCACTTCGCCCTTACAGACTACCTCAATCAGCGAATCGCTGGCGCTGCGCTTGTTCAAAAGCGTCAGTCGAATGGCTTCTACGCGAGCAAACGGGATCGCGCGCTCGTAGCGTATGCTCCCGATCCCCGTGCGCAAACGCATCTCGTGCTCGTCCTTATGAACGCACAGTTCCGTGCGCAAGAGCGAGCAGGCTACCGCTGCGAGCATGAAGACGCAGCCGAAGATCACGCTGAGGAAGCCTTCCCAGCGCCCATGCAGATAAGCATGAGCGGCCATGGACAAGTGCAGCGCCCCCAGTGCCGCCAGGAAAAGGATGGCCGTCCAGTTGGCCGGGGAACGCAGCTTCAGATCAGGTTCATGCCGATGGTGAAACAACTCGCGGCGGTTCATGGTGCCTCCACACCTCGGAAGGGTGAAGCGTAAAACCCGTGCCGCGCAACGGCGCGCCCGAAACTCCCTACGTGGGAAGTCGCTGGAGCTCTTCGCCTAAAGCGTTCATGAGAGGCGACAGCGTTTTCTCCGAGAAGTCGAAGCGAATTCCCGCTGCGGAAAAGAGTTCCGGCAACGGACGAGTGCCGCCGAGCGCTAAGGCGCTGCGGTAATTCCTGAGGGCGCGGGTGGGATCTTCCTTCGATTTCATCCAGAGCTGAAGCGCGCCAAGCTGCGCGATGCCGTACTCGATGTAATAAAACGGCGCGTGGAAGAGGTGAAGTTGGCGCTGCCACTGCGACTCGCGGACGGCTTCGAATCCTGACCAGTCGGTGAGACCTGAACAGAAACGATCCAGCAGGCTGAGCCAATGCTTCGTCCGCTGCTCGCGACTGTGGCCGGGGTTCGTGTAGATCCAGTGCTGGAAGGAGTCGATGATCGCCATCCACGGCAGGAAGCGGATGATGCCCTCCATCAGCGTGCGGCGAGCGCGGTTCGCGTCCGCCTCGCTGTAAAAGACGTCGAAGTGCTCGGCGCCGAGCAGTTCCATCGACATGCTGGCCACTTCGCAGAATTCCATCGGCGCGCTGCGCAGAAACACGAGATCTTCATTACGGGCAGCAAGGCAATGGAAAGCATGTCCGCCCTCATGCAGCAGCGTTTCAACATCGCGCTGAAGGCCGGCCGCGTTCATGAAGATGAACGGCTCGCGCGCTTCTTCCAGCGAGCACTGGTATCCACCCGGCTGCTTCCCTTTCCGGCTGGCCAGGTCGAGGTTGTTGTGGTCGCGAAGGACGTCGAAGTCCTTTGCCAGTTCCGGCGAGAGCTTCTCGAAGATGCTCCGGACTTTTCCGACGAAATCGTCGACCTGATCTTCCGAGAACGGCTTCAGCGCCGGCCGGTTCTTCGGATCAACGGCCGCATCCCAAGGCTTCAGGACGTCGACGCCCAGATCCTGCTGGCGCTGCTGATCGAGCTGCTTGACGACCGGCACGCAGGCCGTCGCGATGGCGTCGGCGAATCTCAGGCAGTCGTCCGGCGTGTAGTCGAATCGCTTGTAGGCCTTCCACACCCAGTCGCGGTAATTCGCCATTCCGGCGTTTCTGGCGATCTGCTCGCGCAGGGAGAAGAGCTTCTCGAAGATTTGGTCAACTCGCTCGCGGTCCTGGAGACGGCGCTCGGCTGACACTTTCCATGCTTCCTCGCGCGTCGCGCGATCGGGCTCCTCCTGAAACCGCGCCATCTGCTGCATCGTCAGCTCTTTGCCGCGGAAGTTCACCATCATCGCGCCGGCGATCTTGTCGTACTCCGCGTTGAGTTTGATGACTTCCGTCTCCAGCGGAATGTTCTCTTCGCGGAAGAGCTCCACATCCGCCTTCCACTTGCGCGACAAAATGCGAAGAGCCGGCGTGTCTTCAGCCCGGTGCGGCGAATTCAAGTACTTCTTCTGCAACTCGAAGTAGACGGGCTTGATCTTCGGTTCAATCTCCTCCACGTACTGCATGTACGCCTTCTCGATTTCGGCATCATCGGTATGGCAGCTCTTATTGATGTAGCGGCGGCTGCCGACTTCATCGACCACGGCCGTCAGCTCTGAGAAATCGCGGAGCCACTGGTCCATGTCTGAGCGCGAGTTGATCCGCCGATCGAGCAGCTCGCGATACAGCGGCTCGATGTCGCTGAAGCTGTTGACCTGAAGATCTTTGGGAACAAACGTTCTCGCCGGTGCGGTTGCAACCATCATCTTGTCCTTTAAGCTCGTGAACTTGCGATGTTAGGCGGCGAAGCTACTTCAGACACAGCAGGGGAGCAACCGGCCTTCGCGCTGGCGGGCGTGGGGGTGCTGCGGAACGAGCGGTGGATTTTAAAGGAGGTCTCGTGGCGCGTGCCGACGCGGACCTGCTGCGCGATCCTGGGGCCCAACGGGTCGGGGAAGTCCACCTTGACGAGGATCTTGGCGGCGCATCTTTATCCGACGGCGGGGGAAGTGGAGGTGTTGGGCCACGCGTTTGGCGAAACCGATCTGCCGGCATTGCGGCATCAGATTCGATTGGTGCAGGCGGCGGGGCCTTATGATGTGGACCCGTCGCTCACGGCGCGCGAGGCGGTGCTGACAGGATTCTTCGGCACACTCGGTTTGTATGATGCCGTTACGATTGGGATGACCGAGCAGGCGGACGATCTACTTCGGCGGGTGGGACTGAGCAAAATTGCGGATCAGCGCTATGAGGTGCTCTCCAGCGGCGAGCGCGTACGCACGCTGATCGCTCGCGCGCTGGCATCAGAGCCAAAGTTGCTGTTGCTCGATGAACCGACGGCTGGCTTGGATCTGCTGGCGCGAGAGCAGGTGCTGGCGACGGTGCAGGGCCTTTTTGACAACCCGAAACATGACCTGACAGCGGTGATGATCACGCATCATTTGGAAGAGCTACCGCCGGCGACGAGCGCGGTCTTGCTGCTGGATGACGGGAAGGTGGCGGCGGCGGGCACGCCGGCGCAGGTGTTACAGGCAGAATCGCTTTCCAAGGTTTACCGGTGCACCCTTCATGTGGAGGAGAGGGGAGGACGCTACTCGGTGCACGTGGATCCGGGGGAATGGCGGGATTTGCTGGAAAAATAGAGGCCGGCAACGTATCGAGAAAAGGCGCGCGGATGAGATTGCTCGTTCACAGCGTCGGCACTCGTCTGGTATTTTTCTGATCTCGCCTTCACCTCAGATCAGCAAGGAGCGAGGGATGAGCTCAGTCTCCGGCACCGATACGCGCTCGATCAACCGAACAAACAGTGCTTCCGAGGCGGCATCGCCACTGATTGATCTGGAGCGGCTGGTGGGGTCGGAGTTCATTCGCGCAACTGAATCGGGCGCGCTTTCCGCATACAAGTGGCTCGGCAAGGGAGACAAAGAATCCGCTGACTTTGCCGCCTGCGATGCGATCCGAGGTCTGTTTGATACCGTCAACATCTCCGGCATGGTCACCATCGGCGAGGGGATCAAAGACGGCGCGCCTGGCATTTTCAAAGGCGAAAAGCTTGGCACGTGGTGCAAAGGATCGCTGAAGGTGGCGATCGCGATCGATCCGGTCGATGGGACGACGATCGTGAGCAAGGGATTGCCCGGGGCCATCTCCGTTATCGCGGCGGCAAGCTGTGAGGATGGCAAAGATGATTGTCATTCGCTGCTGGCGGACATTCCCAGCTTCTACATGAACAAGATCAGCTTCGGCCCCCGCGTGAAGGCGGGGCCAGGACGGATTCGGCTGGGCGATTCGGTTCAGGACAACCTGGAGATCGCGGCGCTGAAGCTGGGCAAGCGCGTGCAGGATCTGACGGTGGTGATCCTGGATCGGGCGCGACATGAGCGGCTGATTCATGATGTGCGGCGCGCGGGGGCGGCGATCCGGTTGATCTCGGATGGTGATATCGCGGCGGCGATCGCCCCGTGCTTGCCGGGCAGCGGCGTCGATATCTACATGGGCACGGGCGGCTCACCTGAGGCGGTGCTGGCGGCGGCGGGGATCAAATGTCTGGGCGGGGAGATTCTGGCTCAGATGTGGCCTCGCGATGACGCGGAGCGGCAATCCCTCAAAGCATCGGGCGTGACGGATACGGATCTGGCGAAGGTCTATACCGCGGACGATCTGGCGAAGGGCAACCGGATCTTGTTCGCGGCGACCGGAATCAGCGATTCCGCACTGCTTCCCGGTATTCGCAATGAGGATACGCACGCCATTACGCACTCGATCCTCATGCGCGCCAAGCACCAGACCGTGCGGTACATCAAGACGGTGCACAATCTGGACAAGAAGGTGTTTCGGCTGCGAAGCGATGCGGGGGAGCATGTTTTCTAACCCTGTGCGTCGCTAATGGTTCTTAGGGGACGACACCGGTGTCGTCCTCCTTGGATACTACAAGTGACGTCCCTACTTGCGGATCGGCGCGGCGTTGCACATCATCGTGCGCATCACTTCCTGGGAGGACGCTTATGCGCCGTTTGATCGTCGCGTTGTTGGTTTGGATTGGCTTCGCTGTCCCCGTTTCCGCTGCGCCGCAGGCGGCACAGGTGCCCGCCGACGCCATCTTGTATATCGGCTTCGCTGGGACCGAGAGCCTTGGCCCCTCCTACAGCGGGTCGCATCTTCAAAATGTGATCAAGGCATCGCAGTTCGCCGAGTTCTATCGGCAGGTGCTTCCGCAGGTGCTGGAGCGCACGCTGGCAAAAGATCCTCAAGGCGCGACGCAGATGGCGCAGGCGGCTTCCATCGGTGAAGTGGTGGGGCGGCGAGGTTTCGCTTTTTATCTTTGCGAGGAACCGATGCGCGGCACGTCGCCGGAGCTTTCCTGCGGCTTCGTCTGCGACGCCGGAGCCGACGCCGAATCGCTGGAGAAATGGGCGCACGAGCTGGCAGGCCCGGCAAAGCCCGACAGTAAGTTGAAGACACAAATCACGCGCAGCGGATCGCTGGTGCGCATGACGATTGACGAAACGCCAAGGAAGCTGGGGCTCGATGGAGCGCCGGCTTTCAAGTCGTCGCTTCAGCACGTCAACGCGGATCCGCTGGTGATGATCTACTTTGACGCCGAGCGGGCGATGGGCATCTTCGATAAATCCGTTCGAGCCAACCCTCAGGATCAAACGCCGATGGCGGTGGTGGATGCACTGGGAATCCGCGCACTCAAGCGCGTGGTGATGACCGGGGGACTCGCCGGGGCGAACTTCTCTACCAGGAGCTTTGTGGAAGCGCCGCAGCCGCGCTCGGGTTTGCTGTCGCTCTGGGATCAAGGGGCGGTGGACGCCACCCTGCTGCAGAAAGTTCCGGCAAATGCAACGTCGCTCCAGACGCTTCACCTGAATCTCCTGGATCTGCACAAGACGGTTCGCGGCGCCGTCGCCAAGGCCGGCGCGGAGGCGGTGCAGAATTACGACCGCGGCATCGGGTTTCTCCAGATGTACCTCGGGTGTGACCCCATCAACGATTTATTTGGACCGATCGGAAGCAACTGGGCCATCTACCAGCTTCCAATGAAGCCGGGGGAGAACGCGCTGCAAAACTCAGTGCTCGTCGGGAAGTTGGCTGATGCGAAGAAAGCCGCCAACGGTCTGCGTGCCGCGAGCTATGCAATCGCGAACCTGTCGCAGAGTCACAAAAACCCCAACAATCAGTATCGCTTCAAAGTGCAGCAGACGAAAGTGGAGGATCTGACGGTCACGACACTGGCGGGGCAGGCGATTTCGCCGTCGTGGGTGATTCGAGAGGGTTTCGTCTTTGTCGCGCCCAGTCCGGAGGGCGCGTTGGCGGCGGCGAGCTTCCAGGGCGCATCTTTTTCTCAAAGCCAGAGCTTCGCGCTGCTTCAGAAGAACTTGCCGGCGGGGGCGTCGCCGCGCAGCGTGCAGTTCATTGATCTGCCGGCCACGGGCGCAACGACGTACACAACGCTCCGCGCGATGGTCGACATGCTGCTGATGGCTGGCCCTTCAAGCGGATTTAACTTCCCCGCGAACCCGCTCCCCAGCGTCGAGGCGATGCAGGCGGAGTTCAGCCCGATCGCCTCGGTGGCATGGACGGACAACGCAGGATTCCACACCAACACCTCGACCCCATTCCCCGGCGCGACGATGATCTCCGGCAATGGACTGGTTGAGGTGGGGACGGTGGCGCTGGGTGTGAGCGTTCTGTTGCCTTCCTTGAACCGTGCCCGCGAGACGGCAAACCGCGTGAAGTGTGCCGCGGATATGCGGGAAATCGCCACCGCCGCCATTGAACATGCCCAGGAGCACAAGGGGCAGTTTCCCGACGATCTGGGCACGCTTGCCGCGGAGCGGAAACTGGACCCGGGACTGTTTGTCTGTCCTTCCGGCGACACCGATGTTCCGGGCAACGTTAATGCTGCGTCCGGCGCGGAGCTTGCGAAGTGGGTCAATACCGCGGGGGACTACATCTACCTGGGCAAAGGCCTCACGCCATCTTCGCCGGCCGGCACGATCCTCCTGTATGAGAAGGAAGCGGATCACGACGGGGATGGGATGAACATCCTTTATGTGGACGGCGCGGTGAGGTGGCACCCGATGGACGAGGCGCGGCAATTGATCCAGGCGCAGACGGGAGCGGCGCCCATCGGGGGGAAGAACGACAGGTGAACTCGGTGTGTGATCGGCCTCTGCTATTGCGCTTTTCGCAGTAGTCGCGGAGATTGCGGAGCAACTAGACTCGCCCTTCGAGTCATCGGAGTTGCTCATGGAGAGATCGCGTCGAGATGTGTTGAAAGTCGCCGCCGCAGTCACCGGAATCACCACCGCCATGGCGTCTGGGCTGTCCAATGTGCTTGCTGCGGAGGAAGGTCCGGCAACGCGCGGCTCGCCGCCCGAGACGACGCGCAAAGGCGACATGATCTATCGTCCGCTTGGAAAAACCGGCGTCACCGTTTCGGCGATTGGTCTCGGCGGACATCACATGGGCGAGCCGAAGGACGAACAGGAAAGCATCCGCATCGTCCGCACGGCCGTCGATCGCGGCATCACCTTTCTCGACAACTCCTGGGATTATCACAACGGCGGCAGTGAAATCCGCATGGGCAAGGCGCTGCGCGACGGCTATCGCGACAAGGTCTTTCTCATGACCAAGATCAACGGCCGTGACAAAAAGAAAGCCGCTGAAGAACTCAATCAATGCCTCCAGCGCTTACAAACGGATCACCTGGATTTGATCCAGCACCACGCGATTGAGCCGCACGATGATCCGGAGAAGATCATGGGGGAAGACGGCGCGCATGCGGCGCTGCTCGAAGCGCAGAAGGCGGGGAAGGTGCGCTTTATCGGTTTCACCGGTCATAAAGATCCGGCCGCGCACCTGAAGATGATCGAGACGGCGAAGAAGCATGGGTACCACTTTGACACCGTGCAGATGCCGCTCAACGTGATGGACGCGCATTTCCGCAGCTTCGAGAAGCAGGTGCTGCCGGTGCTGGTGAAGGAACAGATCGGCGTGCTGGGGATGAAATCACTGGGCATGGGGAGCATCCTCAAGAGCGGCAAGGTGAACGCGATCGAGTGCATTCACTACGCGCTGAACCTGCCCACGAACGTCGTCATCTGCGGCATCGACAAGATCGAACTGATCGACCAGGCGTTCGAAGCGGCGCGCACGTTCAAGCCGATGAGTGAGGATCAGGTGGCGGCGCTGCTGGATCGCACGCGCGATGCGGCGGCGCAGGGGAAGTTCGAGCCGTTCAAGACGTCGGATCACTACCACCGCTCGGATGACTACAAGGATTGGGAAGGCTGATCTTTTTCCCCGGGGGGAAGGAGAAAACGATGGAATCCTCTCGGCGTGACGTGCTGAAATTGACGGCGGCGGTCGCGGGCGCGACGGCGGCGATGGCCGCCGGCACCACCATGCTCCGTGCACAAGAAGCGGCGGGGGGGCTATCAGATATGAAAGCGCCGGAATCCGAGCGCCGCGGCGATATGCTCTATCGCAAGCTCGGCAGCACGGGTGACAGCGTCTCGATCATCGGCCTGGGCGGCTACCACATCGGGATGCAGAAGGAGGAGGAGGAGTCGATCCGCCTGATCCGCACCGCGATCGACCGCGGCATCACCTTCATGGACAACTGCTGGGACTATCACAACGGCGGCAGTGAAATCCGTATGGGCAAAGCGCTGCGCGACGGCTATCGCGACAAGGTCTTCCTCATGACCAAGATCGATGGCAGAACCAGGCAGCATGCCGCTCGCCAGCTTGATGAATGCCTGAAGCGCCTTCAGACGGACCGGATTGATCTTGTGCAGCATCACGAGATTATTCGGATGGAAGATCCGGACCGCGTGTTCGCACCAGGCGGCGCGAACGAAGCGCTGGTCGAAGCGCAAAAGGCCGGGAAAATTCGCTTCATCGGCTTCACGGGCCACAAGGACCCGATCGTCCACCTCCGCATGCTGGAGATCGCCGATCAGCACAAGGCGCGGATGGAAACGGCGCAGATGCCGGTGAATGTGCTTGATGCGCATTTCCGCAGCTTCACGCAGAAGGTGATTCCCGAACTCGTGAAGCGCAACATGGGTGTGCTGGCGATGAAGACGCTGGCGGGTGGACATGCGCTCAAGAGCAAAACCGTCTCCGCGACGGAGTGCCTGCACTTTGCGATGAGCATGCCGACCAGCGTTGTCATCACGGGAATGGACACGGAGAAGATCCTGAATCAGGCGCTGGATGCGGTGAAGACCTTCCAGCCGATGAAGCCAGATCAGGTTGCGGCACTGCTTGAGAAGACCAAACAAGCCGCCCCCAGCGGCAAGTTCGAACCTTTCAAGACCACTTCCATGTATGATGGGACGGCGCACCACCCTGAATGGCTGGGATGATCTGCGCAGCACGGGCGTCTCGCCCATGCCCATCGGTAAGGCATTGGCCAGACGCCAATGCTACGAGAGAGAGTGAGAATGATTGCGTATCTGGATCTGCCATCCGGACTTTCCGGCGATATGTTCCTGGGTTGTCTTGTGGATTGCGGCTGGCCGGTCGAGCGCCTGCGCCAGACTGTCGAGCGGCTGAAGCTTCCGGCTGAGGAATGGTCGATTGAAGCGCGGGATGTGAAGAAGAACTCCATTCGCGCGAAGTTCGTGGATGTGCGCGCCAGGGAAGGTCACGCCCACCGCCACCTCAAGCACGTGGTCGCCATCATCGAAGCCGCGGACCTTGCCGACGTGGTAAAGCAGCGCGCCATCGCGATCTTCACAAGACTCGCCGACGCCGAGGCGCGCGTGCACGGCACCACGCGCGAGAAAATTCACTTTCACGAAGTCGGCGCGGTCGACGCCATCATCGACATCGTCGGCGCATCGGCCGGTATTCACGACCTGGGCATCGAGCGCATCTTCGCCTCGCCCGTTCCATTGGGTGATGGCTTTGGTCATATGGCTCACGGACAGATCCCGCTGCCCGCCCCCGCGACACTGGAACTGCTCGCGGCCGTCAGCGCCCCGACCAGGCCCGGGCCTGGTCCCGGCGAGTGGGTGACGCCCACTGGCGCTGCCATCCTCGCCGAGTGCGCGACCTTTGAGCAGCCCTCGATGACGCTCACGAAGATCGGTATGGGCGCCGGTTCCAAGGACACGGTCTGGCCGAACATCGCGCGGATGTGGCTTGGTGAGCTTCAGCACCGCGGGCCGATGGTGCAGCTTGAGACCAACATCGACGACATGAACCCGCAGTTCTACCAGGCGATCACCGAGAAGCTCTTTGCCGCCGGCGCCAAGGACGTCTGGATTACGCCCGTGCAGATGAAGAAGGGCAGGCCTGGCGTGGTGCTCAGCGCGCTGGCGCCCGCCGCGAATGAGCCCGCGCTCGCACAAGTGTTCCTGCGCGAGACAACAACGCTCGGCGTGCGCGTACATTCCATCCAGCACCGTCACGAAGCGCGCCGCGAGATCCGCAGTGTCGAGACCTCGCTCGGTCAGGCGCGGGTGAAGATCAAGTGGATCGGCAGCGAGGTTGCCGGTGTGATGCCCGAGCACGACGACTGCCGGAAAATAGCGGAAGCGACGCAAATGCCGCTGAAAAGCGTCTGGGAAACGGTGGCGATGGATGCGCTCCGCAGCGTCTCGACTACCTAGCTAGCCCGCGCGGGGTTCCGTGCGCCAACGGCACGTGCGCTCTTTCTCCTGCTCCCAGAGCAAATCCTCCATCTTCCGCGGCAGTGTTATTTCGGACGCTGCTTCGGGCAAGTCTGCGTTTGCCGCTGCGACGCTGTAACGAATACTGGACCCATCGACACTGATTCTTCTGCACGCGCCGCCGGTGCGCTCGCATGGCCGGTTATTCCGACTGTGACAACGGCGCCGTCTGTTCCGTCTGCGTGTGCAGCATGATCTTCGTCGACAGCCAGAGGCGTTTTATGATCTCGCAGCAGAAAGTCTCACGCAGTTCGCACAAGCAGCGGCACGCCCTTCAGCGCGCCAGCTTCGAGGTGCTCGAGCATCGCCAGATGCTCGCCGCCCATATCGTCGGCAACTCAACCGTTTTCTCGACCATCCAAGGCGCCGTCGATGCCGCCGCTCCCGGCGCCACCATCACCGTCGATCCTGGCCAGTACAACGAGATGGTCTGGATCAGCAAACAGCTCACACTGCGCGGCGCCGGCGCGGGAGTCGACGCGCGCTCGAACATGCGCGCGGTCACGAGTGAGAGCGTGATGAATGGCGCACTCAACGCCACCGACAGCACCCGCAGCGCCTCGTTCTATATCGCCGCCGATGACGTCACGATTGACGGCTTCACCGTACAGAACGAAACGAATCAATCTGTTTACTCCGGCGCTGGCATCGTCATCGCCCCCAAGGTTTCCGGCACGCACGTCTTCAACAATATCGTTCAGAACAACGTGGCCGGCTTGTTCCTGGCCAACTACAACGACGCGAAGCCTGCGGTCATCTATCACAACCTTTTCCGCGACAACAACAACCCGGGTTTGAACGGTGGCCGCGGTATCTTCACGGACGGCGGGATTTCCGGCGGCAACCTCTCCAACGTCATCATCGATTCCAACGCCTTCATCCGAAACTTCGGCGGACAGGGCACCACTACCGTGGAAGCGGCCGTCGCATTCGAAGCCATCGCCGTCCCTCAGTCCAACATCCGCATCACCAACAACGTCTTCGATACCAACGGCAAAGCCGTCCTCTTCTTCCACACCAGCAACGTCACGATCCAGAACAACCTGGTGATGTATTGCAAGGATCAGTGGTCCGCAGCATTGCGCTTCGAGGGCGACAACCACGACTTCGTCATCCAGGGCAACAGCCTCGTGAAGAACACCGGCCCCGCCATCCGCATCGACAACAAGGGACTCGCCGGCGACAACTACAACTTCACCATCACCCAGAACAACTTCTACGAGAACGGCATGTACACCGGCTCGCCTCAGGCGATCCAGATGCAGCCGCTCCAGTACGTGGGCACGGTCAATGCCCAGAACAACTGGTACAACAGCAACAACGGCCCCAGCGGCGCGGGCACCGGTTCCGGTGAGCTCATCGTCACCAACGGGATCAACGTCAATTTCTCCAACTGGTCGACCACCCGCTTCCCCGTCGCGACCGCGTCCGCGTTCATGGCCGCTCCCCAGTCCATCGATAACACCATTCAGGTCGAAGATTTTGATCAAGGCTCCGAAGGCTACGGCTATCACGACACCGAATACACCAACTACGGCACCGCCACGAGCTACCGTTTCCCCGCGGGCGTGGACCTGGAGAACACCTCCGACGCCGGTGGCGGATTTAACATCGGATACGTCAAAAGCGGCGAGTGGCTGAACTACACCGTGAATGTCGCGCAGGCGGGCCTGTACAACCTCGCCGTCCGCGTCGCGTCTTATACGGCAGGCGGGAACTTCCACTTCGAGCTCGACGGCGTCAACCTCACCGGCGCGATGACGGTGCCGAATACCAGCGCCTGGCAGACCTACACCACGATCAGCAAGAATGGCCTGAACCTGCCCGCGGGCCTGCACACGTTGCGGCTGGTCATGGACTCCCAAGGCGCCAGCTCCGGCGCAACCGGGAACTTTAACTGGTTCAAGTTCAGCTACGCACCGGTCGTCCCCGCGGGCCCAGGAATGCTCGTCGCGCAGGCGCTGTCGCCGAGCCAGGTGAAGCTGACCTGGAGCGACAACACCACAGTCGAGACAAATTACCTCATCGAGCGCCAGCTTGGCACCACCGGCGCGTGGACGCTCATCCAGACGCTCGCTGCCGACGCCACCAGCTACATCGACACCACCGTCACCGGCGGCAACTACTACACCTACCGCGTCCGCGCGGTCAATGCCAACGGATCGTCGATCGCTTCGAACGAAGCGGCAATCACCGTCCCCTCGACCATCCCCGTGGTCTACCTCAGCGACATGAACCCGATCACGGCGATCAACGGCTGGGGACCGATCGAGCGCGATCAGAGCGTCGGCGGCTCCGCCAGCGGGGATGGCAATCCGATCACGCTCAACGGCGTGAAGTACACCAAGGGCATCGGCGTCCATGCCGTCAGCGACATCACCTACAACCTCAGCGGCGCCTACAACACGTTCGTCTCCGACATCGGCCTTGATGACGAAACCGGCGCGGGGTCCGTTGTCTTCCAGGTCTTCGCCGACAACGTGAAGATCTACGACTCCGGCACGATGTATCAAGATTCGCAGACGCAGTCGCTCAAGCTGAACGTGGCGGGCGTGCAGCAGCTTCGGCTCCTCGTCAGCGACGCCAACGGCTCCACCAGCTTCGACCATGCTGACTGGGCCGGTGCGCGTGTCTTTTTCGATGCCGCTCCAAGTCTGGTCGCGCCGGCCAATCTCGTCGCTTCCCCCGGGTCCGCTACGCAGATCAACCTCTCCTGGAGCGATGTCGCCGGCGAAACCGGCTTCCGCATCGAGCGCTCCTCCAACGGCAACGGTGGATGGACCGCCGTCGGCGCCACCCTCGCCAGCGTCACGACCTTTGCCGACACCACCGTCTCGGGAACCGGCACGTTCTACTACCGTGTGATCGCAACGGGTTCCGGCACGGAGTCTGCTCCTTCCACCGTCGCCAGCTCAACGGTCCTGCTGCCGCCGGGCACGGCGCAGAACCTCACCGCGACGGCGTTTTCCCCCACGCAGATCAACTTGAACTGGTCTGCCAGCGGCAACGCAACCGGCTATCGCGTCGAACGCTCTCTCGACGGTTCGACCAGCTGGGCCGCCCTCGGCTCCACCACCGGTCTCACGTTCTTCAGCGACACCACCGTCTCGGGCGCCAGTGCGTTTTATTATCGCGTTGTCGCAACCAACACCGCAGGCGACGCAGCGCCGTCCAGCGTTGTCAGCTCAACGCCGCTCCTCTCGCCCGCCGCGCCGATCAATCTGACGGCGTTGCCCAAATCCTCCAGCAGCATCACGCTGAGCTGGTCGGACGTGATGGGCGAGAACGGTTACAGGATCGAGCGCTCGCTGGATGGCCAAACCGGCTGGACCGAAGTGGGCGCCGTCCTGGCGGATATCACGAACTTCACTGATGCCAACTTGAATGCGACGACCAGCTATTCCTATCGCATCCGCGCGACGAACACCGCCGGCGACTCGTCCTATACCTCGGTCGTGAGCGCGACGACTCTCGCCATCCCCGCGCCCGCCGCACCGAGCAACCTCACCGCAGTCGCAGCTTCCGGCACACAGATCAACCTCAACTGGACCGACAACGCCACCGACGAAACCAGCTTCATCCTCGAGCGCTCCGCCGACGGCGTCACCGGCTGGACCCAAATCGCCACACCCGCCGCCAACATCACCAGCTACAGCGACAAGAACCTCGCGGCCGGCGCCACGTGGTTCTACCGCATCCGCGCCACCGGCACGGGCGGTGACTCCGCCAACTCCAACATTGCCAGCGCAACGACCACCACCGCGCCCCTCGCCCCCAGCAATCTCTCCGCCACCGCGAACAGCTCCACCAAAATCACGCTCACCTGGTCCGACGTCGCAGGAGAAACCGGCTTCAAGATCGAACGCTCGCTGGACGGCGCGACCGCCTGGACGCAGATCGGGATGGTGGGTGCCAACGTCCTCACCTACGCCGA
Organism: Tepidisphaeraceae bacterium; assembly: GCA_036387255.1. GTDB lineage: Bacteria > Planctomycetota > Phycisphaerae > Tepidisphaerales > Tepidisphaeraceae > DASVUC01. Next base: position 8,165 of record DASVUC010000183.1, on the reverse strand, counting down.
CGCCACCGGTCTCTCCTCCAGCACCAAGTACTACTACCGCGTCCGCGCCACCAGCACCGCCGGCGACTCCGCTTACTCTGCCGTCACCAGCGCCACCACGCTCTCGCTCAACGGCCTTCCCGCCGGCTGGTCCGACGGAGACATCGGCCCGGTGAGTATCAAGGGTTCAACCACGCAATCCGCTGGCGTCTACACCATGATCACCGGCGGATCGGACATCTGGAACTCCGCCGACACCGAGCACCTCACCTACCAAACCCTCACCGGCGACGGCGCCTTCATCGCCCGCGTCTCGTCCATGCAGAACACCAACGCCTGGGCCAATGCCGGCATCCAGATGCGCGACACCCTTGCAGCCAATTCCAAGCAGGTCTCCGCCGTCGTCACGCCCACCAGCGGCGCGGTGATGACGTTCCGCACCGCCACCGGCGGCGCTACCGACGGCAACTTCAAGTCCGGCAGCGCTCCGGAGTGGTTCAAGCTCGTCCGCGCCGGCAGCACCTTTACCGCCTATCAATCCGAGAACGGAAGCACCTGGACCAGCATGGGCTCCATCTCCATCACCATGGGCTCAACGATCTACGTGGGTCTCGTCGGCACCGCAAAGAACACAACCACCACCAATACGATCAAGTTCGACAACGTTGCGCTGCAACCCGTCAACGTCGTTCCGACAGCGCCCGCCGCGCCCACAGGTTTGGTGGCTTCAGCGACGAGTGCTTCCGCGATCAATCTCACCTGGGCCGACAACAGCGCCAACGAAACCAACTTCATCATCGAGCGCTCCACCGACGGCATCACCTTCGTCCCGCTCATCACCCTCGGCGCCAACATCACCACCTACAGCGACACAGGGCTCACCGCTTCGACTAAGTACTACTACCAGATACGCGCGACCAACGCGGTAGGGGACTCCAACAACTCAGGCGTCGCCTCTGCCACAACCCAAGCGCTTCCCACGCCTCCGGCCGCGCCCAGTGCGCCTGTTGCTTCAGCCACGAGTGCCTCGGCGATCAACCTGGCCTGGACCGACAACGCCACTAATGAAACCGGTTTCAAGATCGAGCGCTCGCTTGACGGCGCAACCGGTTGGACTCAGATCGCCACCACCGCCGCCAACGTCACCACGTACTCCGACACCGGTCTGGCGGCGGCGACGCAATACTACTACCGCATCCGCGCCACCAATCTCACGGGTGACTCCGCTTACACCGCAACTGTGAACGCCACCACCCAAGCCGCCCCGACCAACGGCCTGCCCCTCGCCTGGACCAGCGCGGACATTGGCCCCGTTCAGATGAAAGGAACCGCCACCTTCTCCAACGGCACCTACACCGTCACCTCCGGCGGCTCCGACATCTGGAACAATTCCGACAATTTCCAGTTTGTTTACACCACCCTCACCGGCGATGGCACCATCATTGCACGCGTAGCCTCGATGCAGAACACGAATGCCTGGGCCAACGCGGGCATTCAAATTCGCGAGTCCTTGGCCGCCAACGCCAAGGAAGCCTCGCTCGTCGTCACCCCCACCAACGGACTGGTAATGACCTCGCGAAAGTCCACTGGCGGCACCACGGATGGGATCTTCTCCTCGGGTGGAGCGCCCGAGTGGCTCAAGCTGGTTCGGCAGGGAAGCACGATCACCAGCTATAAGTCCAATGACGGCATCGTTTGGACGCAAGTTGGTTCCGTCAACATCACCATGGGTTCCACCGTCTATGTCGGTTTAGCCGTGACATCAAAGAACGCGACAACGACAAACACAGCCAAGTTCGACAACGTCAGCGTGATCAAAGCGTAAAGTCAGCCCGATTTATCATCCCAAATATTTGCAGCGCAATTCCTGCACCTCCTCGTTAAGTTTCCCTGAGTAAGAGGAGAGAAGGAGACGCATGCCTGTCCGCCAGCCGAGCCACCATTGCTCGCGATACATCTTGGAAGCGCTCGAGACACGCCTTCAATTGGCGACTTTTGCCATCATCGGCGATGTCTCTGAGACCACCGGCGGACGCGACGTTTCCAACCTCGTCAAAGGCTGGAATCCAGAGTTCGTCGTCAGCACCGGCGACAACGTTCACGGCGACGCCCTCGACGACACCATCGGCCAGTTCTACCACTCCTACGTCTCCCCCTACATCGGCGGCTATGGCAGCGGCTCATCGACCGGCAACCGCTTCTGGTCCGCCCTCGGCAACCACGACTACGACAACGGCATCAGCGACGACCTCGCATTCTTCTCCTTCCCCAACAACGAACGCTACTACAACGTCCGCCTCGGCAGCGTCGAACTCTTCATCGTCAACTCAAACCCCCAGGAGTCCGCGGGCACCACCAGCACATCAACTCAGGGCACGTACATCAAGAATGCCCTGGCCGCTTCCACCGCCACATGGAAGCTCGTCTTCTTTCACTTTCCCGCTTACACGTCGGGCACCGAAGACAATCACGCGAGCATGCAGTGGCCCTTCCAGCAGTGGGGCGCCACTGCCGTCTTCTCGGGTCACGATCACATGTACGAGCGGATCCTCAAGAACGGATTCCCGTACTTCGTCAACGGCCTCGCCGGCGCAGCGATCGTGCCGCCGGATCATGTGGAGCCGGGCAGTCAGATCCGCTACTCGGGGAACTACGGCGCGATTCGCGTCGATACGGATCCATCCTCGATCACGTTTCGGTTCATCAACCGCAATGGCACGTTGATCGACAGCTACAGCATCGGCACACCCACGCCCACGCTTCCCGCCGCGCCCACGGGGATCATCGCAAGCCCACGTTCGACCGCCGAAGTGCAATTAACCTGGAATGATTCATCGACGGGTTCGGCGACTTCGTTCCAGATCGAGCGGTCTACTGACAATGTGAATTTCGGGCACGTTGCCTCCGTCGGCTCATCCGTCACCAGTTTCCTCGACACCGGTCGCACCCCCGGAACCACTTACTATTATCGCGTTCGCGCGAGCAATGCAGCGGGCAGTTCCGGCTATTCTGGCACCGCATCCGTCGCCCTCCCGTCCGGGAATCTGTTTTACCTCAGCGACTTAAACTGGGCAGGTTCGCCCACCAACGGTTACGGCCCGGTGGAAAAAGACATGAGCAACGGCGGCACCAGCGCCGGTGATGGCAAGACCATCACGCTCAACGGCGTGACGTATGCCAAGGGGCTTGGCGCGCATGCAGCCAGCGACATCACCTATAACCTCGGCGGCGCGTACAGCTTCTTCCATTCGGATATCGGCGCCGACGACGCCACCGGCGCAACATCCGGGCTCGTGTTCCAGGTCTATGCCGACGGCGTGAAGGTCTATGACTCCGGCTCGATGTCCCAATCCACACAATCGAAGATCATCAATCTGAACGTCACCGGCGTGCAGCAGCTCCGCCTGCACGTGGGCGACAACGACGGCGACCTCTCCTACGACCACGCCGACTGGGCCGGCGCCTACTTGGTTGCGCCCGGAACACCGCCGACAACGCCCGCCAACCTGTCTGCGATGGTTGTGGGCGCGACGCAGGTGAACCTGACCTGGACCGACTCCACCGGCGAAAGCTCCTACTTCATCGAGCGCTCGACGAACAACTCCACCTTCGCCCAGATCGGCACCGCACCTGCCAACGCCACCAGCTACAGCGATACCACCGTCGCTTCCGCCACGACGTACTACTACCGCATTCGCGCCGGCAACGGCATGACTTCCGACTATTCCAACACCGTCAACGTCAGCACGCCCGCCGCGCCGACGCCGCCCGCGGTCCCGACCAATCTCACGGCTGCCGCCAGCAGCGGGAGCTTGATCACCCTCGCCTGGCTTGATAATTCGTCCAATGAGACCGGTTTCAAGATCGAACGCTCCCGGGATGGCTCTGGCAGCTGGGCCGTCATTGCCACGGTAGGCAGCAACGTCACCGCTTACCAAGACAGCAACAACGTCCTGCCGTCGACGACCTACTACTATCGCGTGCGCTCGGCGAACTTCGCCGGCGATTCTGCCGCCTCGTCCGTCGCCAGCGCCACAACGCCGGCTGCTCCCGCATCTACCGCCGTCACCTACATCCCAACCGGCTCGACCTGGAAGTACCTCGACGACGGCTCCGACCAGGGCGCCGCTTGGTTTGGTGCAGGCTTCGACGACTCCGCCTGGAGATCCGGCGCCGCCCAGTTTGGCTACGGCGACGGCGACGAAGCGACGGTCATCTCCTACGGCCCGAGTGTCAGCAGCCGGTACATCACCACGTACTTCCGCAGGACCTTCACTGTCACCGATCCGGGCAAGGTCTCCGCCCTGACCCTGCGCCTCCTGCGCGACGACGGCGCCGTCGTCTATCTCAACGGCACCGAAATTTATCGCAGCAACATGCCCACCGGCGCCGTCTCCTACACCACCAACGCCCTGTCTTCCGTCGAAGACAACAACTACTACAGCGCCAGCGTCAATCCGGCACTAGTCGCTTCGGGCTCAAATGTAATCGCGGTCGAACTGCACCAATCGGATCCCACCAGCAGCGATGTAAGCTTTGACTTTGAGTTGCAGGCCACTCTCGCCGGCACCACGCCGCCGCCGCCTTCCACGCAAAACCTCATCGCCGCAGGGTCCACGTGGAAGTATCTCGACAATGGCTCCAACCAAGGCACCTCTTGGCGCTCCACCGTCTTCAGTGATACGGCATGGAAAACCGGCGCAGCGCAGCTCGGCTACGGCGACGGTGACGAAGCCACCCTGGTCTCCTACGGCACCAACGCAAACAGCAAGTACGTCACCACCTATTTCCGCAAAGCATTCTCTGTGAGCAATCCCACGCAAATCAGCGCCCTTGCGCTGAAGCTCATCCGTGACGATGGGGCGGTGGTTTACCTCAACGGTACTGAGATCTATCGCAGCAACATGCCCACCGGCACGGTCGCCTACAACACGTTGGCTTCCACCGCCCTCGGCGGCTCGGATGAAACGACCTGGCTTTCCGCCAACGTCAATCCCGCCTTGCTCGTGGCGGGCACAAACGTGATCGCTGTCGAAATCCACCAAGCCGGTGCAACCAGCACGGACATCAGCTTCGACTTCCAATTGATCGCCACCGTCACCACAACCACCGCAAGCACCCAGCTCGCCCAGCCGACGACCAGCGCCAACCTCACCACCACGTCGGTGATCACAACGCTGGATCAAAAAGATTCGCTTGATCTGCTGGTGCTTTAATTGCACGCCGGCTGCGGGTAGACCACTCTCACGTCAGCGTCTCGATTCGTATCCCCTGAGGGAAACGGGATCATCATACGTTCCGAAATCCCACTGTTTTTGACACCCCGCCCCGCCTATCGTGTAATCAGCACGCGCCCACGCAGGAGTGGCGGAATTGGCAGACGCGCTGGTCTTAGGAGCCAGTACCGAAAGGTGTAGGGGTTCGAGTCCCCTCTCCTGCATTTGATATCCCGCCGATGAAGGTTTCACCGCTGATCATCATCTTCGTTGCAGGGTTCTCCAGCCTCGCCTCCGCCGACACGCTTTGGGTCCTCAACCAGTCCGGTAACGAAGTCCCCATATCCGAGATTCGAATCACCGGCGCCTCCGGAGACCAGATTGCCTTCGAAGATTCCACCGGCAAGCGAGGCCGGCGCGAACTCGCCGACGTTAAGCGCATCGAGATGGACAACGAACCAGCGCTCGCCGGCGCGGAGCGTGCCTACGCCGATCACCAGTGGCCTCAGGCCGTCGACGCCTACCGTCGAGTTCTCGCCGGCACCAGCCGCGAATGGCTCCGCAACTGGGTGGCCCCGAGGCTGGTCGACTCCGCGCAGAACGCCAGCAACATCCCCGCCGCTGTCGAAGGTTATCTGCACATCGTCAAGAACCAGCCGGCGCGCGCGCAGGAGCTCACGCCGGTTATCGGTGAAGGCGATGCTAAAGCCCTCGAAGAAGCAGTGGGAGATGTGAACAGCGCGCTCACCGACGCGACGCTCAGTGCTCAACAGAAGCAGCGCCTTCTCGATCTGCTGGTCGATCTTCATCGCGCGCGCCATGATCCGACCGCCGCTGACGCGGTGCTCGAGCTGATGAACAAGTCCGGCAATCAGGGCGCCGCCCGCGCGGTCGTCCGGAAGAAGCTCGACACCGTCGCCCAGCTCCTCCAGAACCAGCAGTGGACGCAGGCCAAGCGTGAAATCACGTCCAGCAAGTCCCTCTTCATCGAAGAGCGCGACCAGGCCGAGGCGATGTTTTCTCTCGCCGAAGCCGATGCAGGATTAGCCGAAGCGGAAACGTCCACTGCCAAACCGCGTCCGCCGACGCAACCTTCCCCTACCTCCGCGCCCTCTCCCGAAGATCGTTGGAAAGACGTCGCGCTTGCGTACATGCGCGTGGTCTCGCATTTCAAAGATTCACCCGGTGCACCCTACGTCGCCGCCTCACTCCTCAAAGCGGCGGCGATTGAGGAGCGAATTGGTGATGACACGGGCGCCACCCGGCTCTACGAGCAGGTCGCCACTCAATTTGCCACCACACCCGCCGGCGCCAGCGCCCGAGCAAAGCTCCAGCGCCTGAAATCGCCGTAGCGGCGGCTCCGCGTCGCCACCTAAGTCCGGGGCGCTGTGACGGGAGACGCAGGCATTGCCCCTACATCTCGTTCAACGCCGACGCCCGCGTGATGTTTCCCCCGCTTGCGGATATAGTTCTTCCCCCCGCGGCTCACCCGCCGCGGCTTACGAAATTGAATCCAGTGAGCTGATCCATCATGAAAAAGTTTCTCCAGTCCTACGGTAAACAAATCCTCGCGGTCGTTTCGGTCCTGCTCATGGTCGCCTTCTTCCTGCCCGGTGGTATGAAGCAGGCCGGCATGGGTGGCGGCAACACCGTCGTCGGGTACGTCGGCAAGGAAAAATTCACCGCCACCGAGCGCCACTTCGGCCGCGCGGAATGGGAACTCCTCTCCCGCCAGCGCAACCCCATGTCCGGCCGGCCCCTCGCCTACGACCTGCTCCTCGGCGCCGTCCCCATGAGCCAGATCGAAGCCCACCCCGATCTCTTCCCGCTCCTGATCAAGGAGGCGCAAAAGATGGGTGTCACCGTCAGCCGTGACGAGGTGGAAGACGTCGTGCGCAATTATCTCCCCGGCCTCACCGACGAAGATCGCCTCGACGAATTCCGACGCGCCATCGCCGATGCGCTCACTGTCCGCAACGCCTTCCTCCGCGCCGCCAGCGTCGTCAAGGTGTCCGAGCCGATGCGCCGCAACGAGCTCGCGAGGATGGGCCAGATGATTAGCGTGAACCTCGTGGAGTTTGACGCCGCCAAGTTCAAAAACAACGTCCCCGCTCCCACCACTCAGCAGCTCAACGACCAGTTCACCAAGTATCGCGACAACTTGAAAGGCTCCACCAGCGCCACCAACCCCTTCGGCTTCGGCTACAAGTATCCCAACCGCATGAAGCTCCAGTACGTGCAGATCCCGCGGCTGGAGGTTCGCCGCGCTGTCGAAGCTTCGCGCGATCCCCGCCGCTGGGAAGTCGACGCCTTCAAGTATTACTCAACCCACCAGAACCAGTTCCCCACTACCCAGGCTACGAGCCAGCCCGCCAATCAGGCCTTCAGCCTCGAGACGCAGAAGAAATCAGCCACCACGCGGCCCTTCGAAGAAGTGAAGGGCGACATCCGCAACCAACTCATCACCGAAGAAACGGACAAGCTCCAAGCCCAGATCCTCGAGCGCGTCACCGCGTCCCTCGGCGGCGACTACATGGCGTTCAACAGCGCCACCAAAGGCTCCACCCAGCCCACCACCGTCCCCGCCTCATCGCTCAAAGTTCCCTACAACAGCTTCGACTATCTCAAAGCGCTCGCAGCGCAGATCCAAGGCGCCACCAAAGTCCTCCCCGTCGTCGCCTCGCTTCAGGATCTCTACATCACGCCCTCTGACGTGCTGAAGATCCCCGGCCTCGGCGAGGCCCGCGTCGGTCAGGAAAGCATCGGCACGTATCTCGACGCCGTCGTCGTCGCCTTCGCGTCGCCCAATCGCCCGCAGGACACCTCTGCGCTTCTGCACTACATGCAACCCTCACAAACGCTCACTGACGGTCTTGGCAACGCCTACATCCTCCGCATGACTGAAGCCCAGGCCACTCACGCCCCCGCAGCGCTCGCCGAAGTAACCGACCAGGTGCGCCAGGACGTGAT